>WRLO01000017.1 GCA_009777575.1 Candidatus Cloacimonadota bacterium
TCTATTATTTCAATACTTTCACCTTTTGTTTTTAGAATGCCTATTCCATGATTGATGGCATCGTCTTCGACTCCATCTTCAAAAGATAGACCTCCAAGTCCTAATAAAAATTTGTGATTTGCATATTTTGGAAATAGTTGTTTAAAAACTCTTAGTTTTCTATTTATTAAGTCCATTGTATCATCTTTGTAAGCTCTATACTTTATTTCAATCAATGCAATAGTTTCTGCATTATACAAAACGATATCATATTCATCTTTAATTTTTGTACCATCTGGCATTTTTTTTGAGCGTGAAAAAGATTGGTCTATTATGTCAAACATTATCCCACCAAAACACATCGAGTTTTGCATTGTGTTATGAAAATATGCTTCTGTAAACATTCCATTACTTTCACTTATACCGCGAGTTTCAGCTCTCAATTCAGCTATGTCTCTTGATATTTTTTCGATTTGAGCTGCCATATTAGCCCTGAGAGTGTCCAATTCCTTTTTTCTTTCTTGAGCCTCTTTTTCTCTATCTCTTATGATTCTGTCCAATGTTGCATTAATTTCGGCTATTGATATTGCATGTTTATCCATTTATTTCTCCAAACTATGTTTTTTTACAATAAAATAAAAATCGCATTTTTTGTCAAGAGAATATTGAAAATATTAATCAAAATGACACTATGATTTAAAATCGGAAATAGAAAAGAGGTTAATACTAATCCTCGATTAAAGAGTAACTTCAGATTTCCATCTGACGATTGAAATATACACTAGAACTAGAAAGTTCGAGTTACATTTTAAATGAGGAATAGTATAAAAAAGCAGGGACGGCATATATACCGTCCCCAGCTTATGAGAGAGTATGTTTATGGTATACTTAGTTGAAGTATTTTTTCAAAAAGCAGATGGATCGCCTTGTTTAAAATCAGTCGAATTAAACATTTTCCTGGTTATTGGAAGTATTTTTTCAAAAAAGCAGGTGGATCGCTTTGCTTAAAATCAATCGAATTAAACATTTTTCCTGAGTTATTGATAGAAGGAGCAGGTTCTGGGCTTTTAGGTTCAGGTTCTGAAGGATTATTAGCATTTTTAATTCTTTCTCTGATCACTTTCCACTCGTCATCAATAGGAGGTTTAGGTGGTTGTGGCGGCATTTCAATAGTCATCGGTGGCTTTTTATCAAAGCCCAAATTGATATTTTCGAGTTGAAGTGATTTGACAGCCTCCGAAGGTGACAAACCTGTAGCGATAATAGTAACTTTTACTTTGCCTTCGAGACTATCATCAGGAGTAAAACCAATAAAGATATTACCATTTTTACCAGTTTCGCTAGTAATGACTTCGCTGATTTGGTCAAATTCATCCATCATAAAATCATTTCCAGCCGAAACATTTATTAATAACCCTTTACATCCAGTAAGATCGATGTCTTGGAGCAAAGGGTTTTCGATAGCTTCTTTGGAAGCCTTCATTGCTCTGTCATCACCTTCAGCCATACCAATTCCCATCAAAGCATAACCAGCATCGCTCATAACTGATTTAATATCTGCAAAATCGATATTTATATACCCAGCTCTATTTACTATATCGGATATAGAGTGAGCAGCATTTGTGATGATATCGTCAGTTCTTTTAAATGCTTCCATGAATGGCAGTTTCCCATAAATTTTAGCCATTTTATTATTAGGAATCACAATCAAAGTATCAACAACATCTTGAATTTCTTGTATCCCTTTACAAGCGTTTTCTCGGCGATTTTTCCCCTCAAAATCAAAAGGTAAAGAGACAATCCCCAAGGTCAAAATTTTCATTTCTTTAGCTTTCCTAGCAATGACAGGAGCAGCCCCTGTGCCAGTTCCGCCACCCATTCCAGCAGCAATAAAAAGCATACTTGTATCCATAAGCATTTCTTCAATGTCCTCAAGCGATTCTTCAGCAGCTCTTCTACCAATTTCAGGAATACCACCAGCTCCGTCCCCTTTAGTGAGTTTAGATCCTAAATAAATTCTCTTGCTTGCCAAAGATTTTGACAAGTCTTTAACATCGCAATTTGCAACTACAAATTCAACACTTTGAATATCAGATTTAATCATAGAATTTACGGCGTTGACACCAGCACCTCCGACGCCTACGATTTTGATTTTAGTTGAATAAATAGCATCTGTTTTTAAAACCATTTCCATTTTGAACCTCCTTTAAAGTTCAGAAATTTTAGTAAATATGTTTTTGAAGGTTTTACCTATATTACTAAAGACTTTGCTTTGTCCTTTAGACTTTGGTCTACCTTTTGTATTTTTGGTTTCACTGTTCATACCGTAGTACAATAACCCAATAACGCAAGAATACATTGGATTATCAAGCGTAGAGTATGCACCACTCAATCTTCTTATTTCAGGATAAGCAATTCTGCAAGGTAGATTGAAACCACTTTCGTCCTCAATCAGATATTGGATATTTTCAATCAGGGAAGTTCCTCCAGTCATAACCATGCCCGCTGTAAGTGTATCCAATCTATTAAAATCACCCAAAATTCCTTTATAACATGTATCTAAAATATCATTTAATCTAGTTTGAACTATTTCAGCTATCAATGTATGAGGTTTTCTCTGGGCTTGCCTGCCACCGATGCCTTCAATTTCGACCATCACCTCCGGGTTTAAAGCTGCAGGATATGCGTTTGCATAGTCAATTTTTAAATTTTCAGCTGCAGAAGGTGGTGTTCTCAGACCAATTGCAAGGTCATTAGTAATAAGCGACCCACCTTTAGGTATACATAAATAAGTTTTTAAATAAGAGCTTTGATATATCATCAATTCAGAAGTTCCTTGACCAATATCTAAAACTATACAACCGAGTCTTCTTTCATCTTCACTCGTAATGGATTCCGCAGTCGCAATCGAACCGAGAACAATAGTAGGTTCAGTCAAACCAGACATCTCAAAAGCCTTTCTAATATTTCTGAGATGGTTAGTTTCCGCGAGAATAATGTGAGTATGCACAGTAACTGAGAATCCGGACATACCAATGGGGTTTAAAATCCCTTTTTGTGAGTCTATATCAAAATCTTGTGGAATACAATGCAGTATTTCCAGTCTTTCAGAACCCACTTCCCTTTTAATCGAATTTTTAGCATCGTTAATCACCGAATCAACATGTGATTGGTCTATTTCACAGGATTGATTACCTATAGCAATAGAAACTCTGCCTTCCGTATTTTTATTTCTAATATGCTGTCCAGAAACAGCTACAAAGATGTTGTCTGCTGCGATTTTGGCTTGTTCTTGAGCTTTTTCTACAGCACTATTAATAGATTCTGCTGTTCTTTGTAAATCTCTGACCAAACCATTTTCAATACCCCTTGATTCGCTAATACCTACACCTTTGATTTCATACTTATTGTTATCATGTAGCAAAGCTATAATGACACAAATCTTTGAAGAACCTAAATCAATTGCTGTTATCACTCTCTCACTCATCTTGTCTCCTTTTTTTATCCCTCCTAAATGAAGGGAGTTATATAAATCTATCGAACTACTATCTGCGAACCAAATCGTAGATCGATAGTTGAATTTCTATCAAAACCCTGATTATTTCTCAAAAAGACAAATCTATTTATCTGTTGTGACAAATCTTCAGTGCTCAAAACAACTCGACTACCACTTTGCATGTCGACAAAGTATAAATCATTGCGAATAAAATAAAATTCTGAAATATCTGGCAGTATATCTGGGTTTGTATGAGTCATAATGTCATAAACATAAAAAATATATTCAATTCTGGGGTCTTCAAGTTTTTGACCAACAATGATATTTTCTCGAGGGATATTGATATTTATTAAAGGTAAATCTTCTTCTAAATACCAATCGGCTTTATCAAGAATAAATCTTTCGTTATCAATAGGATGAAATTCTCCTGAATTGTCTTTCACATAAAAAACACCATTTCTTTCTCTGACAGTGATAATCAGCCTTGAAGGAAAGATTCTCATAGTTTTTATACTTTTTATGCGCGACATAGCTTGAAACCTAAGGGCAAGATCCTCCACATTGAGTGAAAAGAAATTTACACCTTTAAAAGGTTCTGCGATATTATATAATATGTCTTTATCAACAAGTCTATTACCTTTGATATGAATCTCTTTTATCCTAAAAAGACTCGTTTCGCGAAATAATGTTGTGAGGTGATAACCTCCATAAAAAACAACACCGAGTAAAACTACCCAATAAATGTAAAATCTGCTATTACCACGAACTTTTTTTCTGTTTTTTGGCATTAAAATCTCCTTTAAATATACCTTACCTACCCCTATCATTAAGGGGTAGGTAGGCAATCTCTCCATCGTCTGAGAAAAATCGCTTCCCTGCAATAAAAAAACTATTCATTAATTATTTTTATCTCCAATTCGAGCTTTATTCCGAATTTTTCATATACAACATTTTGGACATGATTTATCAAATCGATAAAATCTTCAAATTTTGCATTTCCCACATTGATTAAAAAATTTCCGTGCTTGGGACTAACCATCGCTCCACCAATTTGGTAAGATTTCAAGCCTGCTTTTTCAATCAAATAACCTGCATGCTGATTAACTGGGTTTTTGAAAAAGCAACCAAGACTTGGGAAATTCATTGGATGTTTACTCTCTCTATCTTTTGTAAAATGCTCTATTTTAGCTTTTATTAAAGAAAGATAGTCATCATCAGGCTCTAAATGTAGTTTAAAACATATTTTAGTGATTAAACCTTTTATATTTGTCGACCTATACCCAAATTGAATGTCATTTTTTTCAATTTTCTTTTCTCCAGATTCATCTACGACAGTAATCCATTCAATAAAATCAGAAATATTTCTCTCATAAGCACCAGCGTTCATATAAATCAAACCGCCCAAATGAGCAGGTATCCCAGCCAAAAACTCAAGTCCGTAAAGCCTTTCTTGGGCTGCGTTTATGACAAGATAATTTACATAAGTGTTGGAACTCACAATGATTTGGTCATCTTTAATATCCCAATGTTCTGGATAATCTCTGTCACTGATAATCATGATTTTTGATAAATGTCCTATCAATGTATTAGAGCCTCCACCGAGAAAATAAGGTTTTAAATGATTTTCCTTTGCAAAATAAAGCGCTTCTTGAATCTCTGTAGAGGATGTGGGGAAGCATATTTTACCAATGCTCCCCACAGTGTTTATAGGAGACAGTATTTTTAAATCAACATAATGGGATTTAATATTATCCCTATTTTTATTGGGTGAGGTTGAGATAACGGTCATATCTTTATAGCAATAAATATTCATATCATTACCCATTTATTGTTGCTTTTGAAGCATTTGTTTTGATTTGAAAATCTTCGCTAGAGCTTAAATCATACAATTTTTTTCCAAATTTATGAATATCGCCAGCTCCAAGTGTAACAATAATGTCATTTTCGTTCATTATTTCAATAAGGGTATCTATTATCAACTCATTATTTTCTATATAGATAGCCTTATTATGTCCAGATTGGATTGCTGTATCTACTATCAATTGTCCTGAAATCCCTTCTATTTCCTCTTCACGAGCTGGATAAATAGGGGTGACTACTAATATATCAGCATTATAAAATGACCTCCCAAATTCTGCATAAAAATCTCTTGTTCTTGAATAAAGATGAGGTTGAAAAACAGCTATCACCCTATTTTCTGTATTTTCTCTGACACCTTGTAGGGTTGCCATGATTTCAGTCGGATGATGTGCATAATCATCAAATATTTTTATTTTATTTATTTCTCCAATAAATTCAAATCTTCGGTAAACACCCTTGAATTCTTCTAAACCTTTCTTTATTTTATCAAAAGAAATATTCATTTCTATTCCTATAGATACTGCTAATAAAGCATTTTGAATATTGTGTTTGCCTATAGTATTTATTTTTATAGATCCTAAATTGTAGTCCTTGTATAATATCTCAAACTTACTTTTGAAATCACGATTTTCGATGTTTATTGCCCGCACATCTGCTTGTCTTGTGATACCATAAGTGACTATGTTTTTCTTTATTTCTGGTAAAATTGACTGCACACCTATATCATCCAGACAACAGACTACAGAACCAAAAAAAGGAACTTTGTTCGCATAAGTAACGAAAGCATCTTTAATATCATTCAGGCTTTCATAACAATCAAGATGGTCAGCTTCAATATTCGTAATGGCAGCTATGATAGGTGACAATGTCAAAAAGGACCTGTCATATTCATCGGCTTCAACGACAATGTATTCACCAGAGCCAAGAAGATTGTTTTTCCCATAATTCATAACTCTACCACCGACTATTACAGTAGGTTCAAGATTTGCAGCACTGAGGATCATGCCAACCATAGAAGTGCTCGTCGTTTTCCCGTGAGTACCAGCAATGCCAATCCCAAAGGACATTCTCATAAGTTCTGCCAACATTTCAGCTCTTCTAATTACAGGTATTTTAGTATGAAGAGCATGGATAACTTCAGGATTATCATCTTTTACAGCCGATGATTTCACTAAAACATCAATGTTTTCAAGGTTTTCAATCCTATGTCCTTCAAAGATTTTAATTCCCTCATTGGACAGATGATTAGTTAGTTCGGTAGATTGCAAGTCTGAACCCGAGATTTCATAGCCTTGATTGTGCAGAAATTCAGCAATGCCGCTCATTCCTATTCCACCAATACCTACAAAATGAATTTTTTTAGTTTTTCTTAGCATAAATGAAGTCATTTTTCCTCCAAAAGAATTTTTACTATGTTTTCAGCGGCAGATAGGTGAATAGATTGTGTGTTATTTTGATACATAAAAAGTGCTTTTTTTGTAAATTCTTCAAACTTTTCTGGAAATAAATTTTTATTTTTCTCTTCAAACATTGTCCCCATATTTCTCTTTTCGATACTCAGAGCATTGTAAAATTGTTCGTTCACAGCAGCTGTTGAGAGAGGAACAACAAAGACAGGGATTCTATGGATTTCAATTTCTGAAAGGGTCAAAGCTCCCCCACGCGATATAATGAAGTCAGAATTTCTATAAATTTGGTGTATTTCATTGGTAAAATCAAAAGTATAAATCTTTTGACAGTCATTTATATAAACAGATTGAAAGTCACAAAAAATATTTTGTTTTGGGACTTCATTAATGTTTTTTAATATATATTTTTTATTATTTAATGCTTCATTGACAGTTTCAAGGTGCTTCTTACCAGTTTGCCATAGTAAATCAATATTATTTTTTTGAAACCATTCAAGATTTTCCAGAATCAGATTATTTATATACAAAGAGCCTTGTGAACCACCGAGAATGAGAAGTTTTTTTCTGGAAGAATCGTCTATTGTTTCTTTATTGTCTGAGTCTATAGGGAAGGTATTATTCTGTATTGATACTGGATTACCAGTGATAAAAGTATTTATTCCTTTGAAATATTTTTTTCCTTCCTCAAAGGCAAGAAAAACGCCTTTAGCAAATTTCGCAGTCCATTTGTTAGTCAGACCGGGTTTACAATTTTGTTCTTGAAGATAAATTGGGCATCTACAAAGCCAGGCTGCCACAGCAGGAGGTCCTGCAACAAAACCACCAAACCCAATAAAAGCATCAGGTTTTATTTTATTAAAATACTTAATGCTTTTAATTATACTTTTTAATAGCTTATAAGGAAATAATAAATGTTTAAAAGTCAAACTTCGGTATAGTTTTTGGACATCAATAGTTAAAAATGGGATGTTGTTTTTATTGATGATCTCATATTCCATACTATTTTCATTACCAATATAATAGACCTCAGCACCTTTATTTATCAATGCTTTACAAACAGATAAAGCTGGTATTATGTGACCTCCAGTGCCACCTGCTGAAACCATGATTTTTTTAGTCATAGAGTTATCCTCTTTTTTGAACCTATATTCAACATGACTGCCAACATTCCGATATTTACGACCATAGCTGAACCACCATAACTTATAAAAGGCAATGTCAAACCCGTAGAAGGCAAAGCAGACAATGACACTCCAATGTTCACTGCCGCAGTGATAAAAATATTTACCCCCATTCCCATGATTACCAGCATATCAAAATAAGATTTTGATGATGAACTCATAAGCATTGATCTAAAAAGCAATATTGAAAACAATAAAATGATTATCAAACCACCAAAGAATCCAAATTGCTCTCCAATCATTGCAAAAATATAGTCTGAATTAACATCTGGCAAAAACATGTGTTTGGCTCTTCCACCCTCACTACCAGTCCCGAACAATCCTCCCTGCGAAATAGCTGTGAGACTTTCCCTGATCTGATAAGAGTCCCCTTCTATTTCTTGAATATCTATACCAAGAGCTTTGTGGAAAAGAGAGTATTTTGAATAAATTTCCATTCTGGTTGATCTATACCCGTGTGTAAGGTTGGTCGATACCCAAAAAGAACCTAAAAGCAATAAAAACAACATAACTAACAAAGATTTTTTAAATTCTGCTATAAAAAGCATAGCCCATAATGTCAATGCAAGCACAACTAGTGTTGACAAATGCCTTTCCAGATAGATCAAAGCGAAGATAGTTAAAGTTATTATAATCAACGGTTTAAAGTTTTTGATAAATTTAAAGAAACCTGTTTTGGGGATAATTTCTTTCTTTTTTTCAAAATATTTAGCATAAAATATAATCAAAATAGGATGTGCCAATTGGCTTGGTTGAAAGCTAAAAAATGGAAGTCTAATCCATCTAGTGCTACCTTGTGTAGTCACACCATATACTAAGACAAACACTAATAAACCTATTACTACAGTAATAAAGAAGAAAGAATATTTATGGATAAGATTACTGAGATTTGGAATGCAGAAAACTACCAAAAATACTACAATCGATATAGCAAGCGATTTCAACTGATTGATAAACAAACTCATCTGAAAAGCATCTCCTAAAGAGGTTGCTATATTAAATTGTAAATACACTCCAAAAAGGATTAGAATAACAGCTATTCCGATCAATACTTGGTCATAATTTGAGATAAATGATTTAAATTTATTTATTGTATCCATTTATTAACTCCTTAAATATTTTCCCGCGTTCTTCAAAATTTAAAAACCAATCATAACTCGCACAAGCAGGTGACAAAAGCACTACTTCGCCTTCATGTGCTTTCTCAAAAGTTCTAAAAATGGCTTTTTCAAAACTCAGAAAAACCTCGCAATCAAATTTTTCTTGAAAAATTTCTTTCATTTTTATGGCTGTGTTGCCGATTAAATATAAATTTTTAACCTTGCCCATCATATAATCAGTCAAAACATAGAAATCCTCACCTTTGTCATAACCGCCTAAAATCAAATGAATTGGCTTATCAAAGGACAAAAGTGCTTTCTTCACCGATTCTGTGTTAGTAGCTTTTGAATCATTGATATATTCGACTCCTTTCAAGGTAACAACGGATTCTAATCTATGTTCAAGTGGTTTGAAATCACAGAGATTTTTATATATTGTAGAAAGGTCTATATAAGGTGATACCGCCAGTAAAGCAGCCAGAATATTCTGCATGTTGTGGGGTCCTTTTAAAGGCAAAATATCCGTATCTGAGACAATTTCTATATTATTTATATATATCTTTTTTTCTTGGAGATAGCCCCCCTTCATAAGGGTGGGATATTCATCGTTACCTTCCAAAGAATCAAGATTTGCAAAAAAAACAAATTCCATATCAGAATACTGCTCGATTTTTTTAATAATATTTTTTGATGTAATATCGGTAAAATTCAAAATTTTTATATTTTGAAAATCTTGATTTTTAAATATATTAAATTTTGCCAGCGCATAATCATCAAAAGACTTGTATCTATCTAAATGATCTGGAGTGATATTCAATATCAATGCCACATCAGGTTTGAAATCATTGATAAGCTCTAGTTGAAAACTACTGACTTCTAAAACTATAAAATCCTTTTTATTTTCAATATCAAAGCAAGAATAAGCTTCACCAATATTACCAGCGAGTATGGTATCAAAACCTTGAGATTTTAATAAATGATGAATCAAACTGGCAGTCGTGCTTTTGCCATTCGAACCAGTTATAGCGATAATTTTAGTATCTGGATGAGTAAACTGAAATGCAAATTCAATTTCACTTATCAGAGGGATGTTTTTTTCTTTTGCTTTTAATAAAAATGGTATATTCAAGGGAATACCCGGACTCACAACAAGACAATCCATATTGAATAATTTTTCTGTATGCCCCCCAAATTCAATTTTTAATGAAGATTCATAGTTTTTTGCTAGATTTTCTATCTGCTCAATATTTTGAAAATTTTCTCTAATTTTATTATCGCTGAGTAAAACATTCATACCATTTTGCAGTGCTTTTTGAGCCACAGCAAGTCCACTACGCGCCATTCCAAGCACTCCGATATGAATTTTTTTATCTTTTGAATTTTTTTGTAGGTTTCTTAAAAATAATCTCAACTTTTTATACTCCGTTTTATCTCAATTTCAGTGTAGCTAAGCCAATAGATAACAACAGCACACCTATTACCCAAAACCTGATCACTATTTTCTCTTCCGGGACACCTTTCAATTCAAAATGATGATGAAGAGGAGCTCGTTTAAAAAATCTTCTACCCTCTCCATATTTCCATCTTGTCATTTTAAAGAAATATCTTTGAATTATAGATGACATCGCCTCTGCTATAAAGACAGCTGCAATTATAGCAAAAAAGAACTGTTCTTGTAAAAATATAGAGATTAAGGCAAGGAGTCCTCCCATACTTAGCGAACCTGTATCACCCATAAAAATCTCAGCCGGTCTTGTATTGAACCATAAAAATCCGAGAGTCGTCCCTATCATCGAAGCAGTGAAAATGGTTATTTCTCCAGCTTCTCCAATAAAATTTAGATTTAAATAGACAGCCCAGTGATAATTTCCCTTTAAATAAGCCATGACACCTAAACCAAAGGTAGTCAAAGCTATTAAACCAGCTGCTAAACCATCTAAACCATCTGTCAGATTGACAGCATTCGATGTTCCTACTATCATAAACACAACAAATGGAATAAACAGCCAAGACAATTGAATGAAAGCTCCTTTCAAAAAAGGTAAATTTATGATAGTCACTTCGCTACTTTCTGGACTAAAATAAATCGTGCAAGCTATCATAATTGCAAGCACAGTTTGTCCTATAAGTTTATATTTTGCTGAAAGACCTTCTTTTTTCTTTAAGACATTTTTCAAATAATCATCTAAAAATCCTAAACCTCCGAGCCATAAAATTGTGATAAGTAACATGATAATGAAGGAGTTAAGGAGATTGTTCCACAAAATTGTTGAAAGCAATATCCCTGAGAGCATGATCAAACCGCCCATAGTAGGAGTTCCTTCTTTTTTCTTGTGGGTATCTGGCACAAGGTCGTTGATTTTTTCTACAGCATTGTATTTTTTCAATAAATTTATAATTTTTGGTCCAATAAAAAAGGAGAACAACAATGCTGTGATAAAAGCTGCTACAGACCTAAAGGTAATGTATCGGAAGACATTGAAAAAAATATGATATTCTGCCAATGGCGAAAATAAATGAAAAAACATAATTATTCTCCTTTTTACTTAGATATCAACGGTTTATCATCCGTTGTAAAAAACTTTTTCAAATTTAATAGATTTATTCCATTTGACCCTTTTACAAGGATTATAGAATCAGAACTTAATATTTCATCATTAAAAAGACTATTTTCAACAAATAAATCCACATTTTCAAAATGATGATCAGTTTTGTAATGTTTTGCAAGCTCTCCAATGCCTATAGATAGCATTTTTTTGTCCTTTCTGAGTAGTTTTCCGATCTCCTGATGGTATTTTATACTATTTTCTCCCAGCTCCAACATGTCACCCAATATTGCTATGTGAGTCTTATTTGGTTCTGTTTTTAACCAAAATTCAATCGCAGCTTTCATAGAACAAGGATTGGCATTGTAACAGTCAAAAAGAATGGTTTGAGTGTCTGTTTTCAATATTTCCATCCTATTTTCTACAAACAATTCTTTTTTTAACCCATTTTCTATTGACGCTTCATCAATACCTAAAATAGTGGCTATTGATACAGCAAAAGCGATATTTTCTGCTAAATATGGCATCTGGATAGAAGTCTGCCAGCTTTTTATCTGTCCTACTTTGGTAAGTGGTGTTGGAGGGGATGTCAGCATTTTTCCATCTTCCAAAAATCTATCCTCAATAGCAACAACTAATCCCTCCTCATTCATCTCTGATTTTACTATTCTAAAATCAGCACTTTTTGAATCTCCGAAAGTATAAATTTTGTTTGTTTTCAATGTTTCTATTGATGATTTGAAATCTGCCGGTATCACTCCAAAATCTTTTACATAATCTAATAAAGAAAGTTTTTCCTTACCAATCTTTTCGAGCGATTCTAAATATTCTAAATGTGAAGCATTTATAGAAATCACCCCACCACAATCTGGTAACAAAATTTTCGATAGATATTCGATTTCCCCCAGTCTACTTGTCCCAATCTCAAAAATAGCATATTCGTATTCTGGTCTCATATTAAAAACATTTTTCGGAACCCCTATCTGATTATTTTCATTTTCAAAGCTCTTAAAAGTTTTATTCTTTGCTGATAAAACATTATAAAGAATTTCTTTTGTGGTGGTTTTACCAGTGCTTCCAGTGAGAGCTATCGTTTTTGCGCCAAAGAGTTTAAGATATTTCTGAGCTAACATACCATAGAGTAATAAAGGATCTTGGGTATAAATAATCCTATTTTCTATTTTACATATTTCTTTAGACTCTGATTTAATGTCATTTAACTCATTTGTTTTGCAATTATTTAAACGAGTTATAGCCCAATTTGACTCAGATTTTAAAAGGACTTCTTTGACAAAATCAGCACCATCGTATTTATCACCTTTTAGAGCAAAAAACAAAGTATTAGACCAGACATTTCTTGAGTCTGTAGACACTGATGTAAATAAGGGTTTATTATCTTGTAATAAATCATTTCTTAAGGTTATATTTAAAATCTTTTCAAGGTTTAATAAATCAATAGGTACCATTAATTGAGATCTTTGATTTTCTTCTTTATAATCAAGTTTTTTAGCTTTTTCTTCTTCGATTTTAGCTTTGGAAAGTTTTTTTCTTATAACAGCACTTTTTATCCTAAGCTCAGTTACCTGTTTTTTATTTACAATGCCTTTGAGAGCCTCTTCTCTATCATCAAAATGATATTTTACTGTTCCGATTTCTTGATAATTTTCGTGTCCTTTCCCAGCTATGATGACAGCATCACCTTTTTGGGCAAGTAATATAGCTACTTTTATAGCTTCGCTTCTTTCTCTAATAATTATATATGGATCCGTATACGAAAATTCTCGAATAATATCTCTAATGATATCAGAAGCAAATTCAAGACGCGGGTTATCGTTTGTTATGATTGTTATATCTGCTTTTTGAATTGAAATCCTGCCCATCTGTGGTCTTTTTTCTTTGTCTCTATTGCCACCACAACCCCAAACACAAATAACTCTCTTCTTTGTAAAATCTCTGACAGTATCAATGATATTATTTAATGCCTCTGGAGTATGAGCATAATCTACATAAATATCTATATTTATGTCATTTTTAATTTTTTCGATACGACCTGTAGCAGATTTCATGTTTTGCAGACATTTTGAAGCAGAGTCTTTATTATTTTTCAGAGGGAAGTTTTCTTTTGGTGCAATCTCACTGACAGCTATCAATGCAGCGACAAGATTGTAGATATTAAATTTTCCTATCAATGAACTCTTTATCTGTTTAAAAATGTTTTCATTATTTATGATAGAAAATATTGTGTATTCTGGTTTTAAAACTATTTCTGATATTGTCCAAATATCATCTTTTTCTAATTTTGTTGGAGAATTATTTTTTGTGCTTTCTGGATTGCTTATACTCCTCTCATTCATAGTATAAGCCACTTTTCTCGAAGTCAATCTATTAAATATTTCTTTTCCAAAATTGTCATCTATATTTATTATGCTCGTTCCGCCACTGGTTTCTACCATTTTAAATAATTTATTTTTAGCATTTCCGTAATCATCCATGTTTTTATGGAAATCGAGATGATCTTGAGATAAATTGGTAAATATACCTATTTTAAATTTTAGACCATATACTCTATCGAGGGCTAAAGAATGAGAGGATACTTCCATTATCACTATTTGACATTCTGCCTTTGCCATCTGTGATAATATTTCGTTCAATTCTATTATATCTGGTGTTGTCCTTTCAGAAGGGAAATATTCGGTGCCTATTTTATAGCCCAAAGTTCCGATCATACCTGTTTTGTAACCAAGCTCTTGAAACAATTGTTCTAAAATTACTGTAGTAGTTGTTTTTCCGTTCGTACCAGTAACACCAATCAAATCAAATTTTTCTGAAGGGTTATCGTGTAAAACTCTCGCTATTATTGCTGTTGCTTTTCGAGAATCTTTTACTAAGATTTGCATAATTGGCAAGTCTTGAATAGCTTCGACTATCAAAAGAGAAGCACCATGTTTTGTTACATTTTCTGCAAAGGAATGTCCATCAACATTTAAACCCTTGATGCAAGCAAATATATCGCCAATGTAAATATTTTTTGAGTCCGTTTTGATTGTGCCTTCGATGACAAAACTTTCTAAATCTTGCTTCAAAGGATTGTAGACATATTTTCTCATTACATCATCTATACTATCCTTACGGTGTTCAGATAGCATAAATGCCTCTTTGCAAGCATACAGAGCTTCTATTAACACATTCAATTTAATACTCATCTTGCTACCACATTGATCCTTTGTTGAAGTCTTATTTGTTCGCCTGCTCTGATGGACTGGCTCACTATATGTCCGCTGCCTTCTATAGATAATTCCAATCTCAAGGCTTTCGAGAGATTTATTGCTTGTCGCAGGGACATACCTACAAAACTGGGCATTGTTGACTCTGATATTTCTTGTAAAGTAGAATTTTGAACTGTTTCCATAGTTGGGCTACAATATATCGAAATCCTGTTTCTTGAACCAAATTGGACCCCTGCTTGCGGAAACTGCTGAACTACAAAAAAATCATTTGCTTCATTGTAAACTTGAAAATCTATACCATTTTCAATCAGCACATTCTTTGCTTCTTCTATATTATGACCTATTAGACGCGGCATAGTCAATATCTCTTGACTAGCAAGTTTCATGTCATATATAGTCTTATTATCAGGTAAAGTCAGCATTTCTTCAACTATATGTCTAAATGTAGGAACCGCTGATTGAGAGCCAAATCTAAACCTATGTTCAGGTTCATCATAAATAATAACCATAACATATTCAGGATTTTCATAAGGGAAGAAACCAGCAAATGAGGCTATATACTGATATGATGAATATCTTCCACCTACAGCTTTTTCAGAAGTTCCTGTTTTTCCAGCTATTTTTATGTTTCTAAATCTTGTATTTGATCCTGTGCCTCTTTCTATACTATCAAGCATAAAACTATTGTTTATAGCTATTGCTTCTGGGTTGGAGACTGTATTGACTACCCTTCTTTCTGATTGAAAATATACATTTCCATTACTATCAATTTTTCTATCTACTATATTGGGTCTTAAAACATGCCCACCATTTGCCATTGCACTATACGCCGTGGCAAGCTGTAGAGCAGTTACAGACATTTCTTGTCCAAAAGATAAAGAATGTAAACTAAAACGCGACCAGTCGGACAATTTTGCATACAAACCACTTGATTCATCAGTTAAATCGACATTGGTGACTGTTCCAAAGCCTAAATTTAGATATCCTCTATATAAATACTCAGCTCCGACTCTATCTGCAACTCTCGCTATACCTACATTACTGGACTGAACTATCACATCGCGCAAAGGTATCATACCCATATTTCGACCTTGTGAATCTCTAATTGTTCTCGTTGTCCTTCCCATATTTATTCGCCATGTCCTGCAGTCTATGAGATCATTTTCATTGTAAAGCCCTCTTTCCAATGCCATCAGAGATACAAAAGGCTTCATAGTAGAACCTGGTTCAAACAAAAACTGTATGGGCATATTTTGCAAGGAACGAACATGATTTTCTGACTGCATTCTGTCATTTTCATTTAAACCAGACATCGCTAAAATATTACCATTGCGTGGGTTCATGATGACGCCTATAGCGTTTTTTGCTCTGTATTGGGTCAGTCCTCTTTGAAGATTATTTTCGAGGATTTCCTGAATATCTGCATCTATTGTTAAATAAATTGATGAACCATGCGAAACTGGTTTAGAATCCGTATTGGGAATAGGAACTACTCTTTGACGCGCATCATAGAGGGTTTTTCTCCAACCATAATCTCCTAATAAATCGTTATTAAACGCTCTTTCTACACCATTTAGCCCTTCAAGACGAAATGTATTTCTATTAAATCTTGTTGTATTGTCTGTTACACCTCTTGTTACTCCAATCAACCTCGCGGCTAAATTTCCCCTAGTATGTATCCTTCTGACAGAGCTAAAGGCAGATGTCAATACATTCAATCTGTTTTCCATAAAAGCTTGTCGAATCAGTAAAAGCTGATTTTCATCAATATTTTCTGAAATAACAGCTGTATTTCCGCGTGCATTTATGAGTCTATTATAGACATGACTGTGTGAAAGATTTGAATTTTCACTGATTATATCAGCTATTTGATGAAAATATACTGTTTCAGATACATCGTTTCGTTCTGCCATAGAACGAATTCTATTTAAATCTATGTCTATCTGATAAAATTTTAATGAGCTAACTAATAATGTTCCTTTCGTATCGTAAATATTCCCTCTATCTGCAATGATAAACTCTTTATGATGGTCATATCTTCTTTGTCTGACTCCTGTTAAATCAAAGGGATCAAACAGCTGTAAAATAAAAAGATATACAATCCAAACTAAGGATACAAAAAAACAAAATACTAATAATAGTTTAAATCTTGAATTCATACTTCATACCTCTATAATACTTAGATATTTAAATAGTCACCCTACATTTATGGGGTGGGAAGGGGGGAGAAATTCTCGGACAGCACTCATATATCTTACCCGCCTTTCTTTTATTTTCACCTTCTACCTTCAAAGGCGTTCATCGAAGGCGTAATAAAGTCGATAAAACTGTAGACAACATTGTTATTACGAGAGGTTTCTTCAACTATCTCTTTCAAATATTGTCCTCCGGCTATCTCATCTGGTTTTAAAAGTTTCATACCCAAATTTTGTTGAGCATAACTTACAATTCTGTCTCTTCTCATCAGCTCTTGCCTCTCTCTAAGAAGATAAGCATGCCTTGTATGATAAGCCGAATTGAGAGTTTCTTTAGTTCCTATCTGGTTTCCCATGATTTTGATTTGAGATTGTAATAATCCTGTGATCAGGATATTTAAAACAAACATTATAGCTACTGCTATTAAAAATTTTTTCATCTCTATTCTCCTTTTCTTTCTGATACACGCATTTTAGCACTGCGACTATTTGAATTTTTTTGTATTTCGCTATCCATAGGTGTAATAGGTTTTTTTGTAATTATTATTAATCTTTTTTTGTGCTGACAAGCACAGCTTTGATGACCTTTAGGTTTGGGAGGAATATTCAATGATTGTGAAATAGGACAACGACAATCTGAAGCCTCATCTCTAAAGCATTCCTTCACTATCCTATCCTCAAGGCTATGCCAACTAATGACTAAAAGCCTTCCACCAGTTTTCAAGGCACTGATAGCATCTTTTAAACTAGGTAAAAGTATTTCAAGTTCTTTATTAACGGTTATTCTAAGGGCTTGGAATATACGCGATTTTGATTTTATGAGACTTACTTTAGATTTATCAGGAACAGAGTTTTCTACTATATTAGCAAGTTCTTGAGTAGTTTTTATTTCAGAAATTTTTCTTTTTTCAACAATTTGCTGAGCGATTCTTTTGGAATATCTTTCTTCACCATAGATATGAAATATTTTATATAATTCTTCAAATGGATAATTATTAACTATTTTAAAAGCATTTGTATCTATTTTTCTATCCATTCTCATATCTAAAATTCCATTTTCCATAAAACTAAACCCACGACTGCTTTCCGAAATCTGATGATTGGAAACTCCCAAATCCATTAATATTCCGTCCACCTTGTTGATTTTTCGTAATGCAAGCCATGATCTGAAATTTTTGAAATTGTCATTAATAAAAGTAATCTGGCTTTTATATTCCTTTAATCTATTTTTTGCAGTTTGAATAGCTTCTTCATCATGATCAAAGCAAAAAAGATTGATTGAAGGCTCAACCGAAAGCATAGCATGACTATGTCCAGCACCTCCAACTGTGCAATCTACATAGACCCCTTCTGGTTTTAGTTTCATATTTTCGATGACTTCTTGAACCAATACTGGTATATGAAATGCTTTTTCTGTCATATTTTATAATCCATTGGTGTATATTCTTTGTTATGTATCTGTTTTCGTTCTTCACGAATAGCTCGGAAAGTGTCTGGATTCCATAAAGTTATGTAAGAACCATCGCCTTTTATTATGACACTATCAACGATCCCTGCTGTTTTTAGAAGCTCATCTCCTATCCTAATCCGGCCAGGGCCTTCCAATTTCTGCTCAAGACATGCAAAATCGATCAAATTGTTTAAAAGAGTGCGAGACCTTTCATCACCCTTATTTAGCTTCTCTTTCAAAGCATTCCAATTGTCAAGAGGGTATATAGCCACTGAATTATTTGGACCTAAAGTGCATATCACAGTTTCTTTGGCAGCTGCAGAAAACTTGTTTTTTAACACTGCAGGGATCACAACTCTCATTTTATGGACAGAGTTCTCATAAATCCCCAAAAAATCACCCGACATGGTATCTCCTTTGAAATAATTTTTAACTCAAATTGACAAAATTTGAGACAATTTGACCAATTTTGACAATATATGATTTTTGTCAACACATTTGTGATTTTTTTTTTCATTTTTTTTAATTTAATATAAAATAATGATGTTAAAGTAATTTTTAAAAGATGAATTTATAATCAAATTTTTTGTATTTTTCAAATTAAAGCAATTTATGCTTTTTAGAACCATAGAAGTGAAATTTTTTTGTCATACTAAAAAATAGATGTGTTTTATTATTGCTATTGATGAGGAATAATGGACGATTCTGATTGAAGTGTCTTCGCTACATTCAATATGACAAAAAGTTATCTAATTGATGGTTCATGCTGATTCAGAGTGAAGGTTCTCGTCTTTAAAATTAATTAATTTAAATTCTTTGACAAATGACAAGGAATTTATAATTTGGCTTAGAATATCCAAAATGTATCTGATTCAAAAGCTTGCTTACGATATCACTTAAAGAAAATATTAGCTTACTTCAACTTAACTCTAAAAAGGAATCTATTCTGCAAGATGGTTTATTCTCTTAAATAATTAACGGAGGAATATATGGATTACAAGATTTTTTACTCAAACAGAAAATCTTTAACTATTTCTATACGAAATGGAGAATTACAGGTTAGAGCTCCATTTAATATGTCTAAGACTGACATTGATAAATTTGTTTTACAAAAAGAAAAGTGGATAAATAAACATCTTGTTAATGAAAAAGAGAGGTTTCAGAATCGAGAAAAATTTACTCTAAATTATGGTGATATAGTTTTTTTTAGAGGAAAAGAATATCTAATAACAGAGAGAGATAGCAATTTGGCTGGTTTTGATGAAAAAGTTTTTTATATGCCTAAAGGAATGAATCCTGAAAGTATAAAAGCTACTTGTGTTCATTTATATCGTATTCTTGCAAAAAAGTATTTAACTCATAGAACCTTGATTCTCGCTAAACAAATGTCGCTTTCACCAAGGGCTATCAAAATAAATGGAGCCTTGACTCGTTGGGGGAGCTGCTCAAATCAAAAAAGGATTAACTACTCTTGGAGGCTTGTTCTGGCTGATGATGATGTTATTGATTATGTTATTGTGCATGAACTTGCTCATTTCAAGGAAATGAATCATTCAGAAAAATTTTGGAAAATTGTAGAAAATATTTTACCAGACTACATTGAAAGAAAGGAAAAACTTCGAGAACTTCAAAAAAAACTATATTCCGAAAAATGGGAATAAGATTAAGCTATCCCAAAATGGATGATCTAGGATGGAAGATTCTGAGCTGTTCCATATCCTCGTTGCTGTAGGTTTGCTTCCTTTAATAACGGGGTAGGGAGATGCCTATTAGTTTTTCCATCGTTGCGAGGTGCCTTCAACGAAATTCCCATCGAAGCAATCTCCGTGTTACTACCACTATCAAGTCTTTGCAGCTTACCGCTCCCAGTATTATCAATTTTTTATTATTAATACTTATCCACTTTTAAACAATACGATTATTGTTGCTGGTTGCTTCGCTGGCTCACTAAGACGAGGTGCATTTTAATCAAGGATTAAGATTATTTCTTATCACTTGCTCCCGGCTTTACAAGTGAGACATTATTTTTACACAGTGGACAGTCTTTTGCTTCCCAGCTTTCTATATTCATTGTTAATAAAGCTACGAGGTCGTATCCAAAATCAACCTTTCCACCGCTTCTATCCACTATAGCACCTATTGCTTTGACCTCTATTTGGTTGTTTAGTAATGTTTCTATGACTTCTTTAACGCTGCCACCAGTAGTGATTATATCTTCGATGATGATTGCTTTATCACCTTTTTTGATATCAAATCCAGACCTTATGCTCATTTTTTCATCTTTTCTTTGAGTAAAGACAAATTTTTTGTTGAGTTTTTTGGCTACCTCATAAGCTAAAACTATTCCTCCATAAGCAGGTCCTACTATCACATCGCAGTCATAATTTGATAATTTTTCAGCCAGTAAATCACATAATTTCTCTACATATTTTGGGTCATTGATGATTTTTATCTTTTCTACATAAAACTCACTATGGCGGCCAGATGTTAGTAAAAAATGCCCTTTTAATAAGGCTTTGCTGTCTTCCAAGATTTTTTCAATCATTTTTATCTCCTATTATTTTATATATATGAATCTCTGTCTGGATATGATCTCATCATTTTTGATAGTGATAAAATAAATTCCAGAGGATATATTTTCAGGCATGTTAAACTGGATAGATTGAGTTCTAATAGTAGTAAAATCATATTGAGTAGTATTCAATAGTTCTATATGTATTCTCTGTCCCCGAAGGTTGTAAATCATCAAATATGAATCTGTTATTGGAGTTTTAACCGTTAGAGGCTCAAGAAATTGTATAAAAAATTCTCCCCTCGCTGGATTGGGATACACCAAAATCTCAAATCCATCTACTCTTGGGATTGTTTCATCAACTATATCAACATTGCTGTTTTTTAGAACAATGTGATATGTACCCATATCAGAATGTATAGTTATTTCGTAAAAATCTTCTAATGATTGTATCATAAAGATTTCTATATGTCCTATCTCAGAAGAATTTATCCTTTCTGGATAGTTTAAAACCTCTATATTTTGAGAACTTTTTAATACATTGTTTATTACAATATCTGTATTTCCTTTGTTAAATAAAGGGATTTTGATAATACCCGTTTCTATAAAAATGATTAAGCTCGGATAAATCAATTCTTTACTTTCGGGAGTATCTTCATTTGTGCTTATACTATAAATTCTATCAGCAAAAGGAGGATGAGTTATAAAAGGGTTCTTTTTCTGCTGTAAGTCCATGATAGCAAGGTTTCTATTGTGTTCTCTTTCTGTTACTGCAAAATCTCTATTCCAATTTTTTAATATAGATTCTTGGTTATCAAAAAATGGTGAGAAAGGGTTTTCATAGTTTATTGCAAAATAGAACATTGCCCTTGCTACATCACCTTTTCGAGCATCTCGCGGTTCAAATACTGGTAAACCTTGTATGCCAAACCCTCTTTTTGAACCACCATTTTCCCAAGTAGGTGTTCCATATACGACACCAAAAGGAAGATTAGACCTGATTGTATTTGCCAAAGAATTACAGGGAGAGAGGATATATAAATCTGACTGAGCAGGTCTTATACTTGCTCCCATACTTTGAGGCCATATATGCTCAGTATTCATAATATTACCATTAGGAATACCATCAGTTTCCACCAAAATTCCTGTATAGATACATTCTACAAAACCATCTACATTGTCTATAGTGCCAAACATCCATTGTCTTGCATTGAGGTAGCTTAATTCTGTATGGTTATTTACCAATCTAAACAGCTCTTTTTTTAAATCATTATCGAAAAGATTGAATGTAGAGGGAAATTCATTATTAGGTAAATATGCTCTCGCTGAAAAGGGCATGTATATTGGGACATGGTCATGTTGATTGGTAAAAATGAGTGCAGTTTGATAATGTATATTTGTCCCTCCAGAGAAGCTAATATCAAGAGATACACTATCTTCTGCGGCTATCACAAACAATGAATCCGATAAAGATATATCAGTAAAAAAACTTGAAACTGAGACGATTTGCTCTTCAGAAAAAATATTCTTTATGTAAATCTGTATAAAATGAGTTTCATTTATCTCAATTTCTCCGAAATCAATCGAGTCTAACTCGTTGCCTTCATAAGATAAAGATAGAGGTAATGCGTAAATAATGCTGAATATTACTATTAGGAATATAGTTACTATAGTTTTCAAATATATCTCCTATTTTTTTATTTTAGTTATTTTTTAAAACAGATTTTTGATGCTTTATTAATCCTCGAATAGCACTCTCAGCCTCATCAAGCATCGTATTTAAAACTTCTCGAGGAAAACTATACTCTTCTCCAGTTCCTTGAATTTCTACAAATTTTCCAGATTCGGTCATAACTACATTCATATCGACCTGAGCTTGACTATCTTTTTCATAATCTAGATCAACATACACTTTTCCATCACAAATTCCTACACTAACAGCTGCTATCAGCTCTTTCATTGGATTTTCCTTTATTCCTAAACCGATTATTGGTGATTGGCTTATTTGTTGACTATCCGGCTTCGATAAGTCATTTAACAAATTTGTTAAAATAATTTTTTCAAAAGCGTGATACAAAGCCACTGCAGCTCCTGTTATTGCTGTGGTTCTTGTGCCTCCGTCTGCCTGTATTACATCACAATCAACTGTAACAGTATACCCGTCCAACTTTTTCAGATCTATCACTGCTCGCAGAGAACGACCTATCATCCGTTGAATTTCAGCGGTTCTTCCTGTTACTTTACCTGCTGAAGATTCCCGTCTTGTTCGAGTTTTTGTAGCGCGAGGTAACATGCTATATTCTGCTGTAACCCAGCCTTTCCCGGTTTCTTTCATAAATGCTGGAACTCCGTTTTCTATGGAAACATTACATAAAACTTTTGTGTTCCCAACTTCTATTAAAATTGAGCCTTCCGGGACCGATAAAAAATCTTTTGTAAACTTTATTTCTCTTGTCATAAATCGCCTCTTAATATGCCGCATATCGACAGTTTTCTGTCTGCCTTATAGCATCTTTCATTTCCATAACAAATAATAAAGCAGAAATTTCACCTATAGGTAACCCTGTTTCTACTACAAGCTGATCGATATGAATATCAGGTGAATAATTACGAATAATTTCAAATATTTTGCTTTCTTCTTCAGTCAATTCTATTTTTTTTACTGGCTTATTTACTGAATATTCAACATTGTAATCCATTACTATGTCATCTGGGGTTAATATTATTTTTGCTCCTTTAGAGATGAGAGAATTAGGACCCTGAGCTTCTGGTCTGATAATATCACCCGGTAGTGCATAAACCTCTTTTCCCTGCTCCAAAGCGAATTTTGCTGTTATCATTGCACCAGATTGAAGTGAACCTTCAATAACGCAAACTCCCTTAGAAAGACCTGCAACTATCCTATTTCTTTGTGGAAAGTGAAATTTCTCAAAAGGTAAACAGGGCAATATTTCAGATATAATCAATCCTTTTTCTTTAATTCTATGATAAAGTTCTCTGTTTTGAGGAGGATAAATAGTATCAAGACCGCATGCTAGTACTGCAATGGTAAAACCTCCTGAATCAAGAGTTTTTCTATGTGCTACTGAATCAATTCCTAGTGCCATTCCGCTACATATTATAAAATTGCTTGTAACTAATGAATTCACTATTTTTTCAGTTAAATATCTCCCGTATTGTGTGGCTTTTCTTGTCCCGACAATGCTGATTATATGCCCCCCATTACAAGGGGGGGTAGCGGGGATATCATCTATATTTCTCATCAATGACACATCCCCTAAAGCTGTCAAAAACAAAGGCGGTTGATATATTGACCGCAGTTGGTCGGGATAATCATCATCAAAAAAGCTGATAAATTTGAATTCAGGACTATTTGTGATATAATGAACTATTTTATCCCAAAGCGGAGGTTCTAAATCTTCTTGAAGTAGTTTTTTGGTTTCATAACTTAAATAATCGATATTTTTCCACAAATCACTTTTTATGCCTATATAATCTACAGGGTCTCCTAAATCACTAATGATTTTGTGAGCCATTATATTCCCGATAGATTTCTGTTCAGTCAATCTATACCATGCTTTAATCTTTTTTATATCTATCATGTTTTGTCAATCTCCGATTATTTTAAACAGCCTTTCTTTTAATTCTTGTAAATTCCAATTTGCCACACTCGAAATTCCCAGTATTTTATCTCGCGTTATTCCTAATTCAACACTTCTCTTTTGAAGTATTTCCTCATGCTCTTCTTCTAATATCAAATCCATTTTGCTAAAAACTATCAAATGTCTTTTTCTATCTAATCTATCATCATATTGTATCAATTCTTTTTTTAAAATTTGATAGTCATCAAAAGGATTGTCGTTTGTTATGTCCAATAAAAATAAAAGTACATTGGTTCTTTGGATATGTCTCAAAAACTGTAATCCTAATCCCTTGCCTTCTGATGCTCCCTCTATCAAACCCGGAATATCAGCCATCACAAAAGAACGAAATTCATCTACTCTCACTACCCCTAACATTGGTTCAAGAGTAGTAAATTTATAGTCTGCTATCTTCGGTTTAGCACCAGATATTGAGGCAAGTAATGTTGATTTGCCCGCATTGGGAAAGCCTACTAAGCCTACATCGGCCATCAATTTTAATTCTATTTCTAGTTCAAATTGTTCACCCTCTTTACCCAAAGTAGCATGCCGAGGAGCTTGATTTGTGCTTGTGGTAAAGTATAAATTACCTTTACCACCTATACCTCCCCTTGCTATTACAATTTCTTGGTTATGTTCTACAATCTCACAAATCTTTTCTTTTTTCTTATCCGTTATATCAAAAATTATACTCCCAAGGGGAAATTTGATATAAATATTTTCTCCAGACCCACCTGTTTTATTCTGACTTTGTCCCTGAATTCCATTATTTGCCTTAAACCATTTTATATATCTAAAATTTATCAATGTATTGATATTTTCATCTCCAACAGCTATAACATTGCCGCCTTTGCCCCCATCCCCTCCATCTGGTCCACCTTTAGGGACAAATTTCTCGCGACGAAAGCTAATGCAGCCATTGCCACCTTTTCCAGCTTCGACCCTAATTTTTGCATAATCTATAAACATAGCTTATTTTTCCTTCTTTTGAAAGCGTTGATTTATTATTTCTAACACCTATTTTACCATTTCTGTAGCTTTGTCGTTTTTGTCAACTGAAATGTCGGGTTTCAATAAATATATTAATTATTTTTTACCTTTAAATGAACGAAACAAGCAAACACATCATTTTCGTATAATCAATCTATGTAAGGGGTTCCAACACCAGTCAAGCATAAATATAAAATAGCAACAATCTCCGATCACCAAAAAAGGTAATCGGAGATTGGCACTGAAGAAAATGGTTTAATGCTTTGATAAAATTTCGCTCAGGATGAAAAAAAGTTAACAATTTGATTGTTCACCACCTCATTTGAAGAATCTCTGTGATAAAATCCTTTGTTTTTTCTTTTTTCCTTAACCATGAACTAATTTCAATACCTTATTTGCATTTTCCACAAAAGACTTTAATTCTTCACCAGTAAATCTCTTTTGTTCCAGCATAGCGAGGTCATGAATATAGGTGATCAAAGTTTTTGCTTCGTCAGTTTTTCCAGCGAGACTTAGGTCATAGATCTTTTTCACTGTGGGATTTTCAGCATTCAAAACAAAAGTATGGTCTCTTAAAAAACTCTCAGTACCACCTGTTTGCAAGGCACTCATTTCAGAAAATCGCCTCATAAACTCATTAAAAATGACCATACCGGGTAAAGCATTTGATTTAAGACTTTTAATTTCTATTTTGATCTTATCATCGTTTAATAGGTTTTGGATTTTTTCTTCAAGATTTTGATTAAAAGTTTTATTGTCTTGATCAAGAAGTTCTACCTTCTCATTGTCAATCAAAAGATCGTTAATTTCAGAATCTATTCTGACAAAACTGATGTCCGGATTTTTCATTTCCAGAGATTGCATTAAGTGAGTATCAAGTGGAGATTCGCAGAAAATCACCTCTATGTTTTGCTCTTTTATTAGGTTTAGTAGTGAAACCTGTGTGTTTTCACTAACTCCATAATATATCTTTGTCTTTTTATCTTCTTTATCTTGTCGCTCTGAAACAGATTCAATATATTCAGTGATTGTCATGAAATCACCTTTTGTGTTTTTAAAAATCACAAAATCTCTCATTGTTTCACCAAATTCTTCTTCTGTCAACATTCCGTATTTTATTACATTTTTGATATCTTCCCAATATGTTTCATATTTTTTTCTATCTTCTTTGAATGTGCTGATAAACTGGTCGCTTATCTTTTTAACAATATGTTTTCTGATTTGTTGGACTTGTTTATCGTTTTGTAAAAAACTTCTGGAAACATTTAAGGGTATGTCAGGGACATCTATTCCACCTCTGAGCATAGTCATAAATTCAGGGATAAATTCTTTCAGATTGTCTGCTACAAAGACATTATTACAATAGAGTTTTACCTTTCCTTTTAAGAGCTCAATATCCTGTCTCATTTTAGGAAAATAAAGAATACCTTTGAGTGTAAAAGGATAATCTGTATTGAGATGAATCCAAAATATAGGGTCTTGATAATCATGGAAAATTTTCTTGTAAAACTCTTTATATTCATCTTCGGTAACATCGATTGGTTTCTTGTTCCAAAGAGCTTCTTTGACATTGACTAAATCTTTTTCAAATTTAATTGGAAAAGGCATAAAACTACAGTATTTTTCAAGTAATTCCTTGATTTTATGTGATTCAAGATAGCTCTCTGATTCTGTATTTAGATGTAAGGTCACGGTAGTACCTACATTTTTTCGCTTTCCCTTTTTTGTGGAATATTCCACTGAACCATCACATTCCCAAAAAGTAGGCTCAGCACCTTCGGTATACGACAATGAATCGATTGTCACTTTGTCTGATACCATGAATGAGGAATAAAATCCAAGTCCAAAATGACCTATGATAGCGGCTTGTTTGTCTTTATATTTGCCGATGAAGTCCTCAGCACCTGAAAATGCTATCTGATTGATATATTTTTCTATTTCCTCTTGGGTCATGCCGATACCATTGTCGATTATAGAGATAGTTTTTTTATTTTTGTCTATCTTTATCTCGATTTCCAAATCTTCATCTTTGATATTAGTATCAAGCACTTTTCTCTTATTGCTCGCATCTGTAGCGTTTGAAATGAGTTCTCTGACAAAAATATCTTGTTCAGAATACAACCATTTCTTGATTATCGGAAAAATGTTTTCCGTATGAATGCTTAAATTGCCTTTTTTTGCTTCTGACATTTTATCTCCTATAATAAACCCTTATTCTTCAAAGGGTTATTTAATGATTGTTTTTTTATTTTGATATATAAATCTTTATCTACTTATAAAAATGAAGTTTTTTTTTCTAAAATATAAAAAAATATATTAGTTCTAAAAAACCATTATTTCATTTTAAAGACTAAAAATTTATTTTGTTGACATAAAATTTATCAAAGATTTTTTGTCAAGTATTTTTTAGCAAAGTTGATATGAGAGTGCTAAATGAGGTTTTCGAATAATTTAATATTTTGTCATTTAGAACAATGTGAACAATCTCAACACCACTGATAAATATAGATTTACAGATGCTTCTCTACTTTCAGAATGACATGGAAAAACTATTGTGTGAGAACCTCTAAATATTACAATATGAAATAATCAGAAACTGTTGACAAAATGGGCGCAATATTTTTCTTTGTTCACGGAATATATTAAAATATAAAATATAAAGAGAAAACTATGTTAAATCCTGTGGAAATAATATTAAAAAAAAGAATTGGCAACGAACTCACACTTGAAGAAATGTTCTTTATAGTAAATAACTATATCAATGGCAATGTCCCTGATTATCAAATGTCAGCTTTTCTGATGGCAATATTTTTCAAAGGCATGTCAAAACAAGAAATTGTAAATTTGACAAGAATATATGTGGAGTCTGGTTCGAAGATTGATTTCCCTAAAGAGCTAAAGACAGTTGATAAACATTCTACAGGCGGTGTTGGAGACAAGATAACCATGACACTTGCACCGATTGTAGCTGCTTGTGGCGGGTATATTCCTATGATTTCAGGAAGAGGATTAGGTCATACTGGTGGGACCTTAGATAAATTGGAGTCTATTCCCGGTTTTAATACATTTATGACAGAAGCTGTTTTCAAAGAAAAAGTCTTGAATCATAAACTTGCTATCATAGCTCAATCTGCTGACATAGTCCCTGCAGATAAAAAGATATATGCATTGCGTGATGTGACAGCGACTGTAGAAAGTCTACCTTTGATTTGTGCTAGTATAATGAGTAAAAAGATAGCAGAAGGTTCTCAAAATCTTGTTATAGATTTAAAAGTCGGTAGTGGTGCTTTTATGAAGACTTTACAAGAAGCAGAAAAACTAGCTGATTTATTAGTTTTTATTGGTGAAAGCTTTGGACAAAAAGTCAGTATAGTCTTTACTAGAATGGACTCACCTATTGGTTATGCTATTGGAAATGCTTTAGAAATAAAGGAATGTATAGAATATTTACAAGGAAAGATAATTCCAGATATTGACAAAATCACAAAAACTCTCGCTGTAGAGATGTTAAAATTATGTTTTTCTATATCTGAAGCTCAATGTGTGCTGAAAATCAATGAAGTCATCAACAATGGCACAGCTTTGAAAAAATTTGAAGAACTAGTGTCCATACAAGGCGGTGATCCTAATATAGTAAGGAATACATCAATTTTACCTTCCTCGAAGATAATTTTAAATATAGTTTCAAACCAAAAAGGGTATGTCATAAATATAAATTCTCAACAGATTGGGTATTCTTTAATCAAGATAGGCGCAGGTAGAACAAAACTTGATAGTCCCCTGGATATGGGTTCAGGTGTTTACTTTTATAAAAAAATAGGTGATTTTATAGAAGTCGGTGAAATTATAGGTGAAGTGCATTGTGCAAGTGAGAAAGCAGGAAATGAGGTTGTTCAAGACATCTTGAATGCAATAAATATTTCCGAAACGAAGGTTTTTGAAAAGAAAGATGTTATTATTGGAATAAGGAATGTATTAAATCAATAGAAAAAAATAAGTCCTCTTTTTTGTAGGACTAAAATTAGATAATAAAGGGGAATAACTTTATGAGTAAGAATATTATGAAAATAATCATTCTTTTTGTTTTGGCATTTTTATTGATGATAAATTTGTCAGCACAATCAAGACGCGATACCACCCCAGGTGGTAGGATTACTGGTGGATCAGGTCAGCCTTCTATACCTGAATTGGCTCTTGGAGCTACACCATTAGCAGGCAATATTTCTGCCGGTCAGGAAAACTGGTATATTGTGAGAACTACTAGGGAAGGTTTACTAGTTGTAGAAACTCACGGAGATGATATCGACACCTATCTTGAGCTTTATGACGAAGAGCATAGCCTTATAGATGAAGACGATGATAGTGGCGAATGGTATAATGCCCGAATCGAAACGTATGTAGTAGGTGAAAGGACTTTTAATGTCAAAGTCAGAGCTTATGGCAACGATGCAGCAGGTTCTTATAGGATTTCTGCTCATCTAAACCCTATCCCTCAGATGAGAGAGCTTTCATTTAACGCAACTATAGGGAGAAATCTCGAAATCGGTGGCGATCATTGGTATAGACTGCAAACTACACATAGAAGCTATATCCTTGTTGAAACTCAGGGTGAAAATGTGGAACTTAAAATGACTGTTTATAATGATAGATTTAGTCCTTCTATAACTTCCAATCAGTATGGGCATACAATGAATGCTCATATTGAGTTTTTAGTTGAACCACAGCAAGTCTATTATTTTCGTGTCAGACCTGTTACTGAATATGGACAAGGTAATTACCGTATTTTAGCTACTTATTTTGCTATCCCTTCAGATGAAAGGAATGATTCTCGCATTAATGCTACAAATATTCGACTCGGAAGCGATCCGTTTTCTGTCTTTTTTACGAATGAAAATGAAGGAAGATGGTTTAGGTTTGAAATGCCCCGAGGAGGTGCAAATATTGAAACTTTTACCTCTGGACAAATAGATACTACCCTGGCTATTTATAACCAAAATGGCGAGCAATTGTTTTTTGACGATGATTCGGGAGAAGAACGCAACGCCTTTATAAATGAAAGACTTGATCAAGGAACTTACTACATTGAATTAAGAACTTATAGTGGATCTATAGGAAGAACTACCCTCAGTGCAGAATTGCGCAGATAATCGCTGTAAGATGAGAAGAGAGTTTTATAAGTAACCTCTGTCCGAAAAGTCATCTCTTAGGGATGACTTTTCGGATAAAAACTTATCAATTGTGATACTTTATATTGTTATTTAAAGTATATGCTCTGTAAATTTGTTCGATTAAAAAAAGTCTTGCCAACTCATGAGTAAATGTCATTTTTGAGAGACTCAAGATAAAATCCGACCGTTTTAACACATTTTCTGACAATCCATAAGCTCCACCAATGATAAAAGTCAGGTGCTTTTGATTTAGTGTTTGAGCAATCATTTTACTAAAATCAAGAGAAGTAAAGGGATGACCTTTTTCATCAAGAGAAATTATAGTAGAAATAGAAAAATTAGTTATTTTTTTTATTATTCTATCACCCTCTATATCCTTTGCCTTTTCAAAACTATCGGATAAATGATATTTTTCAGGATGAATTTCAATTATTTCTATTTTTTGTCTATTTTCTAGTCTTTTCAAATATAGATCAATGAGGTTTTTAATAGCATTTTCTTTGATTTTGTCAATGGTTATTATTTTAATCATTGTTTTTTGCTAATGGCTCAGTGATGTCGTATAATAGGGTTGAATAGTCCTTGAAATTTGCGAACATAGAAAGATTGATTCTAAGATTGCTAACAATATTTTTGTTTATACTATTTTTTGTGCAGGAAATACTTTCAGCTTGAACTAAAAAAGCTAACAAATCTAAGAAATTGTATTCTTTTAAAGTCAAAAGTTTTGGATCAGCCACGCCAATCGGATTTTTTGATACCAGAATCAAATGCTTTTTGAGTTTATTTTTTTTAAGAAAACTAATTATTTTGATGGAAGATACCATATCTTTGATAAAAATCACGCTATATTTTTTACTGGAAAAATTACTGGCTACTGTCGAGGCTTGGATCACATCATTTGAGTTTATATCAATGTTCCTAAGTAGTTTTTCTTCTTTTATGTAAAGAAATTTAAGTAAAATTCTCAAAAAATTAAGAATATATAAGTCATCCTTAAAATCAAACTCTTCAAAAACAATATCTGAATCATTTGAGGGAAGGAAAACAATAGCTCGTTTAGCATTTTCTATGGTTATTTGTTCGTGATGCAGGTCTATGATGATGCAATCTTTTAATTGAATTTCTCTCAGTTTTAGATGTGAGGTTGTATCAAGTAAAACTTTATCTTTAAACTGAGAAAAGGATTTTGATTTAGCAACCAGCAGACTATAAAAAGATATCTCGTATTCAGAGCATAATAAAACAAGTTTTTTATACTTTTTTGTAAACTCTAAACATAAGCTGAGTATATCAATCGAGATATAATTCAAGCTTGGTAACACAATAAATACATCGGAATTTGGATTGTGCAGTGTGTTTAAACTAAAAAGCGGCTTTTGTATCATGGTTTACTCCTTTTTAATAACGATATTCAATTGTAATTGACATTATATTTACTCATTAATTTTGAGAAATTGGTATTGAAATGAAGAAAATTGAGCCTATTATCAGCTTGTTGTTGACCCATATTTTTGCACCTAGTAAATCAGCAATTCTTTTTGAAATTGTAAGACCTAAACCTAGCCCTCCACTTCGAAATTCTAAAAAACCTGAACTGTGAGAATATTTGTCACCTAACTCGTAAAATGGTTTGAATATTCTCTCTTGCTCATTTTCTGGAATACCTATACCATTGTCTTCGACATAAATAACTATAGAATCTATGTTTTCGATTTTTTCTTCTGGAAATAATGATCTTCTTGCACCTAACTTTACATGACCATAATCAGCAGTAAATCGAACGGCATTTACCATAATATTAAAAATCATGATGTGAAAAGCCTGCCATTCGATGTCAATATCCGGTAGATTGTCTTCAATTTCTATCTTGATTTTCATTTTTCTGAAATTACTCAATAGCGTTGTCTCAATGTAAATACTTTCCAACAATTCCGAAATATTAGTTTTAGTTTTATCAAGTTTTTCTAATGAATTATACCGATTTAGGGTTATTATATCTTGAATAGTTCCGATGAGTTTTTTTGTGCTTTTATCAGCCTTTTTAAGCAGCTCATAGCTATCTAAATCAATATTTTCAATCTTTTTTTTCATTTTCTCTATGTTGCCTTGTAGCGTTATAAGAGGAGTATTCATTTCATGAGAAACAATATCAATAAAGTCATTTTTCATAGTGTCTAGATTTGTTAATTCTTTATTTTTTTGTATTAGTGTATAATACGATCTGGCATTCTTTACTGCGAGATTGGCTTGTGTTATAAACATACTCATCATTTCTTCATGAACAACAAGATTGTAATAGTTTTCTCCTAAATTGTCTAAATAGAGTATAGCATAAATCTCATTTTCAATGATAATAGGCGCACAATACAAAGAGTTTGCATTATTGTCAATAACAATATCTGGTTTTAAATTGAAATCGGAAAAAGAATTTTTTAAGTAAATAGTTTGCCTTGTAGAAATAACCTTCCTTACTATACTTGAGGCAATATTCAGAGCTTTTTTAATAGTATGACCAGCATTATCAAGAGCTACAGAATGGAAATAATTCCCCAAATCTCCTTTTTTCATCAAAAAACCTCTTGTAGCTTTGGTTAAATCAATAAGACTTTTGACAAAATTTTCTTCAAGTTTTTGAGTATCATAGATTTCATTTATATTGCTTGATATATCAATAAAATTCTTTAATAATGACACTTTCTCATTTATTTCAATAAATTCTGATATACGAATCAACATAATAGATAAATGAAAACTAAAATCAGTCAACATTTTCTTTTCATGTTTGGTAAAAGGCATTTCTTTGTTGTCTTGAATTAATAAAAAACCTATGTTTAAATGTCTAAGTATCAACGGACAGACAACCGTATGTTTTTCATCAATTATCGTATAAATATTACTTTTTTTCTCAAGCGCTTGATTCATAAACACTGATATATCGGTTGTAATATTGTTATTGATTATATTCTCTGTTTGATTTGATTTATATTTACTTAAGATTTGAGAAATAGGATTGAGTAAATCAATATTAAAATTTTCTTGTAAGTAAATATTAAAATTTAAACTATCCAGAGATTGCTTTATAGAATGAGTGTTAAAAAGTATTATTGCAAAAGAAAACGGGGTAAAATATCTTTTTATGTTGTTTAGTAAATGATCTTTTATTCTTGTTGTATCATATATCCTTAATAGAGATAAAATCTCTTTATTCCATTCGCTTGATTTTATTATATTTCTTGGCTTTATGTGATTTAAATAAAAATCATTGATGTTGTTTATGGAAGATTTTTTAAGTATCAAAAACCTATTAATATCTTTTTCTGGAAGATATCGAACAACTTCTCTGACTTTTTCTGAATACTTTTTGTGATATTTCATAGCATGATTAATTGATTTTTCTTCTATATATGATTGAATTATAATGCCATATATTTCTATTTCATGCAAGTAATAGTGATTGTCAATAATATGTGGGAGGAGTGAAAAAGCTTCTCTTAAAATCGTTCTAATTGCTATATCTTTAATTTGGAGTGCTATTTTTAATTTAACTATTTCCTTTAAAATATACCAATAAAAATAATTATTTGCATTTATTAATGCTTCTGATTTTATGATAGCCCAATTAGCATTGTCAATATCGTTTATTCGACAATAACAATTTGCTAAATATATATAGATGATAGACATAGAATATATGTTTTTTGTTTCTTCAGCATGCTCTAACGCTATCTTATAGTTATTAATTGCTGATGAATAATCACCTTTAAATATTGCAACCATAGCTAATATTTGATAATGAAAATCCTCATCTTTGGTTAGGGTAAAATCAATATTTTTCCTAAGAATAGCTTCTAGTGTTTCTCTGTCACCAAGCTCAAAACAAAAGAATATATAACTTTTTATCAGAGGTGTTATACATGAGAAATCGTTGTTAAAAATATAAGTATGTTCAGCTTTCAGAAATGTATATAATTGATGAAAATTGAATATTTTTTGTTTTATCAATGCGAGATTGTTCTCAATAATAGATTTTAATTCTATTGCCTTAAGATTGCTCTCAGAATTTGAAATTAATTTTAAAGATGAAATATTATTTTCAAGTTCCTTACTCACTATGTTTGGGTTCGATATATCATTATTATTTATATTTGATGGAATAGAGAGTATTTCACTTAGTATTCTTTTGGCGTCAAGTAGATTTGTTTCTGCTTCGACAAATTTGCCTATTTTTATATTTGTTTCTCCAAAAAACTTGTATGCTGTAGCTAAGCTTCTTTTATTATTTACCTTTTGTGAGATTGTTTCTGCTTTTTTGAAGTGTTCTAAAGCTTCATTTGTGTTGCCTTGTCTCAGAAAAACATCACCTATATGATTATAAATAATACCTAATAGTCTTTCATAATTTATGCTTTCCCATTCTTTTTTACAATTTATAAACTGCATCTGCGCATCATCATACATCTTATTTTTCATGTATAAGGTTCCAAGATGATTGAATAGATTGCCTTTTATTACAGGATTAATATTTAAGTGCTTCTTTTTCATTTCATTAAAACTATTTTCATACCAAACAATTGCTTCATCTATAAAACCTTGTGCTATCAAAAAAGTACCGTACCTATCATAATATAGCGCTTCAAGGTCAGTATCTAACTCATTTATTTTCAATTTTTTAAAAACACTCTTTGCTTTGTCAAAATCATTTCTTGAAGTCATAACAACGGCATAACCCAAAAATGCTCTATTTAGGTCATGTTTTGTTCGAGCTAGTTTCATTGATGTTTCAAAATGTTTTATTGCATTTTTTGAATCATCTGTGTGATAATATAGATTAGCTAAAACGTAGTGCCACTCGAAAATATTTATCCTTCTTTTTTGTGTTAATATAATTTCGAGAGCATCTTTAACCTTACCCGTAAAATCAGCTTTTTCAAGAAATTTTAATAAATCGAGAGCTATTTCATTATCTGTTATATGATGTTTTATTGATAAATCGAGTTTTATTATACTACAGATTTCTTTAAAAGCATTGATATGATCATTTTTTTCAGAATAAAGTTTGACTAATGCCATTCTATAATGTCTGATAGAACTGAAATCTTTACACAATTCTGCGTTTTTTACTATTCCGATATTATCTTCAATTGAGTGGGAACTTTTGGGATTATAATATGCAATAATTTCTTGTGATAATTTAATCTTATCTTTTTGTGTGCATTCATCAAAAAGTTTTTGTTTGCACTCGATAAATGTAAATTCATATGTCTCATTTTTCTCTCTCAAAATCCCAAGATTTTTTGTCTCATATAAAAAATCAAAAAGCTCTTTCCCGGATATATTTAAATATGCTTTTAAAAACTCCATTGTGATACTTGTATGAACGATAGAAAGCTTTTTTAAATGATTCCATGTTTTAGCTTCTAGATCGTTTAAGCGACTTAAAATTTGATTATGTAGCTTTTCAGGTAAAATCAAATTGTCAAAATCAAAGTCAAAATCAATGAGATTGTTGTCTAATAATGCTTTTTTTTCAAGTATATAAATCAAAATATTTCTTATAAATAAAGGATTTCCAGCTGATCTATACCACATTTTTTGGACAAAATCTTCTGGTGGTTCAGTTTTTACTAAATTCTTAACATAATCTCTCGTTTTTTCTATAGTCAATGGTTCAATAAAAATTTGAATACTATGTTGTAATCCTTTCAACTTACTAGGGTTATTTGCACTTATGATAATCAAAATCGGCTTGTTGAGTATAATCGAAAAAATATGATTAATAAAATCAATAGTATCTTTTTTTATATAATGAGCTTCTCTAATAATGAAAATTAATGGTTTTTCTGTAGCTAGATGACTGAGAAAGTCTTTAGCGGATTCAAAATCTACTGCAAAATTTTCCGATGATTCTCTTTCATTGCTGCAAATAGCATTGATTTTATTCTTGAATGTTTGATTGTTTATATTGTTAATATCATTAGATTTGTTTTCAAGGTCTTCATCTAAAAAATTTCTAAAACTTTTAGAAATATTTTCTAAAAAAGAATTTTTCTTCTCTTCTGTAAGTAGAGAATCATTGAACTCCTTTATCAAAGCAAAAAATGGGTCTCTCTGCGATTCTGAGCATGTATAATCAAAAATGTAATATTCATTTGTCAGAAAATGATATTTAAACAAGGTTAATAAACTTTCTTTTCCTAAACCATTACGACCTATAAGTGATATTAATTTCCCATTTTTATGACGAATTAAATTTGCATAAGTCTCCAGTTCATGCGCATAATCTTTTCTAACAATATATGAATTAAAACGAACATTTTGCATTAAGGAAAATTTTTGTGAATATGGATATTGTTTAGGTTGTGTTTTATTGATATAATCAATTGCTGTTTGTATGTCTGGAAACCTATCTTCAGGGTTTTTTTCAAGTAATGTCATGATTAGATTATCTAAAAAAATGGGTACATCTGGATTTAATTCTCTTATAAATTTTGGTATATAGTTGTGTTGATAACCATTCATTGTGGAGCTAATTTGAGTTACAGAAAACGGCAATGTCCCTGTAGTTATTTTATATAAAGATACTCCTAATGAATAATAATCACTCTGAGGGAATAAACCTTTATTTAACAATATTTCTGGAGCAATATATGGTAAATTACCGCTTATAGTTTGTTGATTCCGGTCTGTATCAATTTTGTTAAAACCATAGTCGATCAACTTGACTTCAATATCAAAAATGCTGTCTTGAAAATCCTGTTTTTTATCGCTTGAAGATTTTCTTATTGACTTACGAACTTCAGAAAATAATATATTGCTAGGTTTTATTGCCAAATGGTATATCTTATGAGCATGTAAGGCTGCTAAAGCATATAAACATTGAATTATCACATCACACAATTGGTTGATTTTATTCGGTCTAAAATCGAAATTTTCTAAACTAATTCCAGTATAATAATCCCTTACAAAGTAAATGTGCTCGTCTTGGTTTCCAAAAGTCAATACTGGAACAAGATTGGGATGCTCTAAACGAGTTATAAAATGCATTTCCTCTGGCGAAAATTTCTCATAAAAAGTCTTTGCTTCCAATTGATGAAACAGTTTCAAGATACAATGCTTACCTGTTCTTTTATCAAGAACCTTGTAAACCTTAGCCCAGTTACCAGAGCCAAGCTCTTTCAAAACCGTATACCTTGAATCTATGACCACATTAACTCCAAAAAATATAAATTATTCAAATCTTTTTTGCCTTAATTAGCATAAAATTCCACTACAAAGAACCATGTTAATAAACTTGGTTGTTTTGTCAATACTTTTTTGCAAATCAATATATTCCTTGCTTATAACTTCACACTTCTCCCCCCCCCCCAATAAATATGGAGGGATTTTTCTCCATAAGTATCAACTTTCCATTTTGGTTGAATCGATACGAGCTCATTCACGAGACTATTCGACTCGCTTTAAGGGATTGTAAACTCAGTATTAATCAAATTTTTATCCGAAACCGACAAGCATATTTTACAAGAAATCAAACAAGAGACCGCCAGTTCGGTCACTTATCGTCACAATGCCACCGAATTAGAGACAAAGATTTCACGGCTTAGTCCGGTGATATACACCATAATCAGGCATTTTAAAAATAGCTCTCGCAATAGTCTAAAGATACTTGAACAGGTGTTTTATGAGAATTATGAAGTTATAGATGAGACAGTAAATCCTCTTCCTAAACAAGCTCTCCAAATCCGTAGCAGAAATCTCCGATTTCCTCACACAGGTAGAATCGAGACACCTCACGACCCCGAAAGTGACTATCACGATAAAGGCTCATACCAAGCTAAAGGTTATTCCATCAACATAACAGAAACTTGTGATAAGGATAATCCACTCAACTTAATCACAGATGCCCATGTAGTTTCAGCAAGTGTGCCTGATTGTCATTTAATGCAACCAGCCATCGAAGCTACTCAAGAACTCACTTCACAGCCAGTAGAAACAGTTCATACCGATGGCGGCTATTACAGCAAAGATAACTATTACCACTGCAAAGAGGAAAATATCGATTTTGTTTTAGGGAAAATGCCAGGTCAAACCTCACGTTATGATATTCACTCCTTTGATGGCGAAAAACTAGAACTAATTGATATCGTGATAAATACCATCATTCCAGCGACTAAAGTTCAGTCTAAAAACTCAGAAGCAGAACCCAGCTGGTCTTTCAAAAACGCCAATAATAAGAGCCAAACTTTAAAAAGACACAATGTTGAAGTCCGTCTGTTTCGGTAACAACTCAGATCCCGACCCAAAGAATTATGAAGTATATACTAGAATTGCATCCAATAAACAATGCAAACGCACAAATCATGATACAAAATAAGACTTATACTTCGTTTTTATTGATTTTTATATGTTATATTGCTTCTTTGCTGGATATTTTGGTATTCTTTAAAAATATTAACACAAAAGACATGAAAATTGCTTTCATTATGGCAAATTGAAAATAGATTTATAGGAGTGGACCCTTCGGAATGCTTTTAATGTATATTATATCCATGATCATAGAGAAAAATGAGAATAAATGTCCCTGATATTGAGACTGCACTTGTGTTTTCGCTTTTTTTCTCGACATTTTTATCTAAATTGATGCTTTTTCACATTGAGTGACACATAGTCACTGTTCTCTATGAGTTTCGCAGGACAAAAACATTTTGAAGCAAAAGGGACATGACCCCACGCGGTTGGAGAGCCAAAATCTCAAACTTTACTTCGTATTCTGTCGAACAATCTCGCTTTTTTGACATTTTTTGCAGTTTTTCTTGAACTTTCAGATGACTATTATATGCCATATCTCTATATGTTTACGATACATACGCTTAAATGCGATTTCTCGAACTATCCCCCTTGCCATTAATAAGGGACATGACCAGAGAGACTTGGGGTGTCCGAAGCCCAAAATGTGTGGAACATTGCTTCGCTCTTTCTCAAACTTTATCGTAAAATATACCTCTTTTAGCATTTCTATCGAACTTTACTTTGATACTATACCGATATAACGCTTTACATATTAACTACATACGACATATTGGTATCTCTCAAACTTTAGATGACCCCCTTTATCAAGGAGATTGTTGTAATGCAATTTTTAAAAAATACTTGACTAAAAACATAGGAAATAAATTATGCCCTAAATGAAAAGAATACTTATGCATTTGTGTTGTGCTCCTTGTTTTATAATGCCATTCTATAGACTCAAGGACAAATATGAATTAACTGGATTTTGGAATAATTTTAATATTCATCCAGTTACAGAATACACTAATAGATTAGGAAGTGTGAGAGATTTTATTAAAATGGAAAAAATCCAAATTATAGAAAGAGATGAGTATGGATTAGTTAAATTTCTTAATAAAACAATGTGTTTTTATGGAGAAAATGAGAAGGCAGAAAAAGACATTAAGTTAAAAAGATGTTTTCAATGTTATTATGATAGGTTGGAGACAGTTGCAATATATGCAAAATCAAACAAATATGATTTTTTTTCTACAAGTTTGTTGTATTCAAAACGACAAAATCATGAACTAATCAAGGAAATAGGATTTTCATTGGTTGAAAAGTATGGAATTAATTTTTTTTATGAAGATTTTCGTAAGTATTGGCAGGACGGGATAGCGTTATCAAAAGAAAAAAATCTTTATAGACAGAAATATTGTGGATGTATATTTAGCGAAATGGAGAGGTATTTAGACAGAAGGGAAAAGTGTTGAGAGAATATCGAAAAAATATATTTTTTAGGATGTTAATATGAGTAAATACAAAGAAATTAACATGCAGGGTTTGAAGAAATATCAAGTTTCAGAGCGACAGAGTAAAGTATGTATTGAGGGATTTGCAAAGATAGGCAATACTTCAATAAATAGTTTTTTGGAATGTATTCCAGACATTTTGAAAGGAAAGGAAATCAAAGAATTGATAGAAATATCATATCAAGCTTTTTTGAATAAAAAACCAATAATTGTAGGTATCGGCGGACATGTAATAAAAACAGGCATGTCACCAATATTGATAGAGATGATGCGACTGGGAGCAATTCAAGGAATATGTGGAAATGGTTCTGTTACAATCCATGATTTTGAGATTTCTTGTTTTGGTCACACCTCTGAAAATGTCTCAGAGGGAATTTTGGATGGTTCATTTGGAATGGCTAGCGATACTACTGATATAATCAACAAGATAATTATTGATGGTTCTTTGCAGGGTTTGGGTTATGGGGAGGCTATAGGGAAATATTTATCAGAATCGAATATACCATATCCAGAGCTGTCTCTTTTACGAAATGGTTATGAGTTGGATATACCAATCACAATCCATGTAGCTTTAGGAACAGATATAGTTCATCAGCATGAAACAGCTGATGGTCAGTCAATTGGCGACTGTTCAATGCGAGATTTTCGGATATTCACAAACCTTATATCGGAGCTTGAGGATACGGGAAATGGGGGAGGTGTATTTATCAGCTTTGGGTCAGCAGTGATCATACCGGAAGTATTTTTGAAAGCAGTTACAATATGTAGAAATAAAGGCTATAAAATAACTAATATAACGACAGCTGTTTTTGATATGATTTATCATTATCGACCGCAAACGAATATTGTTTTTCGACCTACTCAAAATAATGGAGTAGGGTATCATTTTATGGGTCATCATGAGATCATGATACCTTTGTTTTTGCTGGGATTGAGAGAGAAAATATTGAAAAAAAGGAGTAAGATTGAATAGCATACAGGGAGGATATAGGGATGCTTTATGAAGATAGGAAGCGGGTATTTTTTTTAATACAGAATCCCTGTAGTTTAGGGTTGAGTAGTTTTGATGGTAATTTCCCCCCCCCAACCACCCCCATAAATGTGGAGGGAGATTGGGTGATGCCCATAAATGTGGGGGGAGCATCAAGGCAGACACACAGGTCTGCCCCAACCAATGTGGGGGGAGTATCCATCTTTTGTAAAGGTGCAGGGCGAATAGGTATTTTATTTGTATTAATACTTTTGTCTATTTATCTTTTTGGTGAGGAGATTGACGATAATATAGAGTTTTATCCTTTTTCTCCGTCGATCTATGAAAATTGGTCAATATTTGGCGAACCGTTCAATTATGAAGAAGAAAATGAAGAGAATGAAATCAATGAATTATTAAATCCATACAGTTTTGAATTACCGAAAAACCCTGTAAAAGCTGGTTTATTGTCTGCGTTTATACCTGGTGCTGGTCAGATTTACAATGAAAAGTATATAAAAGCCTCTGGTGTGATTTTAGTTCAATCGTATTTAGTGGGTATGAGTTTTTACTGCCATGATAAGATGTTAGAATACCGGAGAAAAAGAAACGAAACAGATGAAATTAATGCAAAAGCATTTTACCAAAACATGTATGAAGATTATTTTGAGCGGCGGCAATCGTATATATATTGGGTAGGAGCTTCAATATTTATCTCATCTATGGAAGCATTTGTTGATGCTCATTTGATAAATTTTAATAGTAAAAGAAATGAAGTTAGACTAAAATTTCAGGATCAAAGCCTTCAAATATCTATAACATTTTAAACTTGTCTTTTGTGATAAAATAAGAAAAAACTATGAGTATAATAAACCTTATTCAAGTATCCCACGACTTTGGTAATAAACTTTTGTTTGACAATATCAATTTAACATTTGATAATAATACAAAGGCTGGATTGATAGGAAGAAATGGGACAGGTAAAACCACATTATTTAAGATAATGACGGGTCAAATAAAACCTTACAAAGGCAATGTATCAGTAGCAAAGGGTTATAAAATAGGTTATTTTTCACAGGATTATAATTTTTCTTCAAAAGAGACACTCTGGGATTGGTTGTATAAGTCTCGTGAAGATTTGATGCATGTTCGAATGGAGCTTCAAAAGACAAACGATGAATTAAAATTACCAAGCGAAGAAAAGATAAAAAAATTGGATAAATTGCAAACTGAATATGAGGTATTGGGAGGATTTCTCTTTGAAAATGACATAAAATCTCTCTTAAACACATTTGGATTTAAAGAACCAGATTATGAAAGATCAATAGATGATTTTAGTGGTGGTGAAAAGACGAGAATACGTTTAATTTCAATATTGCTGAATAAATACAATTTCATACTATTTGATGAGCCAACCAATCATCTTGATTTATTAACAGTTGATTGGTTTATTCAATATTTAAAAGGTCTAGATTGTGGTTATTTGATAGTATCACATGACAGATATTTACTTGATCAAGTAGCAAATAGGATATATAATTTAAATAACAAGCGAATAGATACCTACAATGGAAATTATTCTTCTTTTGAGATACAAGCTCAAGAAAGGGAAACAGTTCTGCAAAGACAGTATGCCCAACAGCAAAAATTGATAAAGAAAACAGAGGATTTTATCCAAAGAAATATAGTTCGAGATTCAACTTCAAGCCGAGCAAAATCCAGACTGAAAATGTTGAATAGGCTGGAGAGAATTGAGCTTGATACAAAGAATAAAGATTTAAGACTAAATATAGATACAGCTAAGAGAAGCGGTAATGATATATTTAGAATGAATGATTTGAGAATAGGGTATAAAGAAAATAGTATTGACTCAGAAAAGAAATCTGAAATTGATATCGAAAAGACTTTTAAGGAAAAAATACTGGTTAAAAACATCAATCTCAATCTTCATTATCAGGAAAAAATATGTTTAGTTGGAGCAAATGGAAGTGGCAAAACTACTTTATTAAAGATATTAAATGGAGAGTTAGAACCCTTGGGCGGAGAACTGTGGACTGGTTATAATCTTACGGTGGGATATTATGATCAGAATCATATAGATCTAGATGAGGAGTTGACGGTGCTTGAGACAATATGGAATTTAGTGCCGAGCGAAAATTATGGTTATGTAATGTCTTATTTGAGTAAATTTGGTTATGATGAAGATCAGGTAGAGCAGAAGGTTTTTAGCTTAAGTGGAGGAGAAAAGTCGAGACTTTATCTCGCTCAATTGATTCATGAAAAGCCCAATTTATTAATCCTTGACGAACCTACAAATCATCTTGATATAAATATGATAAAGTCATTGGAAAAGGCATTGAAAAATTATGATGGGACATTGATCTTGGTGTCTCATGATAGGTATTTTATTAAAGCAATAACTGATGATTATTGGATAATAAAAGAAGGGAGTATCAACCATTGCAAAGATAGTTTTGAGAATATAATGGAAAAAATAAATCCCTTTGAAAAAGAAAAAAAGAACAAAATCAAAACTGTTCCAGTAGAAATAGTTGAAAAGAAAGCAAAGAAGATAAATCCATATATATTAAATAAACTTTTGGATAGTATAAAAGAACTCGAAAAAAATATATCATCAAAAGAAGATGAGATTTTGGATATACAACATAAATTTTCAGATTCAGAGTTTTATTCAGATAAGGGAAATATTGATAAAGCAAATAAAAGAATAGCGGATTTGAGAATAGAAATATTAGAGTTGAGTGGTAAAAAAGATGAATTGGAGACTGAGTATTTATTGAGTATGGAATAGGGGGGGGATAACAAATTACAAATTACAAATTATAAATTACAAATTATAAATTATAAATTACAAATTACAAATTATAAATTACAAATTACAAATTATAAATTACAAATTACAAATTATAAATTACAAATTACAAATTATAAATTACAAATTACAAATTATAAATTACAAATTATAAATTACAAATTACAAATTATAAATTACAAATTATAAATTATAAATTATAAATTATAAATTACAAATGTGTTAGGAACACAGATTACGAAGATTTTCGCTGATTTTCGCGAATTTATTGGACATTATTGACAATTAGTGGCAGTCGCATAATGTAACATTTTGTCATTCTGAACTTAGTGAAGAATCTTAAGACCTTTCACTTCTTTCAAGGTGACAAGGGGGGGTATCAAGTTGACAAGAGAGGGGGGGCAAGGTGACTAGAGGAAGGAAAGTGGCACTGCGATTGCTTCGTGGGGTGATTCATGGTAGGATCCTCGCAACGGCAGGAGGGTGGGAAGTGATAATGAGATTGCTTCTAGGTTTTGTGCTATTTTATCTAACAGATCTTTTAATTAATTCTCTGTTTCTTCTATCCAGCTCTTCTAATCTATCTATGGATATTCTTATGTCTTTATCCAAGCCTAGTATATCTGGATCGTAGAGATGAACAGGCTTACCAGTCGAGCTTAATTGCCCAAGTGAGTCTTGATATGCCCAGCAGTAGTATTGTGAATCTTTATCTAAAACTAAGGTGTGACCATTTTTTCTAAGGAATACTTCCATTGTTCTTCTACTAGAACTCCCAACTATTTCAAAATCTATTAGAGTCCCATCAGGTTGTGTTTTTGAAATAAGACTAATCAACTCATTAAGATCATCATTTGTCCATATATTTTCTATTACATAAACGGAATTAACTTCCGTATTTCTTGATGCCAGCAAGATGGTCATCATAATTAAAATCATAGCTAACACTAGGATATGTTTTATATTACAATTTTGAATTTCCATTTTAAACTCCTTATTCTATTTCAACAAGGTCATTCTTTTGATTTGAGTGAAATTATCCATTCTCATGATAGCCAGATAGATACCGCTACTGACCTCACGACCACTGCCATCTAGACCGTGCCATACTACTGTATGTTCACCGGCTTCTTTGTGGCTGTTCAAGAGAGTGGCTATTTTTTGTCCTCTGACATTGTAGATATCAATCACTACATTGCCTGCTTGAGCTATATTGTATCTAATTGTTGTATCTGGATTAAACGGATTAGGAAAATTACCTAATAACTCGGTAAAAACAGGAATCTCAATCTCATCTCCTTCAGAAACTCGAACTTCTATTTCGGTAAACACTATATCAGATTCGCCTGTCTGATAGATAGCCTGTAAGCTATAAATATGAGTTCCATCTGGAACATCATAATCTATGAAAGTCGTTCCGAGAAGGAGTGATCTGTATAACGGAAATTCATCTCGATATAGTTTATAACCCATTGGATTGCTTTCTGGAGCTGTCCAGTTCAGGGTTACTGTATTACTTTCCACAGATCCTTCAAAATTTGATGGAGGCAAGAATATCTCAGGTATTATCTCGACTTCGACCGTGACAGCATCAGACTCGCCAGTTTGATAGATAGCTCGTAAACTGTAGATATGGAAACCTACAGACACATCATTGTCAGTGAAATTCGTTTCAGTGAGTAATTCTGAGTGCAAAAGCTCATCATTTCGATAGAGATTGTAACCTAAAGAACTAGCCTCAGGTGCTTCCCAGCTCAGTATCACTGTATTACTTTCTACTATAGCTGTAAAATCTGTAGGAGGCAAAAAAATCTCAGGTATTACCTCGATTTCGAATGTAACAACTTCAGATTCGCCTGTCTGATAGATAGCTTGTAAACTGTAGATATGGGAACCTACAGACACGTCATTGTCAGTAAAATTCGTTTCAATGAGTAATTCTGAGTGCAAAAGCATATCATTGCGATAAAGATTGTAACCTAAAGGACTAGCCTCAGGTGCTTCCCAGCTAAGTATCACTGTATTAACATCTACTATAGCTGTAAAATCTGTAGGTGGAAGTATGATTTCGTCTGGGAAACCCGGCATGCCTCTTAAAAAAGGATAACCATCATTGATGTATGCACTAATTCCCCACACATTCATAAAGTCCCAGCCATTGTTTATATAAGTTGAGGCTTGTTGTAAATCTATAGTAGGTAAACCATAAGTGTTTATAATAGTACAAGTATTATAGATGTTTTCTCCAAGAGATACACCCACTCCAGTAGTTTCTATATCCCAGAAACAATATGATATTGATGAAAATTCGTCCAAATAGTACCCATTTGATTTGCCTAATATACCACCTATGCTTGCGTTATCATTTGCTACACTAATATTGCTCACAGAATAACTGTTTTTTATATCTGCAAACCCAGCATGACCAACTATACCACCCGTCCCCTCTTCATATGCCACTATTCCCCCCACAATATTTCCCATAGAATAGCAGTTCTCTAATTGAGCTGTGAAAAACTGTGTTCCACTAAACAACCCTGCAATACCACCTGTTTGTGAAGTTCCATAGATATTACCATTGTAATAACTGTTCTGAATATATAATCCATGAAATGCTCCTGCAATACCACCAACAGTAAAACCATTAATAGTGGCTGTTGAAGAACAATTTTCAATTTTTGAAGCACTTGCAAAAGCTAAAATTCCACCTGCAAATCGAACATTATCTCCTTGTCCAATTATCCCAGACACAGAGCAATTTTGAATCAATGAACTTGTTGCTTCAGCCGCAAAACCACCAATATAATATGAAATTGAATTGTCATGTGAAATTAAATAGACATTTTCTAAATGAAGATTTTTTATGATAGAGGAATCATTGATAGATACAAAAAGTCCTAAAACATGTAAACCACTTTCGACATGTAAACCATTCTTACTAAATAGATTTTGGATTTTGAAATTTTCACCATCATAGACTATACATACAGAGTGAATCGGGGGACCAGGGAAACCTGATATATGATATATTGGTCTAAATCCTTTTCCACTATTCCAGTATATAGTTTCGTTGGCATCGATATTTGCTGTTTGTCGAAAATGTACAAGAACACTTTCCCCCTTCCACCAATCGGATGACGATTGAGACATCCATCTTAGATTTCCCAGATTGCTGATAAGATAGGGATTTGCTTCTGTACCTGCATCTGGGGCATAAAAATTTGAGGGTTTTTGTGGTTGGGTTTCACTATGTAGAAAGCCTACAAGGATAAACACCAACACTGTCAATACATAAATTTTTTTCGAGTTTTTTATTTTCATGATATCCTCCGAAATTGTTAATTTTGGACAAGATATAAAATGTAGTTACATTTGTCAAGAAATAAGTGAAAAAAGTTTTATAGGCAGGTAATGTATTTATAGATAATATCTTATGGGATTTATATTTTAATTATGTATATTTTATCACTATCCTCTCCAGAATAGCAAATAAGGTATTATCCATTTTCCATTCCCCTTACTTGGCATTCTGAACGAAGTGAAAGGTCTTAAAATTCTCCATTATCCACTTAAGGCGTAAGCAATACGCCACTACAATCTCTCAATCTTCTCAGGAAGATTTGGCGTAAGCAATACGACACTACAATCTCTCAATCTTCTCAGGGAGATTTGGCGTAAGCAATACGCCACTACAATCCCTCAATCTTCTCAGGGAGATTTGGCGTAAGCAATACGCCACTACAATCCCTCAATCTTCTCAGGGAGATTTGGCGTAAACAATACGCCACTACAATCTCTCAATCTTCTCAGGGAGATTTGGCTTAAGCAATACGCCACTACAATCTCTCAATTTTCTCAGGGAGATTTGGCTTATGTAATAAGCCACTACAATTCTCTCAATCTTCTCAGGGAGATTTGGCTTATGTAATAAGCCACTACAATTCTCAAAGTCAAAAAAAAACTATGAGAGCCATAAAGGCTCCCATAGTATATTGTTCAATTTGTCGTCTGTTGTTGTCAGGGTGTGTGATTATGGACCAGGGATTGTTGCTCCTGTAGCGATTCTTACACCATAACCGTCAGCTTCTGTTCCACCACGAAGGTTGATTCTTGCTGCTGCTTGGATCGCTGGATTCTGAACTGAAGTTCCTACTACACCTGCTGCTGTATCAGAAATAACTGAAAATACATAGCTACCAGTTGTGTTAAGATGTGGTCCAAGACCGCCAGTCCAGTCACGATTGATAAAGGCAACCATTTCTGGTGCGTTTGTAGCTGTTAAACCTACTGTTCCA
>WRLO01000018.1 GCA_009777575.1 Candidatus Cloacimonadota bacterium
TTGAAGTCTCCTTTTTAATTATTCTGTATCTTTCAATACCATAATAATATAAGGAGGCTTTTTGTCAAGAACTATTTTTAGATAATTATATATTTTTTAACATGTTAGCACACTCGGAAATATCAGTAAATAAAACGACAAAATAGGGGTTCTCGGACTGCAGTCATAAATGCGTTCCCTACAAAAGGCGGAACGGATAAATCAGTTCCCTACAAAAGGCGGAACAGATACATCAGTTCCCTACAAAAGGCGGAACGGATAAATCAGTTCCCTACAAAAGGCGGAACAGATACATCAGCCCCCTACAAAACCAATTCCTCACAATACACCAATTCCCACCCATGATAAACCACAATGATTTTTTTCAAAACAACATCACCAAAGGGAGCTATATTAAATTCTTTTTTGGAGTGGTGGTCTTCTGAGTATTTTGTGAGCTTCTCAGTGGCATCTTTGATTTTATTATTTATTTCTTGAGATAGTTTTTCACCCTCAAACTCTTTTTTGATATATTTAAGCTCTACGAGATAGGCATATTTCATATCTGGATATTTTTGGTAAAAGGGAAACAACACTATATCTGCGAAGCCTTTGTTCATCTCTTTTTCTGAATAGCTGGTGTAAAAATCGTTAATATTCAAGTAAATAAGGTGAAAAGTCTTTACCACTGCCTCACCATCGATAAAGTCTCTGACGCTAGTCTGTATTTTGAGGAGTTTTTGGATATAATCAAAAGCTGGCTTGAAATCTCCTCTATAAGCCATTTTGGAAACCAAATCAATCAAATCCTCTATCCAGTTCAGCCTTCCATAAGGTTTTCTTAAAATATTTTTTACATAATCATAAACAAGGTGTTTAATGGTCTCATTTGGAACTTGTAGTAATGCTTTTCCCTCATAAAATTTCCCTGTAAAGGTCAACAAGCCAAGAAAATATAAAAATGATTTGTAGTTTTCTGACTCTTTTAAAAGGTTAAAAGAAAAACTTTGATTAATATTTGCTGATATCGTACCATTATTGATGATTTCCGTCAATGTATCAAAATTTCCGTTTAGTTCCTCTCCATGAAAAACAAGATTTTGGAGTTTTGTATAATCCATGCGGAGATTTTCATCGATGATTTTTTTTGGAAATCTGTTTTTATTGATAGTAAACAGCATAAAATAAAGGACACCATCGGTATTATAGACAGATTCCTCACTATCATCCGAAAAAATATAATTATCATACCATTTTTTCAAAAGGTGCAATGCATCTGCTTTATTCAAAGGATATTGACCTGCCGAAATGTAATAGTCAAAGATATCGTTGACATCCTTATCTGTGAAGCCAAGTAAAGTATTATATTCAGGCATCAATGATATGTTCGTCCCTATATTAAATCCACTCGATACATCGTCAAGAGTGATAGGTGAGACCCCTGTCATGAAAAGTCTTGCGAGACCTGATCTTATACCACCAGTAAGCCCTTTTAAGACTCTAAAAAAACTTTTAAAGAAACCAGTTTCGCGTGTTATTTGTTGATACAAAAGATTACCTTTATCGGATAGGAGGGTATTGGTAAAATTGTCATATTCGTCTATAAAGATGTAAAACTTGTAGTTAGTGTCTCGTAGACCTATAGCTATGTTGTTTAGTTTTTCTCCTGATGATGGTATTTGTTTGACAATTTCTACAGTATCTTCTGAGATAAAATCTTTATACTTTTTTAAAAAAGCGTCTATTTCAGAGCAGCAATAATTTTCAAATCTCTCTTGTATATTTTCCGTTTCTTGAATCACCATTGAGAAATCAAGATATAAAACGAGATATTTGCCTCTTTCATCCGTAGGATTGTTTAGTATCCAAGTGTCTTTAAAGAGTGTGTCAAAATTTTCTTTGTTCGCTAGATCATAGTATAGAGCAAGCATCGATAAAAGCATAGATTTTCCGAAACGGCGAGGTCTAATAAAAAAACTAAACTTCGTTTTCTCAATCTCAGGAATAAACATAGTTTTATCTACATAATAAGCATTATTTTCTGAAATATCAGCAAAACTTGATATTCCGTACTGAATGGTCTTTATTTTTTCCATAAAATCCTCTTTGAAATTAGTAATCACTAGTTACAATTTTTTTATCTTTGTTTTAATGTCAAGCTGTTTTTATTTCCCGTTTTTTATAGGGAAGTGCTAACAGTTCACTACAAAACCAATCTTTCCGAACACGCAAAATACATAAGTCTAAATCTCAAATAATGATTGACAAAAAAGCCTCTATAAAAAACCTTGAAAAAATAATATTATAAAGGTGTAATTTATGGCCAATAAATATTTTTTCATTTGATTTGGCATATTGATATTCCACCTGAAATAGGTAATACTGTTTTAGGAATCAAAAATAATCAAGAAAATAAAATTTTTCACAAGGAGTAAAAATCAATGAACAAAAAAACATTTTTCATTTTAGTGTTTTTCGGCATACTGCATATTCTTTTCTGTATGCCACAACCTAACAACAAAACAGATATCCGAACTATGATAGTTGGGATTGACAGCGAAATTATTTTGGCAGATGGAACAAAGACACCTGCAATTAATTTCGACAATGCTGCTACTACACCGGCATTTATTCAAGTTGTTGAAGATGTGATAGAAAAATTAGCATTTTACGGGTCAATTGGTAGAGGCAAAGGACAAAAATCCGAGTTCTCAACCGCTATTTTTGAGCAAGGTCGTCAAAAAGTTTTAGATTTTGTAGGTGCTAGTCCTGAAAAATACACTGCAATTTATGTTAATAACACCACAGATGGTTTCAACAAATTAGCTACTGCTCTAATCACCAGCCCAGAAGACATCGTCCTGCTTTCTCGCATGGAGCATCATGCCAACGATTTAATATGGCGTCATTTATGCAAAACTATCTACGCAGCTGTAGATGAAAAAGGGCGACTGATATTAGAAGATGTGGAACGGCTTTTACGCGAACATGATGGAGCGGTTAAATTTGTATCTGTATCAGCGGCATCGAATGTAACGGGTTATGTCAATGATGTTCACTCAATTGCTCGAATTGCTCACCAATATGGTGCAGAGATTATTGTAGATGGAGCTCAGATAGTTGCTCATCGTGCTTTTAATATGCATGGTGCCAATGAAAACGAAGACATTGATTATTTTATCTTTTCAGCTCATAAAATGTATGCACCTTTTGGTAGCGGAGCAGTTATCGGTGTAACCGAAAGACTTAACCAACATACACCTCGTTTTTATGGTGGTGGAATGGTTGATGTGGTAACAGATGATGTTGAGACCTACCTAAAAGCTCCAGAAAGATATGAATCTGGCACACCCAATTACCTAGGTGTGGTCGCCATGCTTAAAGCTATAGATATTTTAAAAACTGAGATTGGTTTCGAATATATAAAAGAACACGAACAGTTGTTGTTACGAAAGACTATAGACGGTTTAAAAGCTATACATGGCGTCACATTATATGACGATACAAATGATATATCAGATAAAGTAGGAATTGTAGTTTTTAACATCGATGGTATTAATAGTGGAGATGTAGCTCAAATGTTCGCTGACAGAAGTGGTATAGCAGTGAGGCAAGGAGCTTTTTGTTCGCATCCTTATGTCTTTCGCCTGTTAGGAATACCTGATGAAGAAATTGCACAAAGAATGCGTGAACCAAACTTTACCATGCCTGGTATGGTGCGAGTGAGTTTCGGCGTTTATAACAACGAAGAAGAAGTAGATATTTTTCTTCAAACTGTAATGGAAATAATCTCAGAATTATAGAAGGAACAAAATATGTTCAAATATTATCTATTAATAGCTTAATCAATAATAGATAAAATAATATACATTATCAAAGATAAAAAATAAAATTTTGATAGCTAAAAAAAACGAATTTCGTTGACAAAAATAGTTTGTTGATTTTTTTTGCTCTCATTGAAAAATGATTATGGAGGAGAAAACGATGCAGCCTTTGATTATAACCACTGCATTGACTGGTGCTGAAACTACTATAGATGCTCAACCAAACTTGCCAATCACACCTTCACAACAGGCTCAGACTGCAAAAGATTGTTTTGATGCAGGATCGACGGTTTTACATTTACATGTAAGAGATGATTCTGGAAATCCGACACAAAGCCTCGAAAGATTTAGTGATTCTATTAACAAAATTAGAACTGCTGTGCCTGAAATAATTATTCAAATGTCTACAGGTGGAGCAGTAGGAGAATCTTTTGAGAATAGAATGGAACCTTTGAAACTTAAACCCAATATGGCTACTTTGAATGCAGGAACTTTAAATTTTGGAGACGAAGTCTTTACAAATGCCCCTGCTGATATTGAAAGACTGGTGGCGTATTTTAATAAAGTTGGAGTTGTTCCAGAGATTGAAGTTTACGAATCGGGTATGATTGATTATGTGGCAAAGCTTGTAAAGAAAGGGTTGATAACTCACACGCCGCTTCATGTTCAATTCGTTTTGGGGGTGCCTGGTGGCATGAGTGGGAAACCAAAAAATTTGGTATATATGGCAGAACATTTAAAAGAAGAGATACCTACAGCTACTTGGGGAGTAGCTGGTATCGGGAGATGGCAATTGCCTTGCGCAATTATGGCTATCGTTATGGGTGGGCATGTTAGAGTTGGATTTGAAGATAATATCTTTTATCACAAAGGGATTGTAGCCAAATCAAACGCACAGCTCGTTGATAGAATAGTGAGAATAGCAACTGAATATGGAAGACCAATTGCTACTGTAGCTCAAACAAAGGAGATTTTGGGTCTTTAATTAATTCATCTACTTTTTTGTGATATACAGTATTCTCTTTTAATGCAATCTTATGGAGTTTTTTATGATAGATAGACCTTCGTGGCATGTATATTTTATGAAAATGGCTTTACTTGTTGCAGAAAGATCTACTTGTAGAAGAAGGCAAGTTGGAGCTGTACTTGTAAAAAACAATCAAATCATCGCTTCTGGATACAATGGTGCGCCTAAAAGGGTATTACATTGTGATATTGCAGGTTGCATGAGAGAATTGACTAAAACTCCTTCAGGTCAAAAACATGAACTTTGTCGCGGTGTTCATGCTGAGCAAAATACGATCATTCAAGCTGCTTTGAACGGAACTTCACTATCAGAGGCTGTTCTCTATACTACAAATTTTCCTTGCAGTATTTGTGCAAAAATTATCATAAATGCCGAAATAGAAATTGTTTATGTCTTGAAAGATTATCCAGACAATTTATCTAAAGAAATGTTCGCTGAATCCGGAACAGAAGTTATTTTGATAAATTTAGAGGAGAATAGTTTGAAAAAAATTGTTTAATTTATCTCCTTTGAAAAATACATTTTTGTATATACTTAAAGATTTTGTGTGAGGCAGTTGAATTTATTACTCTTTCGTTTTATATTATTTTCACACGCGAAACAGTAAACCTCCTTTGATTCTTCTGCCTCTTTTTTTTGTAAGAATAGCGACAGTCGCCTAATAAATATTCCCTGTCATAAAAAGCCCCCCCCTCTCGGATTCCTCTCCGAAAAGTATATTAATAAAATTTTACCTTACACATGCCGAAGGTATGTGAAGCTAGGTAGAAAATGATGTAAAACCACAAAACCGCATCCCGTAGGGATGCAACCAATCAATTGGCACATTTTGTAGCATCCCTACAAGATGCAACATGGTACATATATTCCTTTCTACAGAGCTAACATTTCTACGCAAATGACTTTTCGGAGAGCACTCCGAAGGGGAATTAAGGAGGAAGATGTTTTCATTCTTTGTTGATTATATAGTGTACATTAAAATGAATTTCTGGACATCATAATGATCAGCATTCAAGAGTTGTTTTACAAATTCTTGGATACTTTTGGAGCTTGATTTTTTTTCCACTTGATAAAAATCAAACTTCCTAACATTATAAAAAATATGCCAGAAAGGGTAAACCACGCTGGTTGGAATCCGCTTTCATTCATGCTATAAACATTAAAACCAGATATTGAAACAATATCTTTGAATTTCACAGATATTGTATACAAAGAATTGTTAAAAAAATGGATGAAAAGTGGCAATAGTATTGAATTTGTTTCAATGGTAATAAAGGCTGTTATAAAACCAAATAAAAAGGCTGTTAAAAATTGCCAAGGATTCAAATGAATAAATCCAAAAATAAGTGCAGAAAATAAAATTGCTTTATTTTTTGTATAGTTATTAGTAAATCCCTCTAATATTAGACCTCTAAAGAATAGTTCTTCTGTAAGAGCTGCAACAGCTCCGATCATAAAAACAGAAATAATGAGATTACCAACCATCAACTCATCCATGATTTGCTTTAAAAAGTCAGGCATTGGTATAAGAAAAAATAACAAATTATCAAGTTCTGATGCTATAATGACTAATCCAAAGGAAAAAATAATGGTCGCACACCATAAATTAGGTGATACTTTATTAAATTTAAAAACCTCGTTGAAAGACTTTTTAGTTTTTTTGAACCCAATAAATAAAACTACAAAAAAAGACATTATGTTGACTAAACCAAGTACAACATTTTTTTGTAAAACTATATTTGGAAAAAATCCAAGTGTCTGACCTATTTGTATCAAAAATCCTAAAGCAATATTCAATCCCAATAATATCAAACATAACATTATAGCATTTTTTATAGTAGGATATGTATTAATTTCGACTATTTTTTCCATTTTATATCTTTATAATCTTTCTCTGATTTTACAACACCTCAAAATTTAATTTTCTTATTAAATTTTCGATATTTTTTAAAATATTTTACTTGTTTCTTTGCAGAAGAGTGTCCGAGCTCGGCTGCCTTTTTATACCAGTGGAAGGCTTGTTCGGTGTCATATTCAACTCCCTTGCTGTCTCTATAACAATTTGCTAAGTCATGCATTGCTTCAATCATACCAGCTTCAGCAGCTTTTGTTAGCCAATAAACCCCTAAACTAGAATTTTTAGATGTTCCTTCACCAAAAAAATAACAATCAGATAAGTGCCACATTGCTTCAGTATTTCCAAGATTTGCAGCTTTTTTAAACCAATAAACAGCCTTTGGCATAGTTTCAGCTTCCGTGAAAAAATTCCAAGCAAGCATATTCATAGCGTCTGCATTACCAAGTTTTATAGCTTTTTTTAACCATTGAATGGCTTTTGCATCGAATTTATCATTATCTGAAAAGTAAAAACTAATTTTTGCAATCCCAACCATTGCTTTGGAATCTCCTTGTTTAGCTGCTTTTTCATACCAATATAATGCTTCTTTTAAATCAAATTTATCAAAGCAAATATCACCTAAAATAGTTTGAGCTTCAATATCGCCTTGTTTAGCTTTCTTTTCAGTTTCAGTTTCTTCTCTCGTTGACACACTAATAATACTTTCCACAGGTATCTCGACTTTGTATCCTTTTTTATACCAATGAAAATGAAATGGTGGAATATCAATGTCCAAAATAATAGGTTTGTTATTCATTCTTTACCTCCAATCGTTTTATTTATAATCAGTTAACAATTTCCATGACAATACATTTCATGTTCAAGATACATTTATTTTTTTTTATCATTTATGTCAAGAAAAAAAGAAAATTTTGGGTAAAATTGTTCTAAATGATTAAAATTCAACAAAAAATAAATCATAAAAAAATAAAACCCCTCAACAGCCTCATCTATAAACAATTTAACCATATATAATATTGGTTTTTAAAAAGTTCTTGACAGAATAAGCCTATATAAATAATTATGTCCTATTGTGTAAAAAAGTATATTTTTTAGCTTCGATAATAAGACTGGAGGCTTTATGACAGACTTGAAATTTTTGGTAGTAGATGACTCTCCTACGATGAGAAGGATTGTTTTCAACACCTTAAAAAGACTTGGTTATAACGAAATTGAGGAAGCAGAGCACGGTGCAGAAGCACTTGACAAACTGAAAACTATCGATGGTATAAACTTTGTAGTTACCGACTGGAACATGCCAGTAATGGACGGACTACAATTGGTACAAGAGATTCGAGGAATGGCCGAATATGCAAAAGTGCCTATATTGATGGTAACTACTCGTTCTGTAAAGGATGATATCATTGAGGCAATGAAAGCAGGTGTAAACAACTATATAGTAAAACCTTTTACACCAGAGGTTTTGAAATCTAAGATAGATTTGATATTAGCGAAATAGGGGGATAAATGATTGATAACAAAAACCTTGGCGTCATTTCAATCATTGAGGAGCATCTAAAGGATATAAAATCACTGCTTGCTGAGCTAGAACCACTATTCAATTTTAAGTGTTTTAAATTTGGTGGTGTTCGTAAGCAAATAGAACATTTTTTAGAAACCACTTCTACCCTTGAAGAAAAGGCAAACCTAACTCATACGCTAATACAAGGTATAATCCATTCGATTCATTCGAGTAGAAAGGAATTGAAACAATCAGTAGATGGACTATTGAAAAAGACTGGAGATCAGCTAGGAAAAATCACAGCAACGACTGAAGAAGCGACTCAAAAAATTATGGATGAGGCATTGAAAATAGAATCAGAACAAGGTATAATGGTAGATAAATTGGAAGAATTGCGAACTGCGACGACACCAGAAGATGTAAATGCCAAGATTGAAGAAATAAAAGGTTTGGTATATGGAAATCAAGACTCAGCCTTTATGATAATCAATTATTTGCAATTTCAGGATATAACTGCTCAACAGATAGCAGGAGCATATTCACTATTATCAGATACAGAAAAGACCTTACTTTATGTATCAAACCTCGTGAAAGAGTTTGACATGGGTGATAACACCCCAGACTTTTTACTCCAAGACCTTGATAAAAATGCCTTCAATGCTGATGCTGTATTCAGAGATAAAGCGGATATACAACATGTAATAGATGACATTTTCAATACAGGCAATACAGAATTGGATGTGCCTTTAGATGAGGTTTCTGTAGAGACAAAATCTTTTCATGCTAATGTGCCAAAATCTGATGACGATACTACTAATGAGGACTTTGATATCGATGCTTTATTTGGAGCCAATGATGACAAAGCAAATCAAGATGATATAGATAAATTATTTTCATAAAAAAGAGCTAATAAGGGGGAAATTTGATGAGTAACAATGGAAATGATGAAAAAGAAATGCGAAACATATTGTTGGTGGATGATGACGATGATTTAAGATATTTAATGGCAGAATATTTTTATCACATAGGATATAATGTCGTATTGGCATCCGATGGTGATGAAGCCTTTGAATTGTTCCAGCATCAAAAATTTGATTTAGTGATAACAGATGTTCGAATGCCAAAAATGAATGGATTAAGGCTTTTACGGCATATAAAGTCAAGTTATCCCAATTTACCAATAATCCTTATGACAGGATTTGAACTATCCAAAAGAGACCTTGCCAATATGCGTTATAATGCAGATGCGTACATAGCAAAACCATTTTCTTTAGAATATATGAGGAAAATTATCGAGAGTTTGATGGATAAAAAATAGGTTAAATATGAGTAAAATTATATCAAATTATTCTATCGCAAAGACAGGAGAAAACTCGGACAATAAATATCAAGAGCCTACTTCTGTCATTAAGGTTCCAATATTTCAACCAGTAGATACACAGATAGAACCTTTCGACATAATGCCTCCCGAACCAGAACCAGAGCCTGAACCCGAGCCCGAACCAGAACCAGTAATACCCAAAGAACCTAAGCTACAGTTGAAAAGAAATATAGAAGGGATTGTAGTTGGAATAGAGGTATATTGCTCGTGTGGCGAAATGATATTAATAAAATTGGACTATAAATAATGACAAAAATTTTAGTAATAGATGATGAATTGATTTTCCGCGATGTAATGTATGATTACTTAACTCGCCAGAGTTATGAAGTTTTGTTGGCAGACGATGCCGCAAAAGCGTTAGAAGTAGCCAAAGAGGTCAAACCTGATTTAGCACTAGTAGATATACGACTACCCAAAGAAAGTGGGATAGATCTTACAGTAAAACTAAAAGAATTGTATCCAGACTTGATAATTGTCATCATGACAGGTTATCCCAGTCTCGACACGGCTGTCAATGCCCTCAAAAATGGAGCTTCTGAGTATATTATCAAGCCATTTAGATTGGTTGAGCTGAACAAGATTATTGAAAAATATGTTGGATAATTCCTCAAATCGGCCTGAAATAGAGTCACTTACTTCAGCTTTTCAAGATTTCAATCAAATAGTAGACAGATTTCAAAAGACTTATGAAATTTTACAAAATAAAATCGATTTATTAAATAAACAAGTAGAAACAAAGAATATTGAGCTTGAAAAAAAATATGTTGAAGAAGAAAATATCAAAAATTTCTTGAATAATATTCTCGAAAATATCTATGATGGTGTGATAGTAATAGATAACAACGGAATTATTACCAATTTTAATCGTGCAGCAGAGGTTATAACCGGCTTTCATAAAAATGAGATACTCGGGAAAAACTATAAATCATTTAATAAAGCAAAAAATTCTGAGTCTCGCTCTGCTTTATACACATTAACTACTCACAAAGAATCCTATCATAGACAAAAAACTATCCTCACATCAGATAAACAAGAAAAAAATGTAGAATTTAGCACTACATTGCTAAAGGACCATGAAGGTAACATTCTTGGTGTAGTGGAGACTTTTAATGATATTTCTGAGATCAAAAGCTTGCAAGATAGAATTACGCATGTCGAAACCCTAGCTGCATTAGGCGAAATGTCTGCTTCTGTTGCGCATGAAATCAGGAATCCATTAGCAGGTATAACTGGTTTTGCAGGACTTCTTGACAGGCAAATACCAGATGATGACCCCAAAAAAAAGTTAGTCAAATCAATAATTCAAGGGACCACCAAATTAAATGATATTATATCAAACTTATTAACCTTAACCAGACCACAAAAAATCAATATGAGTCCTGTTAACATATATTCATTTTTAGTTGATTTGGTCGATTATTTCAAGGAAAATTTTTTATGTATCAGTGGTAATACCATAGTAGAAAAAAAAAATACTCAAAGCAATTCCAGCGATTCAATAGTATCTGAAGTAAAAAATATAAAATTTGAGCTTGAAATTGATAATCAAGATACTTTGGTTTATCTTGATATACAACTATTTCAACAGATAATCCTCAATCTTTTGAAAAATGCTTGTGAAGCCATAGTTGCGAAGGGAAAAATCACCATAAAAACTAAAAGCAATATGTTTGACCCCATTCACAGTATTTTAGAAGATGACGAAAAAGATGAGTTAATAAGGTTGTTTTCTTTTATTGAAATATCTATATCTGACACTGGAAGTGGCATTCCAGAAGATGTTATTCAAAAAGTATTTAATCCATTTTTTACTACAAAAAACGAAGGCAATGGGTTAGGATTGGCAATTTGTAAAAAAATAATACAATTGCATAAAGGTGATATTCAAATTAAATCACAACTCGGAAAAGGAACAACATTTATGATAAATTTACCTCTGTATGAGCAACCAAGTTAAAAGGAGTATACATGACAAAAAGAATATTAATAGTAGATGATGAATCATTGATAAGAGAATATTTTATCAGTTTTTTCAAGACAACTTCTGAGTATTCCAATTTTAAAATAGATTTAGCAGTAAATGGCGAAGAAGCAATAGCAAAGATAAAAAACAATGATTACGACCTTATTTTTACTGATTTAAAGATGCCTATCAAAACCGGTATCGATGTTTTGAAATTTGTTGCCAGCCATTCCCCTGAAACAGATACAGTGCTCTTGACCGCCTTTGGAGGACCAGAAGCAGCAGCACAAGCGATGGCTTATGGAGCTTATGAGTATCTGACAAAACCTGTTTCTATAGAAGAGTTGGAAATGATAGTGAAAAGGATTTTTGAGCGTCAAGAGCTGATCAGAGAAAATGACAATTTACAAAAAAAACTTAGAGAGAATACTACTTATTCAAAAATTATTGGCAAAAGTAAGTCTCTTGAAGGTATTCTTGATCTAGTAAAAATGGTTGCTCCTACAAATTCTACAGTTCTTGTCGTAGGTGAGAGTGGAACAGGTAAGGAATTGATAGCCGAAGCCGTGCATATGCTCAGTCCAAGAGCAAAAAATAATTTTGTAAAGATAAATTGTGCTGCAATCCCTGAAAATTTAATAGAATCAGAACTTTTTGGCTTTGAAAAAGGCTCGTTTACAGGAGCAATAAAATCAACAAGAGGCAAATTTGAGATTGCCGACAAAGGTTCTATTTTACTCGATGAAATATCAGAAATGAATCTGGACCTACAATCAAAACTGCTTAGAGTCATTCAAGAAAAAGAAATTGTCAAAATCGGCTCTGAAATGCCTATAAAGGTAGATACAAGAATCATTGCAACTTCAAATAGAAACCTTGTAGAAGAAGTGAAAAAAGGGACATTTCGCGAAGATTTATATTTTAGATTGAATATTGTGCCTATTCAATTGCCACCCCTTAGAGAAAGAATGGCTGATATACCATATTTATGCGAACATATTCTTAAAAAAGTTTGTTTTGAACTTGGTATTCAGAAAAAAGTGATGACCAACGAATGTCTTGATTTACTCTTGAAACATGATTGGCCAGGCAATATTCGTGAATTGCAAAATGCCCTCGAACGAGCTTGTATTACATCACAGGGGACAAGCTTGAGACCAGAGTCTTTTTATTTTATGAATCAATTTGCGAATCTTGAACCCAAAAATGAGAGCGATGCAGGATATTCAATGCCTTCCATTAGCAACGACAACAACTATGTTGAAGATTCTTTAGATTGGATAAAATTTGCCGATAGAAGTTTTGATGATATAGAAAAAGAAATTATCCTAAAAACATTGAAAAAAACAAACAATAATAAGACGGAAACTGCTAATATTTTAGGCATAACAACCAGAACCCTGAGGAATAAACTGGTATTTTATGGTGAAGAAAACTAAGAAAATGGATTTAGACGATGAATTATGAGATAATAAAACTTTCTGCTCAAGAAATATCTCCAGAAATAATAAATAAACTCTCATTTTGGGCAAATCCGATTTTATTGGAGAGTTTTGCCAAGAGAGATGAGTTGAAATATTATTATCTTTGCGTAATAGAACATAATAAAGTTGTTGCAGCTATGCCAGTTTTTGAAAAAAGAAAATATGGTTTTAAATATATAGTCCAGCCTTATGAGTATTACTACACTCCTATCGATTTTTTTATGTCTGAAAATCTATCTTTATTTCGGAAGCAGAATCATCAATTATTGATATTAAAAGCGCTTGCTCATTTTCTAAAAAAAGACTTTTTGAAAATAAATATTCATACAGAAATAATATTACATGACATTAGGGCTTTTAAATGGGCTGGTTTTCGGATAAATATTTTATATACCTACATAAAAAAAATCAATGAACATCGCTCTGAATCTTTACCCAAAGAAAACAGAAGATTATTAAAGAATAAAGGAAAAAAAGAGCTATATATAAGTGAATATTGGAATTTAGATATATACAAGGAATTGTCTAAATTAATGCTAAATGTAAAAAAAAGACCATTGAGACAAATTCAAGAAAATTATTTTCCATTTTTAACTGATTTGCACGAAAAAGGTTTATGTAGTAAATATGTGGTTTTTAAAGAGCATGAACCTTTAGCTTACCTCATTGTATTATTTGACCAGCACAAAAAAATTATATATGCTTTTTATTCTGCATTAAAAGAAGTAGGGAAAAAAAAAGGTGCAAATATATTTTGTTTTGACTATATGTTAAATACTCATCATGATTATCATACTTTTGACTTTACTGGAGCAAATGTCGAAAACATTGCCTTTTTTAAATCTCAATTTAATTGCAATTTAGTCAGTTATTTCGGTATTTCAAGTAGAGGTATAGATAAAATAATAAAAAAATATTAATAAAGGAGTTTTGTATGATATACAGAGAATTTAGTAAAAAAATTGATTTCAAACCTTCAGCTCTTGGTTTTGGTTTGATGAGGTTACCTTTAAAGGATGATAAAACAGTAGATATTGAGGAATCTGTAAAGATTGCCAGATATGCCATAGATAATGGTGTGAATTATCTTGATACTGCCTATATGTATCATGGTGGTCAAAGCGAAATAGCCTTGTGTGAAATCTTAAAAGATGGCTATAGAGACAAGGTCAAAATCGCTGATAAAATGCCTATGTGGCAATTAAAAGAAGATGGTGATTTGGATAAAATATTTTTTGAACAGCTTGAAAAATTAAAAGTTGAAAAAATAGATTTTTATCTTTTACATGCACTTCATAGAAAAAGCTTAGAAACCATCAATAAATTCAAAGTAGTAGATTGGTTTGAAAAGAAAAAAAATGAAGGTCTTATTGGACACATTGGTTTTTCTTTCCATGATACCTTTCCTATTTGGAAAAAGATTATTGACCACTATGATTGGGATTTTTGTATGTTACAATTCAATCTTGTCGATATCAAACAACAGCTTCGGAAATCTGCTCTTGATTATGCGAGAAAAAAAGATATTGGGATTATTGTCATGGAACCTCTCAGAGGAGGACAATTGTCTCTGTCAATTCCAGATGAAATAATGGATTTATGGTCAAAAGTTGCAATAAGTTATGGGATAGTAGGGAAGTTTAATCCTGTTCAATTTTTATTAGACTGGATATGGAACTACAAAGAAATTGGATTTCTCATCAGTGGAATGTCAAATTTTCAGCAAGTCAAAGAAAATGTCGAGTTTGCCAAGTCTGCTACTGTCAATAAGTTGACTACTAAGCAATTGAAATTATTTAATGAAATTCAAAAGGCTTATCTCCAGAGAATAGTCATTAACTGCACAAAATGTGACTATTGCAAAGATTGTCCTCAAAAGATAGCTATTTCAGATATTTTTAGTAAACTAAATGAAATAAAACGATACGAAAATCAAAGCTCTCCTGCCTTTGGATACAATTTTATCGCAGAAGACAGAAGAGCAAATAAATGCACTGATTGTAAGGTATGCGTCCCACTCTGTCCCCAAAAACTCGATATACCTAATCTGTTGAAAAAATGTAGTATGGTCTTTGATGAAAAAAAAATGTTTAATGAGGTTTTTGTATAATTAATTTCTTATTTTATTAGTAACATCCTTTGTACATGATTTCCAGCTTCCGTCTCTAGTCTATAGAAATAAATCCCTGATGCTACGGATTTGGAGTTGTTATCATCACCATGCCAGATTATAGAGTGTTTACCCGCATCTTGAACATCATCAATGAGCGTTTTTACAAGCTGTCCTCTAACATTGAACACTTGAAGTCCGATATTTCCTGTTTGCCCGAGGTTAAACAAGATAGTAGTCGCTGGATTAAAGGGATTTGGGTAGTTGCTAAATAGCTCAGTCACCAGAGGTAAAGTGTTTTCATCTTTATCTGACACAAACTCTTGTGTCACAAAGTTAAAGACCTGATTGTCAACAGAGTCGCCAAACTCATTAAACGACACTACATACCAAAAATATCTAGTCTCATATTCTAAATCTATATCAAGTGTATATTCTGTCGAATCAGGCGGTAGTATTGTAGGGAACGCACTTGTCCGTTCCGAAGCCTGAGCATGTTGCGACAGAATATATTCTGTCGAAACAATCTTAACTGGCTCAATATAAAACCTCAATCCCTCTATCTGTCCACCCTCTATAGGCAATGCCCATCTAAAAACAGGATTTATATCGATTTCGACAGCATCGTTTTCTGGAAAAAGCAAGACAACAGGGTCTGGCAATATTTCCTCTGAAATAGGAAAACCTTTCAAAAAAGGATAACCCTCATTTAAAGCAAGCTGTATATCCCAAATATCCTCAAAATCCCACCCTATATATGATTCCTGCATTTTCATTTCTTCAGTTGTATAGCCTACCACATCATCTATTTCACTATCCAAAATAAACCTATAAGCCTCATTTGAGCCTGTTGTTTGTATGTCCCAATAGGTGTTTGATATAGTGGAATTTTGCACCGACCCGACTATTGCTACCACATCATAAAACTCCTCTTTTGAAGAAACATAAGAGTTTTGGATACTAGAGTTTTCAGTAATAGTAGCAGATAGTCCAGCTGCTATTCTGTCAGTAGAAGAGCCATCATAATTTATAATCCCATTAAAATATGAGTTTTTTATGTGCGACCTTCTTAAAAATGAAACAATGCCACCTATTCTTCCAGCACTTCCACCTTGGATAGTAACTGTAGAAAAACTTTCTTCAATCACAGTATCCCAGCGAGTTGTTCCTACCAAACCACCAACAACACCTGGTGATCTAAGCACAAAAGGAACTTGTGGTGCTGGAACATAAGTCAATAATCCAGATGCAGAACAATTTGTAATAGTAGAATCTACTGTAGGACAGCTCAAAGGAGCTACTACCCAGCTTCCAGTCATATCTACATTTTCAAGGTGTAAATTTTTTATAGTAGCATAAGCTATATATCCAAATAATCCTACATTGATGTCATAGTAGGGTGTTACTCTGGGTTTGATAAATAAATTGGATATTTTGTGATGTCCTCCATCATAATTTCCTGCAAATCCTTTTATGCTACCAATAACTCTTTCTGTTCCTATTGGTATGAAGCCTTCACCACCATTCCACTGTCTTGTTTCATAAGCATCAATATCTTGAGTTTGTATAAAGTGGTTTCCACTCCATATTTCAAGAGCTTCTGATAGCCACCTTAGATTCATCAGATTTTCAATGACAAAGGGATTATGCTCAGAGCCAGAATCCTTTTCATAGTAGTTTAATGGCTCTTCCGAAATGTTTTGACGCAAGATAGGATAACCTTCATTTATTTCATGGTCAAAAATCCAAGTATTAACAAAATCCCAGCCTTGACTATTTGCATAAGAAGCCTCGTTTTTCATTTCTGATGTAGTAAATCCTGTAACCTCTACAATGCTTGTGCCAAAGATAACATAAACTCCAGTGGATTGCCCTGTAGCCTCGACATCCCAGTGAGAATCAAAAATAGTAGTCCAAGTATCTGCTCTGCCTACAAGCCCATACACATTTTGTTGAAAAGGTGAATTACTAGCAGCATAAACATTGCGTATTTCAGCTTCAGTTGCATGACCTACTATGCCACCTGCATTCCAATAATTGATGCTACCAGCAGGAAAATTGTTTCTGATTGTGCCATTAAAAAAGCAAAATCTAAGAAATGATTTAAACAATAATCCACCAACCAAGCCACCTATTCCAATACCGTTTTCGACATTGACTGTGGCTAAAGAATAACAATGGTATATGTCAGTTTCTTCTGCTACACCCACCAAACCACCGACTTGCCCATAAGGAGAAAATTCATTATTGACATTTCCTGATACAGAACTCCACCTAATGAAACTATATTGTGCCTTACTGACAAGACCACCTGTACCATGCCGCAAAGTACCAGTTATGTTTACATCTCTTAAGTGAACATTTTTTATTGTGGAACGATTAATCCAGCCAAACATACCAGAAACATCGAAATCTGTTCCATGAACATTGCCATAAAGATTGTAAATATGGTAGCCATCCCCATCATAGACACCATAAAAATATGCCCACACCTTTCCTATTGCACTAAATCCAAGTCCTTGATTCCAGCTTTCCGTTTCAGCAGCATCAATATCTGCAGTCTGTTTGAAAAAAAATCTCTGGTTTTGAGAACCCCATACACTGGGGGTTTCAGAAAGCCATCTGAGATTAGCGAGATTGCTGATAAGGTATGGGTTAAAATGTGTGCCAGCGTCTACATCATCATAGTTTGAGGGGAGCTGGGCGAGGGTCTCGTTTTGTCTGCTCCAGTTGTGCGTTTGGCAAAACAAGGAGTTTGAATATAGCATAAATATTGCTATTACGATTAAAATCAAGTTTATTTTTGTATTTCTATTGGTCATTATATCTCCTTTAAAGAGTCAATCCAAAAAGTCAAAAAAGCATCAAACAGTAGGGAACGGACTTGTCCGTTCCTTACCGTCGATCATCCTGATTGACAATTCCGTAATGAACTGATTCAAGAGTGCAGCCGAAAAGTCGATTTAGTCATTTTTTTCGATTTTTTATTCCGTAGGAATTGTGGTTTGGTAGAAAATGTTTATCGCGGGATAATCCTATCCCGTAGGGATAATGCCTATCATAATACCTTTTCCATTTTCCCTACGGGAAATAATCCCGCCACCTATTTCTTTTCTACCAAACCATAATTCCTACGGAATATTTAAGATAATCGACTTTTCGGACTGCCCTCATTCATCCGTTCCCTTTAAACTGTTTTTTACAAAGCATTATATACCTAAAATATAAGCAATGTATGACTTATTGGACTATCTTCATAATTTGATTAAAGTTCAATCCATAAAGCTGGGCGAACAGCATAAGTTCGATTGGTAGCACCACCCATCATAGAAATTTTTCCTTCCTCGATAACAGCAGCAGCACGAGTAGTAGCTCTACCTGGAGACCTCAGCCACCAACGACTACTTATACCGCCATTCTGATTGAAAGCAATTCGGTTAGGATTATACTGGTCATCTATAAGATATGCTCCTGGAGGTCTATTTTCTAGCTGTCCACTATCTCCAAAATACTGCACAATCTCGCTTATACTCAAAAGGAATATCTTGTCCTGTGTATTTTCCCCACCTGTTGTTTCATACCATTGATTGTCCTCATTTATATTGGTAACTTCAACTATCCTTGACCTATCTTCATCTGAAAAAACATTCGAATTGTAAAATTCACCATTTAAATATTCACGCAAGTTACTATCAGCCCAGCTGATTATACCATAAGGAGAGTTATAATTCATATTAGGGAATACCGTTTCGCAGAATATCAGAGCCTTTCCATCCTGAATATCCAAGACAATCCAATTGTTTTCTCCAAAAGGGATAATTTCACCGATTTGAATTGTAACAGCAACTAGATGGATAGCGTGGTTGACACTAGTCTCTTGAACTGATAAAGCATCATAGACATAATGATAATAGCCTGAATGACTGATTTCCACAGAATATATTCCAAAAGGTATATTTGTGAAAATGACAGAGGAGTTCGTAGCATTCTCTTGATATGTATCTCCACCATGCTCTTGTAAGAAAACAGTAGAACCTATTACAGAACCACCATCTGAAGTCGAAAGATTGAGGGTAACTGTGGCTGTAACTGGTGGCTCTGGATTGACTGTTACTAAACATGTATCCGTAAAATGCCCATCCTCTGTGGTTACAGTGATAATTGATGAACCAGCAGATAAAGCAAAAACTAATCCACTATCTGACACAGAAGCAACAGACTCGTTACTACTACTCCAGCTTACATTTTGGTTTGTAGCATTTGACGGTATTATCGTAGCTATCAGAGTTTCAGATGAATTAACATCTAAATCAAGAGATGATTTATTTAGCGTGACACCTGTTACTGAGATTTGAACCTCACTTATGTTTATTTCACAAGTCGCTGTGAAGTCCCCATCCTCTGTAGTCACTGTGATAATTGCCATTCCTTTGGTAATACCAGTAACCATTCCAAATGCTGATACAGAAGCAACAGACTCGTTACTACTACTCCAGCTTAAATTTTGGTTTGTGGCATTTGAAGGCTCTATGATAGCTATCAGAGTTTCAGATGAGCCTACATATAAATCAAGAGAAGTTTGATTTAAAGTAACCCCTGTAACGCTGACTTCATCTTCACTAACAGTTACTTGGCAAGCAGCTGTGAAACCTCCATCCTCTGTAGTCACCGTGATTATTGTAGTTCCCTCAGCTAAAGCAATGATAATGCCTTCTTCATTGACAGTAGCTACTGTGGTATCGCTACTACTCCAAGTAACATTTTGATTTGTAGCATTGGAGGGCGATACAATAGCTGAAAGGGTTTCTGTGTTGCCAATCAGAATACTAGTGCTTGATTTGTTTAAATCTACCCCTGTTACTGAGACGTTTGTGGGGTTTACTGTTACTTGACAGGTGTCAACAAACCCACCATCTGTAGTGCTTACAATGATAGTAGCTGTTCCTATAGCTATAGCCGTGATAATGCCATCTGATGAAACTGTAGCTATGCTTTCATTGTTACTAACCCACGATATTCCCTTGTTTGTGGCATCTTCAGGAGTAATACTTGCAGTGAGAGTGTGAGAAGTGCCTTCAGTGAGGTTTATAACATTGGTATTTAGGGTTATTCCTGTGACGGGGTTTATTTTTGTGGTATTGTTTTCACAGCTTGTGATTATCATGGTCATGATGACGCAGATTACAAGCATAATTATCGTTATTTGCAGATTCTTTACTGCATATTTTAATTTATTTATCATTTATTGATTACCTCTTTTTTTACATAAAAACATAAGAATGTAGGGAAATCATTTATGACCCCTCTCCGAAAAGTAAAATTATTCAATTTATACCTCACATAAGCCTTTAGGTATGTGAAGCTCTGTAGAAAACGAAGCATACACCAAATCTGCATCCTGTAGGGATGCAACCAATCAATTGGCATTCGTAGGGAACGCATGTATGCGTTCCGCCTCAATGTAGAATTTAATTAATTGTAAACATACTATGCATAAGCCGAAGGTATGTGAAGCTCTGTAGAAAACGAAGCATACACCAAATCCGCATCCTGTAGGGATGCAACCAAGATATTAGCACATTTAGTTGCATCCCTACGGGATGCGGCATGGTGCATATATCCGTTTCTACAGAGCTTTAATCTCTACGAGATGACTTTTTGGAGAGGACTCATTTATCCGTTTTGTTTTGTCAATCGGAACTATTGACTCTACGATTTTGGAACAGATAAATCAATTCCCTACATATCAAAGTTTCCACTAAAAAAAGTCTGTATAGTGGTGCATATTTCAGCACCACCATACAAACCCATTAGTTTACTTTATTAGCCACCAATTGTTGCTCTTCTAATAGCTGGAGTAAAATCCGCACTTTCAAAATAGACAGTAGGCTCGGTTTCGTTTATAGTAAAACTAAAAACGCCTTCATCTCCGTTAAAGAACTGAAATTCGCTTTGAGTTCCTTTAGCTACATAAGCCTGGATATTGAAATCTATTACTTGTGCAACACTAGTGTCGACTTCAAAGGTATATTCAACAAATTTTGGTATGTCGTTTATTTTCTTTTCGATGCAAACCCATTCCATTAACATTTCTTCACCGTTCCACAGGGTTACATCAGGCATTCCACGATTGGTATCATTTACGAGCTTGATAGTGATAGTCGCTGTATCGCCTACATACACTATATTTGAGGGAAAGAAAGCTATTTCTCCCCATCCCACATAAGGCAAGTTTGCTCCACCACCACCATTTCCGCCACCATGACAGTTTCCATGAGGACAATCTCCATCTTCGTATCCATGCGGACATATTCCGTGATTGTGTTGATAAGGACAGTTTTCGTCATCGCATTCATGAAAAGGGCAGATTCCATTTCCATTACCGCCGCCACCATGACCGCCGCCGTTTCCAGAACCTTTACAGTTTGGTTTTGGGCACTCACCTGATTCATAACCATGAGGGCAGATTCCGTTGTTGTTGCCATGTCCGTTTCCATTTCCATTGCCGTTTCCAAGGGCAATCATTGTGTCAAAGTCGTTATTAGGCTCTGTTATTGAGTTTGAACAACCCACCAGCACTAACATTAGCGTAGCTAAAACTACGATTAAAATCAAGTTTATTTTTGTATTTCTACTAGTCATTATATATCTCCTTTAAGACTTTTAATCTTTGCTAGAACTGGAAAGTTCGAGTTACATTAAGTCTTTATGATTTTTTACTTGTTGACATGATTTCTTTTTTATTTGTCAACAGTTGTATCCCAAAAAGTCGCGCACCTTTACAACCTATATATACGGAAGTAAATCGGATTATGGACTTATCTCGATATATTCACTGTGCCTTTTAAGCTTTTGCTACCTTTATGTCAATCAGGACGATTGACTCTACGATTATGATAAAACATTTTTTCATTAGTTTACACATAAATCAAATTTTAATTTTTTCAGTATAAATGCAAAAGCCAAAGTGCGAATATAGATATATCGTTTGGTATAGATTGATTGTCGTTTAAATAATCCAGATATTCCTTTTCAGAAATATTTGGATAAAAAATTGATATGCGATAAAAACTTTCTGAGTTAAATCTTGGATCATTGGTGTTGGGATTATTTGTAACTATTGCGTAATCATTGGGAATCTCTTCAAATGGGTCTGGACAATTGCAAGTACCATCTTCAGACTGGTTATCTTCACATCGACAGATTTCTTCACCTGTGCATTTACAACCAGTTTGCTCAACGACTATCTGATTGCCGTGACAGTCAAAAACTATTTCGACTGCTTGGGTAGATTCAGTATCTTTACAGCAAGATTCACCGCTTTCGCATAGTGTGATGGCATAAACCTTAAAATTCGGAATGATTATGATACAAAACACTGTTATCAGTAAAACAAGAAACCTAAAGCTCTCTTTTGTTCTCAAAATCAGCCTCCCTTGCAGAATTTTGCTGCCACAACAACGAAGCATTTCGCCTCCAAATTACATAAAATCTTCAACATTGAACCATTTTATTTTTTAGTCCGTTTTTTGCAAGTAAAAAATTCAAAATACTATAAGGCTTATGTAAGGTATATTTTATATAATTTGACTTTTCGGAGAAGACTCAACTATAAAATAGCAAAAAAAACCTATTCTACATCACTTATCACCACAAATCAAACTGTATAGCCCCTGAGCCAGCTCTCCTAAAATTACCTAGATCTCGAGCATTGACTCTAGATGTTTTGCTATCTAAATCTCTTGCCATCAACAAAACATAAGGGTCTAAAATCACCCTATCAGGCTGTTTAGCACTGATAATCTCGACTGTGTTTTCTTTATTGTTTATCCATACTTTTTCAAGGTGAAAGATGTTATTCATATCATTTTCTATATCTTCAATCAATCCTATTTCCAGCCATCCTGACCACTCCAAAGTTTCAGGAATGCCTTCATTATCGAATATTGTTTTTTCTGTGCTGAAGTCAATGATAGTTTTATATGTGCCTTCATCTTGTTCTGTCGAGGACACTTCTAATATATTTAAATCGTGTAAAACGACCTGATTGAACATCTCATCGACTATAGTTTTTAAGGAATCTGGCACATAAAAATCAAGAACATTCATAAAGTCCCAAGAATTTGGATACGGGTTTGAAGCATACTGATATGATTCAAGAAACTCTCTCAGAGCTTGGTTCAATACATCCTCTCCTATCAATCTGCTCATAGCGTTCATTATCAACATTCCTTTACTATATACTAAATACTGTTGATTTTCCGCTTGTGACAAAGGTAATTCAAATTTTTGTTCATAAGAGCGGCCATTTAGATAACTTCTCAAGGTGTAGTTTAGCTGTCTGCGATATAGGAAATCGTTTCCCTTCGTTTCATTATCCATTGTCCATTGTCCATTGTCCATTTTAATATTGTATCGGTTTTTTACAACCATCAATGAGGCATATTCTGTAAAGGATTCGCTTAGCATCACTGTTCCCCGAACTCTACTACCTATCACCTGATGTGCCCACCACTGATGTGCTATTTCATGAGCTGTGATATAAAATGGATAATCAATTGTATTTTCTCGAACATCAGCAATAAATCCTATATTTTCAGAAAAAGGTATCAAGGTCAGAAATGCTTGAGCAAATCTTGCATATCGTGGAAATTCGGCTATTCTGAGAACATTATATGGATATGGACTATAGGCGGGTGTGAAATATTCAAGAGATTCTTTCATACCTTGCATCATAGAATCGAGATTAAAATCATGTCCCGGATGGTAATATATTTCAAGGTCTATGTCGTTCCATTTATCTCTTTTGACTTCATATCTTGCTGACATGAAAGTGAAAAACCTGATCATATTTTGGTCGATACGATAGGTGTAATAGTTTCTGCTTTGTCCCCCTTTATAAGGGGGGACTAAGGGGGGATTATATTCTTCTGTCCAGCTTGCCACCAATTCCCCAGGCGCCAGTGCAATCTGATCACCAGATGTAGATACAGTAACTTCAAAAGAAGTCCAATCGCTATCAGATATTATATAATTTCTGCTCAAACCATAAGGGTCATCCGTATCTGGCCATCTATCTTCTCTATCTGGCAGTCCAAGTTTTTTTCGTCTGCGTTCAGTTCTGAGCTCTCTTTCTGTTTGGTATCCAAAACTTGGGAACAAACCGCTATTGATAAATGTCCCATTTCGTCTGATATCGTTGGCTAAAATCCCTCTTTTTTTTATATGATAATCAAAGCTGAAGCTAAGTGAATCACCCGGTTCAAGACTATTTTCCAAAACGAATAAAGTCAGATCATGATCTTTAAAATTTATTATTTCCTTTATATCTACATCAAAATCCATTTTAGTAACATTTCTATGAAATCTATGAACAAAAACTGTGTCAATAGCTGTTTCCCCAGAATTTTTAAGTAAATAAATACCATCTGCAATCATTTCGCTTTTCTCTGGATAAATGTCCACATTCATTTTAACATCATGTATTTTAGGTTGATTTTGCCTTTCGAAATGTTTAAAAGATTTCTCATATTCAATTTGTATTTTCTCTTGATATGCTACTGTATGATAATCATTCAAAACATTTGTATTGTAAAAAATAAAACCTGCAACCAAAAGAGTTGAACAAACTAAAACTCCATTGATCAGCAATCCTTTTCTGGTCTTTAGTGTTATTAACATATTTTTGCAGTATTTTTGCTCAAGCCCTCTCTTCCAGCACATCACAGAGATACTTGCCAGCACTGATGCGAGTAAAAAACCGAAAAGATACATCCATGCAACGAAGGTTTCTTTACCCCCAAAACCGCTCATATCCGAATAGAGCATATCGTTAAGATTGAAAACCAGAAATAATGGGTGTTGAATCCTAAATAATGACAACAAATCTGTTCCCAAAAATGCCAAGATAGAAAGAAAATGAGCTAAATATTTATTGTTGGCGAAATTGTGAATAACAAAAATAAGCATTAACCAGATAAGCATAAAAGGATAAAAATCGAAAAACATGTTAATAAAATAAACATCAAACTCATATATATAATATCCCTTTATTGTCTGATAAATCACACCTACTACTACCATCAACAAATAATAAATCCCTATAAAGACAGCCATTGATACATATTTTGAGAAAAAGCTGACAAAATTGCTCAATGGTAAAGAATCTTCTATCAGACTGATTTTATTATCTCTGGAACCCCATATAAGCTCCCCAGTGAAAAATGTAAGGATAACCATCCATAATACATTAAAATTTGCATGAATCGAATAAATTATATCTATCGTGACTGGTAAAACTCTCGTTCCATAATATGAATCATGATTATGAGCACCTGAAATCATCAGAGCTACTCCGATTCCTGAAATCCAGTAAAATGAAGGTGAGCGGAGTATTTTGGTGAAATAAAACTTGAATAGGGTGAAAAAACTCGTAGTGGCGTATTGTATACGCCATTTTGTATTGGGCGTACGCAATACGCCCCTACAATCTATCACCTCTTTATCTTCAGAACGTGTGCAATATGCCTCTACAGAAGCGTCAATTTTCTTCATTTTTTGTTTAAAAACATTTTCAAACTTAAACATTTTCCAGGCAATGAAAAATATTATCAAGCTGACACTGACCCATAAAATCCTATTATAAAGCATAAAATAAGGCAATCCGATAGTTTGTGTGTTCATTTCTACTGCTGACCATCCTCTAGTGGCTAGGTTAAAAGCTCGTGAGCCAAAAGGGTCTATCAAAGTGGACAAGACTTGATTTTCGATTTTTGAACCATAATGATTGGCAAAGGTTTGCATCGTATAAATCACAAAACCCATTCCAAAAACGCTTGCGGATTTTTTGGTAGCTATCACAATAGCAATGAATAACACGCTGATAAACAGATAATTTGGTATCACCATAGTAAATATCGGCTCAATATACCAATATAAATTGAACCCACCTATCATTTCTTTGTCGATACCGGGCAAATATACTGATAAACCAAAAGTTATCATTGAAACCACAATCATCATCATCATGATGATGAAATTGCCTAAAAATCGACCCAAAATATATTGTGTTTTTGTGATTGGTTTACACAGGAGTAGATAAGAAAATTTATTTTCAAAATCTTTACTAAACATCTGATGAATAAAGGCTGCCATCATAAATATGCTTAGTTTTAAAATCAAATCTATATGATTAAATATCGAATACGGTGAATTGATAAATAACTTATCACCCATTGCTGTGCTGACGCCCCATAAAGCTCCACCACGAGCCAATTGGTCTAACACAGTAAGACCTATCAATAAAAAAGCAAATACATAAGTCGATATATATCGCAAACGATATTTTATCTCAAAAATACAAAATTCAAACATCATTAACCTCGTTTTATTTATTTCATAAAATTCATATCTTACACATGCATTCATGAATCCTATCTGAAAAGTTAATTTTCTAATTTTACCTTACATAAGCCTCTTAGGTATGTGAAGCTCTGTAGAAAATGAAAACAACCCCAAACCGCATCCCGTAGGGATGAAACCAATCAATTGGCATTCGTAGGGAACGCATGTATGCGTTCCGCCTCAATGTAGAATTTAATTAATTGTAATCATACCTTACACACACCGAAGGTGTGTGGCTCTTTATAGTTCTTTCAAACATCCCCTACATAATAAAAATACGCATCATTTAAATCTGCTTCTACTTGGGTAAAACCATTTGATTGTGGACGGAGGCTATCACCGCCGCTACTGGAATCTGTTGTAGCACTATCATCATCAAACACATGCACCTTTGTTTTACCCATATACATTCTCGATGACAATACTCGATAATTATTTTTTACTGCATCTATCTCATTTTTTTCTATCACTTTATACCAAACTTTATCTTTCAATTGTTCCAAAACTTTTTCAGGATGATTTTCTATCAAAACCTCTCCGTGATTCATGATAGCCATACTATTGCATAAATCACTAACATCATCTACTATATGCGTAGAAAGTATCACGATGATATTTTCACCGAGTTCTGACAAGATATTGTGAAAACGAAACCTTTCTTCAGGGTCTAAACCTGCTGTAGGCTCATCGACTATCAATAATTTAGGATTATTCAGTAAAGCCTGAGCTATGCCGAACCTTTGTTTCATCCCACCTGAAAAGCCTCCTAGATATTTATTCTTATGATTTGATAAATTTGTCCTTTCTAATAAAGACAAAACCGCATTTTTTCTGGTTTTAGCATCATTCATTCCTTTCAAAACAGCGAGATGATTCAAAAGTTCATAAGCTGTTGATTTGGGATATAAATCAAATTCTTGTGGTAAAAATCCTAATATTTTACGGACTTCGTGTTTTTCTTGTAAAACATTTAGGTCATCCAAAAAAATACTACCAGAATCTCCATCTTGTAGTGTAGCTATGGTTCTCATCAATGTTGACTTTCCAGCTCCGTTTGGACCTAATAATCCAAACATTCCTGTTTGAATAGTCAGGTTTACATTTTTACATGCTTGAACCCCATTTGAATAGGTCTTGTTAAAATCTTTGATTGTTAATGTACTCATTTTTTCTCCTTTTAACTTTTAACACAGAGTTTTTTAAGAGAAGACACAGAGGGCACAGAGCGATTAATAATACTTAATAACAAATATCTCTGTGTCTTCTCCGTCTTCTCTATGTTAAAAAATCTCCGTGTCCTCCGTGGTCTTATAAAATTTTTTTATAACTGAGAAATAGTTCTCTGTGTTCTCTGTGTCTTCTCCGTCTTCTCTGTGTTAAAAAAACTCAGTGTCCTCCTCGCCCTTCGCGTCCTCTGTGGTTTCACAATCCCTCACTGATCAATCTTGCATCCCCTGACAGATTTTGCCTGATTCTCGGATTGCCTCTATACTGCAATCTACCACCCCCAGACATTTGAATATCCAGCAATTCATTGACATATACCGAACCACTCACACCTCCACTCAAGGTGATACTTGCGTTTTCTACCAAAAAATCTCCAGCATTTAAACGACCTCCAGAAACTTTATTTATCCTCGCATTTACAGCTGTTCCAGACAAATTGACCGTTCCGCCACCAGACTGGTTCAAGTCCAAATCTTCTGAAATATGAGCTGTGATTCTGCCACCACCAGAGGTAGAAATATTTGCTCTTTTTACGATGAAGTTTTCAGCGTTGATAGTGCCACCACCGCTGGTTTGTATACTTGCATTTTCAGCAGTTCCTGATAAATTAACACTTCCTCCGCCACTTCGTTTCAAATCTAATTCTTCAGAGATATATGCTGTGATAGTTCCGCCACCAGAGGTCGTAATATTAGCCTTTTTTATGATGAAATTTTCAGCAATTATCCTACCACCTCCGCTTTTTTGCATTCGTACCAAATCAGCCGTGCCGGACAAATTAATTGTTCCACCGCCGCTTGAGGTCACATTTAGTTCATCGATAGTTATCTCGCTGATGTCTATAGTGCCACCACCGGAATGTTTTAGTTCTAGTTTTTGGAAAACAGCACCTGATTCAAAAACTATTCTTCCACCATTGTTTTTATCGATAGATTCTAAGTTCGGTGCGTTCACATAAAGCAATAATTTGTTTTCATTTCTGCCTTCTGAACGAAAAAATTGAACCCCAAAGATAGAAAAGACAGATCTGCTTTTAACGCCATTCCGTATCGTTAAAGTCTTGTCACGATACTCATGATGAAGTTTCTCAAAATCCTTTTCATCCTTTGCTTTCAGTATCAAAGATACCTCGTCGGACTGCGTAAAATACAAGTCAATTTCACCTATCAGTATCAAATTTTGAAATTCCTCAATAGGTAATTCTTTTTCTACAGTAAAATCTGCATACAATATGCTACAAAAGCTAAATATGCAAATCACTAATAAAATCAACAATGTGTTCATCATTGTTATTTCTCCTTTATATTTTTTTGTTTACTTTTCTGATTTAATTCCTACGGGATATGGTGGACATTATCCATTTTCCATTATCCATTCCCCATTTTCCATTTTCCATTATCCATTTTCCATTCTCCATTCTCCATTCCCCATTATCCATTATCCATTATCCATTATCCATTATCCATTTTCCATTATCCATTATCCATTATCCATTTTCTAATACATCCAATCATCACAAACAAAAGCCCAATCCCAAATATAGATGATAGCACAACAAGATTCCCCTCTCCAAACCCTTCACCCAAATAGATACCATCAGATGCAGAATATGTCCCTATAGGCAATAGCCACAAGTAAAGCCCAGTTAAAACGATAGAAAATCCTGTCTTCAGCAATCTAATATAGGGTAAATATCTGATGATCAAAAACATTCCCCATGGATAAAGTAGAGTTAAGGTCATAAAAACCAAATCAGGTTTGAGATCAGAATTGTGATTCGGATAAACAGCAAGGATAACTATTAAATAAAGTAAAATTGTGTTCACTGTCATATATATCAAACCTTTATGTTTTGATAACTTGCCTTTTACCAATAAATTTCGAAGCACATAAGGCAGAAACACCACCGACATTCCAAACAAAGTGCCGATAGTAGACACCCATACATCAGTATCACCATCTATTAAGCCAACAACCAAAATCAAGAAAAGTAAGCTACCTGTAAAACTGATAATAGTCCATAAAAACTTTTTTTCTGGTAGTATTAGCGGCACCACAGTTACTGAAGCTGCCAAGAAATGGGCTGCAAGAACCGTATAAAAATAATCTAAAGTTTTATCGGCAGCCAGGTTTACTATAAAGGAAACGATAATAGGTATCATATAAAGAACAGCAAGCCAAATACCTATATAAAACGATTTTCTCTTTGTTTTGCCATATTGTGAACCCATAAACTTTAATGGAACATCAAAATAAAAACCCACAAAATATGCGATTCCTATTATCAGTGCAGAAAGTATAATGTTGCTCATAGTGATGTTTTTTGACACAAAGAGACCAATAAAAACACCTGTTACAATCGGTATGGTAATCAATGTCGTGCAGCCGATACCAAGAAATTTCGACACCTTGTTTACCTTTTGAATGCAGTGGTCAAGGATGGTTGTCTTTTCTGCTTCCAGAGTTTCGTCCAAGCCATCATTTTTCATTTTAGCCATCACCTCTCGGCAGGAAATACATTCAATTAAATGTTTTTCTACAATATCTTTACTTTCTTCACTGCATACATTTTCTTGATAAAGCGGCAGTAAATCTTTTACAATTTCGCATGAAATACTCATTTTTCCTCCAATGTTTCTTTGATCTTTAACCTTGCTCGATGGTAAGTTACACATGCCCAGTTGGCTGTCTTTCCAAAAAGTTTTCCGATATTTTCAAAAGACAAATCACCAAATACACGCAAGTGAAATACCTCTTTATATGGCTCATTTAGTGAATGTAATGCACTATGGATTTGAAAGATTTTTTCCTCATTTTCAGATTCCAGCTCCATCTCTATAGAAGTAAAATGAACCGAACTTTCCAGTTCGGGAACTATTTTATCTGCCTTCTTTTGCTCTCGCTGTTCGTCTATAAACAAGTTTTTTGCAATCGAACACAACCAAGTTATCTCTGATGATTCGCCACGAAAAGTCTTATATGAGGTCAGAGCCTTTACAAATGTCTGCTGAGTAATCTCTTCGGCTGTGTCTCTATTCCTCCCTAGCGTCATCACATAAGAATATACTTGAGTATAATACTTTCGATATAATAACTCAAATCCTGATTCCAAATATTCACATCCTTTTTGGTCTTTCTATTAGTTAGACGAAAATTTTTGTAAAATATTACAAAAAAAATATTTTTTTTTCTAATCTTTTAATCCTCACTGAAAAGTTAAATTTAATTAATTATTTATATTCTTTGCACACGCCGAAGGTGTGTGGCTTTTAATAGAAACGGATATAACTCACCACCATCTCCCCCTCCCCCACCTCACACACCGCTCGCGGTGTGTGAGGCAGGGGAGGATGTGGGGTGTCATCTTTTCTCTTGAGATAATTCAGCGAACAAGCTCTTGAACCGATATCTTCGATATATGTAAGGTATATTATTTTTATCTGTTTTCGTGTTATCGCCCATTAACCATCTTCACCATTAAGCATGAAAATAGATTGTCATTACACTAAAAGAGGGAGCCATAAAAGACTCCCTCTAGTTTTTTAGCTTATGCAATAAGCCACTACAGTATTTCATAGAATATACTGAAATCTTTATTCATAATCTATTTCATCAACACCATTCTTCTGGTTTCGGATACTCCATCTGCATTCAATCGATAGAAATATATTCCAGAACTCACATTTCTTCCAATGTCATCATTTCCATTCCATATCACTGAATGATGTCCAGAAATTAATACATCATTGACTAAAGAACGAACTTTTTGGCCCCTGATATTAAAAATATCTATAGACACATGACCTTCTGAACGAAGATTAAAATCTATAGTTGTATCTGGATTGAAAGGATTTGGGAAATTACCTAACAATTCGGTTCGGACTGGTTCAGATACACCATCACCTATGTTGGCATATCTGTCAATGGTAATGGCATCTAATTTCAAAGAGCTTTGACCTGATACATCATGATGTCTAAAGGCAAGCATGATTGTCTGACCTGCAAATTCTTTTAAATCTAATGTTCTTTTTTGCCATTCGTCAGTTGTCAATGTTTCTGAACGCAATACTTTCTCAAACCCTTCAACTGTAGGTGTCGTAGTAGAAAGAAGTATTGAATAATTCTCTGAAAATCGCTCTGGATGAGAGGCACCTATATAGTAAGTCATCCAAAATTCGTCTACATCTTCAGGAATCAACATTCTTGGGGTTATAAGCCAATTGTCCGGATTTATACTGCTATTACCCTGCATAGACAAACTCACAACACAATGAGATCCTTCATAAGGTAAGTTTGCTCCACCCGATGCTGCTCGCCAACTCTGATTATCTGGTGATAAGGTAAAGTCTATCCAGCCTGATGGGAGATTGCCTGAATTAAATCCTTGAAAATATGGAAAGTCACTGATTAGAGGCCTTGCGATTACATTTATGGTTGTTGATATCTGCTCAGATTCGCCTCTTTCCTGATAAACTGCTGATACTGAATATGTTTGGCTACCTACTGGTGCTTCTTCTTCAGTAAATGACCTTTGGTTAGCAGGAACTGAACCAAGTAGGGTAGCTCCACGATATACATTATAAGTCATCAAACTTCTTGGAGTTATATCTTTAATTGATGTGTACAAAAAAGCATTTTCTATTAAATTATAGTCTGCACAATTGTTGCTCATCATTATTTGTCTCTTAGAGAAATCAATAGTTGGTTCTGTTTGAGGTTCATTACCCAAAGCTATCATTTGACCCGCGTCATCTATTGCCCAACCTACTACTATAGCATTACCTGTTATTTCTGGCCATGTTAGAGTCGGATTGACCCAATTTCCACTTGGGTTAAGGAATAAATTGCCCCATTCAGGTGTGCCTGCATCGCTTCCAAAGAACACTGACCCAAAACCATCACCACCACGACCTTCTGCTATAAATGCAATACGAAGTTCTTGATCCACTGGAATCTCTATTGGCTCATAAAATCCCATATCTATTATTGTTTGTGAGTGAGTTGAATTGGTGCGACCCCAATACTGCTCATATATCATCTCTCCCGGATCTGCTACACTAGTTCCACCTACATACACACGAATAGTTATTCGAATTCCAGAAGCTGATGCTACAGCATTGCCGCCCCAAAAACTTGCACCTACAAGTTTTTTACCTGCTACACCCATTTGGGATAGATGCTCTGGAGAAAACCTATGTGCTGATCCTTGAACTCCTGGTACTGCTTGGCTCATAGTATATCCATCTCCGGCTGGAAGAGGATGACCGAACTCAACTGCTCCTGTAGGTATTGGCACATTATACTCTGGATGATTCCAGCTTATTGTTACATTTTGATCAAACTGACTAGAGGCAACTTGTCTAGGAGGAAATGGAGTCGGAACGATTCCTTGGGGTGTTCCAATAACTGTGTTGGAAGGAACTGATACTGTCGAAGGTATAACATAAACCGCTCTGACATAAAATTCATATGGAACACCATTGACAAGTGGGTGTTCTAAGTATGTATGAACATTGCCTAATACTATATCTATCTCGACTCCGTCTCGATATACCCTATAATGTGTAGGTATACGCGCTGGATATTCTGGATCTACTTCGGGAGCTTGCCAGTTAAGTTCCACACTACCGTTTCCGTTAGTCACACTTAGATTCCGAGGAGGATTACTTGGTTCTAAACCAGTGATTACATCAATTATTACTCTAGATGCTTGTGATTCCCCTTGATTGTATTCTGCGGTTACATAGTAAAAATTTCTACCCTGTGGAGCAATTTCTTCAAATGTTAAACTACTAATAGGGCTTGGGGTAAGAAGTTCATCACCACGACTGACATTGTATCCAAGAAAAACTAAACCTTCGCCTAAGCTACTCTCTACTACACCACGAATTGTCCAGTTGTAGGTTAGCTGCGGATTCAAGGCCACCAAGGTTGTCCAATAGTCGCCATCTTCTTCCTCTTCATCCCAAAAAATATAGGTCACATTACCATATTCATTATCGTATGTTGTCCTATCACATCCAAGTGTAAAGCCAGCTGTATAAACATAATGAACACCTATCCATATTTCCTCATTGTCCGGGATGTTGATGGGATTTGTTAATATGACTTCTATCCATGACTGAGATAAGTTTGCTGTTACTGGTTGAGAATGAACCAGTGTTCCCGGACTGTTGGTATCTTCATCTCCTGTCCAGTTTCCACCGATGTAGACCTTTATTTCTGTTGAAACTATATTCTGGGGTTCCCTAGGCCAAAACTGAACTCTTGTCAATATTGAGTTATTAAGACCTTGTGCTTGGATTTCTTCTACAGAATATCGATGGGCAACTATATGCTGTCCTGCCCCTCCAATTCCGATTCCACTATCTGCTCCCAAAGGGTTCGCATAAGTAATTAACACTGTCGTCTCAGGTTCATCCCATTCGACTCTTACTGTTCGGTCGATTTGAGCACCAAACTGAGTCGCGGTCAGATTCTTCGGTGCTAATCCTATATGACCTGATGGTTCGGGAGGAACCATTGTTACCAACACATCATCTATCGCTAGTGCAAATTGGTCTGTGCTATTGTGATGACGAAAAGCTAGGTAAATTGTATTACCTGCATAGTTACTCAAATCTACATTTCGAATGCTTGGTTGAACTAATGTGGCATTCAATGTTTGATTGTAAAGCGAAGTAAAACTCGATGGTTGAGTATTGGTCGTTGATATCAGAACAGAATACTGCTCAATAGGATGACTCGTGATGAGTGACCATACATAAAATGACAAATTGACCTCTGTTGCACCATTGGGGATATTTAGAGCAGGTGTTATTAGCCAATTATCTGGAGTCAAGACTAACTGTGTTCCACCATTCTCAGATGGATTGATATAAGTCTGTGAAAACGCAGAGTTTAACCCTGTATTAGCTACAATTGCTGGTGTTCCTTGAACATCAGCTAATTCTTTTAACGCTTGATTCCACTGCCGCCATTGCCAACCATCTCCGTCGGCATCAATTAAAGTCCACCCAGCTGGTGGGAATGTTCCCTCAAAACCTTCCGATAATACTACGACTGGTTCTAAGGACCTTGAATATTCAGAATGCATTAAAGCATTCCTACTGTTTTGTGCTGATAATACTACTACCAACATACTCATTAAAATGAAAACAAAAAGTATTTTCTTCATACTTTACTCCTTTATTTGTTTTTTAGATTTTCTTAAATCAGCTCTTTTATAACCAAAAGGGTTATTTATTTCATAAACCTATTTTTGTCAAGAACTTTTTGAAAAAACATACATCTCAAACTTCTCAAGCTTTCACATTACACACGACATTCCGAAACCTCGCTGGAGACGCTCCATGAGATAGATGCATTACCTGACCAGGCTCGCCTTTTCCACAATGGAAAGTCCCATACATTTCCCATTCTTCGATTCCACAGATTTTATCACAAGAAGCCCAAAACTCTGGCGTGATCCCAAAATAGGTCGGTTCTTTAACTATTCCCACTATTTTACCTTCGACAATTTTATAGCCGATCTCCGTTGTGAACTGAAAATTGTTTCTATTGTCATCTATTGACCATGTCTTTGTAAAATCGATAAAATAGCCTTTTTCGGTTTCTTTTATCAGTTCCTGCAATGAACCCTTGCCAGGTTCTAAACATAAATTCGTCATTCGAACTAATGGAAAATCATTCGCATAAGATGCCTTCATATTCGAACTTGGTTCTAATTCAAGCAATGGTGCTATTTCTCTCGCTGTTTGCATATCGTTCAAGATTCCGTTTTTGATGATGTCTACCCGTCTACCCGGAACACCTTCATCATCTACTAGGTGATAACCAAGTCCATTTTCTAATGTGCTGTCGCTGTATATTGTCACTATTTCTGAACCGTATCGGAATTTTTTCAACATCGGTTGTTTAACGAAGGTTTTACCTGCATAAGAGATTTCCATCCCAAACATCCGATCAGCTTCAGTTGCATGTCCCACGGATTCATGGATTTGCAATGCCAGATGTCCACCTCCGATGATTATATCTGCTCTTTCCTCTTCTATACTGGGAGCAGATAAAAGGTCGATGGCTTCTTTGATCACTCTTTCGCTGTTTTCTTCAAACTTGAAATCTCTTACCTTTTCAAATCCTCCTCTGCGAGCATTCATATCGCCAGGCCATGTTCGTGAATAATTTTTTAATCCATCTGAAGCGAGAACATACATTTTTGGCATGACATCATAAATCGTGCTATCGGTGAAAGTCCCTTCTGTATTGGCATAAATTTTATATTGTTTGAAAAAATCACAGTTTATGTATGAATAAACTATTTTATCATTGTGAGTTAATAGTTTTGCAAGATTTTCAAAATAATGTATTTTCTCTTCTTCAGACATCAAGAAAGGATTTTCTACTGGGTTGAAATGATAACTTCCTGTTGTTGGTTTTATCGGCATGTAGATCACCTTTTGATGTCTAAAAAGACTTCCCTGTAAGGCATTCGATATTGCCATTTTGATCATTTTGTCTATCTCGGTCTCGTTTATCAAGGTTGTGCCTGCAAAACCCCAACAACCATTCATTAATACTCTGATGCCTATACCTTCGTCATTTTTTTCTGTAGACAAATATTTTAGATGCCCTTTTTCAAAAAAAATTGACTGATAATCTGAACTTGTATATCTTACATCTGCAAAGGTTATGCCCGGTTCATTTAACTTTTCGATGATTTTTTGGATTATTTCTTTCATGGTTGCTCTCCTTTACACCGTTTTTGTTGATGAGCTGATATTAAACTCTTTCACTTTTATATGAGGCATAGAATATGCAGATATCGAAAATGAACCATAATTATCTGACATAGGATACACTGTTGACTTATCCTCAATGTCTGTTATATTGTTCAATATATCAGTGATTTTTTCTGTAAATCGCAGATTATTTACCACTTTTGTGATTTGTCCATCTTCTATTAAAAAAGTGCCATCACGGGTCAAGCCAGTCAATGATGTCTCTCTCTCATTGATAAAATTCATGTAATGAAAGCTCGAGATATAAAGTCCCTTTTTTACGCTCTTTATCATCGCTGCGAGTTTAGCTTCTCCAGTTTGCATTACTAAACAATTTCCCTGATTACCATTTATCTCGTATCCCAGCTTTTTTCCATAATAAAAATTTACCAAAAAATTCTGGAATACCCCTTTCTCAAAAATAGGTAATTCGCCTATCAAATGACCTTCTGAACCATATTCAGTCTTCACTACATTCCGATGTTGAGGTGAATCATATAAACTAAAGCTTTCTGGAAAAACCTTTAAGCCTTCCTTGCCTATCAAATCTGTTTCTTCCCTGTCAACACTCGATACTTTGAGATTTGACCAAACATAATATTGCATCAATTCACCTATACAGCGAGGCGCTAGTATCACTTCATAATCACCAGAGTCTACATCGATTACTTCATTTTGTGCCAACTTGCATTTTTGCGCAAAATCACTTACTTTATTCTTAAAGGTTTGCACTATTTCGTTGCAATTTATGTCGGAAAAACTTGTATCAAGCTCTACAGTATCACCACCAAAACTTTCCAACACAGTTACTTCAGTTTTATTCGATACTGCCTTTATCTCAAAATAATATGGACTCATTTCCCATTTTTTATCCAATCCATTACTATTCATTAGATAATTTATTTCATTATTACAGATAAATGTTCCATATAAATCAAAACCAAGTGGTTCGATCTTTGCTTTGAAACTTTTCAATATTTCTATTTTCATATCTAGAGATATTATTTTTATCTGATTCTCTTTAACGACTTCTATACCCTTTGCCAGATTAGTTTCCAGATCTACAAAATCAGGATCAGGGGGAAGTTTGTCTATAACCTTCAATGCTTCCACTATCCTATCACGGATTAGCTCAACACTCGGATTGTTGACTGTAAATGAATAATTCTTTTTGTCTTTGTAAAGTTGAACATCTGCATAAATCGTGTTTTTGCTGATATTATAATTTGTTTGACTTTTGAAAAATCTCAAAAAATCCGTCTGCCATTGACGCAAATGTATTGACATCTTCAATTCAGGGTAACATCCTATGATACTATGAATCGACTTCTTTAACTCTTCTAAGGAGCTTATAGCCATACCACACTCCGTTTTCCAAATTTTTTTTTTTACAAATATTTTATTTTAGCTCTTCTTGTCAACTATTATTTTATTTTCGATTTTGCAGAAATCTTTATTGTGATGTGTAGCTATACAGTTATACTTACTTGTAACTTCAAAAATTGAAGCACAGAGAATACTAAAAAACAAGCTGTGTTAAGATTTCCTAAAAACATACATTTATTTTCGTAGTATGACAGAGTTTTTTCATTATGCGACAGCCTCAAAAACTATAATAGCTTTTATCATTTTTTTAGCAACTCATCTGCATGTTCAAGAGCGGTATCGGTGACATTTCCTGACAGCATTCTTGCTATTTCTTCTCTTCTTTCCTCATGACTAAGCTCATTCATCGTTATTGCACTTTTGTCATTTAAACTGATCTTTGTTATCAGTAAATGATTATCTGCTATAGCGGCAATTTGAGGCAGATGGCTGATACATAATATTTGATGACTATGGCTCAAATCTTTGATAAAAACACCTAATGTATTAGCTGTTTTTCCACCAATACCTGCGTCAATCTCGTCAAAAATAATAGTTCGCTCAGGCAATTTCTTTGCTAAAATAGACTTGATCACCAATAACAACCTTGACAGCTCACCACCAGAAATAGTTGATTTCAGATCTTGTAAAGCCATCCCTTTATTTGCGCTAAATATATATTTAACTCTGTTGAAGCCTGTTGAACAGAAGTCTTCTATCTGCAAAGAGTTTATATCCTTGTCTGACATAGAAATATCTTGTAAAGCGTTTTTATTTAAAGGCGAAGATGTTGTTTGTATACTTCTTTCAACTACGATTTTGAAATCAGCCTCATTAATCGCGAGATTTCTCAACGAATCAATAATTTTTAACTGAAAATCTGTAGCTGCTTCAATTCTTTTATTTTCGAGTTCAAGAGCTATCTCGAAGGTTTTTTGCCTTAATGAATCTATCTCTGCTTTAAATTTTTCTTCAGTTTCAATGTCTTGCTCATAACTGCCGATAAATGATTTCATTTCATTGAGATATTCATTCATCTGGACAATGTCTTTTTTATATTTTGTTTTTAAATCGTATAATGTTTTGAGTCTGCTTTCAACCTCTTCCAGTCTTTTGGGATCTGTAGGTATCTCATCGTCTAAAAATCTTAAACTTGACATTATATCTTCGAGAGCAGTGATACAAACAGATAAATTTTCGACATTGTCCTTTATTAATTTACTATCGTTTACATAATTTACAAATCTGTTTTTATAAAACCCAAATATATCATAAATTGTCTTCTCTGCTTCAAAAAATTCAGCTTTCATCTCATAAAACAGATTCAGAATATCCTTAGCATTGGAAAGTAGGTTGTATTCTTTATCAAGTTCAGCTTCTTCATTTTCTTTTAGATTGGCATTTTCCAATTCATCTATCTGATATTGATAGAGCATGATTTTCTCTTTATTTTTTTGATTATCATCTTGATATTTTTTTAATTTTTTAGTGTAGTCAGTCCAAAGATTGTAATTCTTTTGAAATTCGTCTCTGAGACTCATTAGATTGGCATAATTATCAAGATATAACAACTGTATATCCTCATCAAACAAGGAATGCTGGTCTCTTTGGCTATGAAAATCAAGCAAAATATTGCGAAAATCCTTAACTATTGCATTTGTAGATTTACGACCATTGATAAATATAGATGACCTACCATCAGGTTTGATTTCTCTATAGAAAAAGAGTTCGCTCATAGCGGATTCTTGGCTTGCGACAAGAGACTTGTTATGGTTAGATCCGCTTTCCATTTCATATAAATCACCAGTGATTTGCGATTTATGATTTGATATTTCTATTTCCACTCCATATTTTTCTAACAAATCTTGAAAATTTTTGTTAGCTTTCAAATTTGAGACATCGAATATTGCCTCCAATTCTACACTCGCATGATTGTTATAAAAAACATCATGTTTTATTTGCTCTCCAAGCACTAATTGCAAAGCACCGGCAATAACAGATTTACCTGCTCCCGTTTCACCAGTCAAAACAGTTAGATTTTGACCAAAACTAATATTCATGTCTTTAACTAAGACAAAATTCTTTATTTTTAAATCTTTTAACATATCACATTTTTCCCATCTGTAATTTTTTTCTCAGAATACGATAAAATGTTTTCTGAGTCAGTTTTACAAAATTTAAAGTTTCTTTATATTTTTTTATGATTATTTTATCTTGAAAATCAAGTTCACATCTATTATTACCATCAGTCTGTAGATAGATATGATGATCGTTTGGTATTCTGATTTCGATAGTTTCATCTTCATCAAAGACAAAGGGTCTTATTGATAAAATATGTGGATTCAATGGAGTAACGACTATTGCTTGCATAGCTGGAGATATGATAGGTCCACCTGCTGATAGAGAATATGCTGTAGAACCTGTCGGAGTGCTAATGACTAAACCATCACTCCTAGTCTCATAAACAAATTGCCTATTGGCATAAAGCCTCAAATCTATCAATTTGGAATTGTGCCCTTTGAATAATACTGCATCATTGAGCGCAAGACCATGATATTTTATTGTTGATAAATTAATATTGCTAAAAACCTTGATATCAAGCATCATCCTACTTTCAATACGATATTTTTTTTGTGTCAAGGCAACTATAGACATTTCCAACTCTTTTAAAGAGGTATCCGATAAAAAACCTAATTTACCTAAATTTACTCCTAATACGGGGGCTTTGAAAAAAATAGAATACTCCACTGAGCGTAGCATAGTTCCGTCTCCTCCAAAACATAGTATAAAATCGATTTGCTGTATTGTCTCTTTTGGGGAGTTAGGAGAGGAGTGGCTTAAATTCTTATTCTCTGAAAATGGGAAGTCGAAAAATTCAAGCATATTTTCCCTACTACCTAATTCACAGCTCCATATATCAAGTTTTTCACAAATATTAATAAAATTTTTTAATATTATTTCTTTATCCTTCAAATTCGGTTTAAACAAAAGTCCTAATCTCAACATAGTTTTTTCCTCAAATTTAAATAAGAAATATACCTATCTTCTGGTATATTTTTATCTATATTTTCCTTTATAGCACAATTTTCTTCGTGTATGTGGGTGCAATTCACAAATTCACATAAATCAGAATATTTTGCAAATCCCGGAAAGCAATTTGCAATCATATCTATATCATCTGGCTTCAAACCTATGGTTTTGATACCCGGTGTGTCTACTAAATAGCCTCCGAAACTCCAAGCTATCATTCTTGAACTAGTAGTGGTATGAGTTCCTTTATGATGAAAACTACTCACATTGCCGACTTTCAGCTTCAGATTGGGTTCCAAAGCATTGATTATAGAGCTTTTACCAGTACCTGAATGACCTGTAAATACAGTCACTTTATCCAAAAGTTGTTTTCTTAACTCTTCTATACCTTCTCCATTTTTCACTGATGTAAAAACTACTGGAACGCCCATTTTTCTATAGTATTCGCATTCATTTACATAATCAATATTGTCTAAACTACTTTTACCCTGCGTCAAGTCAACCTTATTTACACATAAAACCATTGGGATATTCATTATTTCTACAGCACATAGATATCTATCTATCAGATTTGCATTAAAATCTGGTTCCATAACAGAAGCTAATATCACAACTTGGTCAATATTTGATGCTAAAAGAACTTCATTTGGATAAATATATCTTGATAACAGATTTTTTCTTTTCCCTATCTCTTCGATCCTCATATTATCAGTTTCTGTAATATCTACATTTACAAAATCACCCACACAGACTGGGTTTCTTGACTGATGAGCGAGGTATTTTAGACGACCACTTAAAATGCAATTGCGAGATTCTTTTTTTTGTTTTTCAATACTTTGTCCCACTTCCCAACATTCACTTTCAACTTTATACACATAATTTGTCATGACTTCCACAACACGACCTTTGATAAGCTTTGCATTTGATTTTAATGTCGTTTCTACTTTTTTGATATTGATTTTTGAAGATTTCGTCCTTGTATTTTTTTGAGACTCAAAATGATATATATCTTCCAAGTCGTTAATCCGGATATTCTTCAATCTCATATCTTGCCCAATAGTTTTGAACTTGTCTTTCTTTTTATACATATTTATACCTTATTAAGTAAAAAAAAAATATTAGTCAAATTAGTCAAGAGAAAAATAAAAATACCTTTGTTTTATAATCCTCAAAGAAATTTTTGTTTGACAAAATTAACAAGTTTATAATTTTGGCATTTTGGTGCTGAAATGGATGGTTAATGCGATGATGATAAGTTTATATATATCCATTTAATAAGCATATAGGTCAATATGAATAAAGAGATAGCAGATAAGACAATAGAAAAATATACTTACAAGATATATGGTTTTTCTCTAACAAAAACTATGAACATAGATATTGCTGAAGAATTGGCTTCAAATATCACTTTTGAGGTTTATAAAGCATTTTTAAAACTGGACATTATTTCCAATTTAGATGGTTTTATTTGGAAAATAGCCAGTAATGTTTATTCGCAATTTGTGTCAAAAGAAGTAAAACATCGCTCTATGAACCCAATTCTGAAAGAAGATAGTGAAAGTGACTTTGATGAGCAGATAGATCGTTTAAGACATGAAATTGCTTTTCTTAGCAAAACACAACGAGAAGTCATTGTTTTGCATTATTTTGATAAGCTGAAAATTTCTGAAATTGCTGAGAGACTCAATTTATCACTAGGAACTGTTAAATGGCATCTACATGAAGCACGAAACAGCCTTAGAGAAAACTATTTAGATGATAGAGAAAGTAATATCAAACCTCAAGAACCTCTTTTTACCGAAATGATTAATCGTGGCTTTATAGGAAGTTGGGGAATTGGAATGAACTATTATTTCCAAAGAAACTTTTCTCAAAACATCGCTTATTCTATCTACAACCAAGCTAAAACATCTGTTGAAATAGCAAAAGAATTAGCAGTTCCGGTAGTCTTTATTGAGGATGAAATTAATCATCTTTGTGAAAATGGATTTATTAATAAAGAACCCGGTAGTAGATTCCGCACAAATTTTTGTATTATTAAACCAGTACGCGAAGATAATGACAGAGTAAAAAAATATGCTAAGCTCATAACTGATATGTATATATCTTTGATAAATCCAGAATCTTTTTCACAGTTTCTGGGTAATACACTTTATTCTCCCAATAATGATATGAACTTCTTTTTGTGGTCAATTTTTACTTTTGCTTGTTCCAGAAAACTCAGATTTATAAACGAAAGAATTATGTGGAGTAAATACTTAGTAAAACGCAAAGATGGCGGCAGAAATATTGCTTATGCCAAAATAGATGATGGAAAAAATACTAATAAAGATAACAAATTTAAGAATATTGATCAGATTAAGTATTACAATCCTGATATTTGCCCGATGTATTACTGGCAGTTCAATTCTCATTTTGATGAAAGAAAAGGCTCTGAATACCTAATTTACAAAACTCTTTATGATTTTTCCAAAGGTTTGATTCCCAGAGAACCTGCTTATGTTGACAACTATAAACTTCTCTTTGATAAAGGGTTAATCGTTTCAAAAGGAAAAACAGAAATTGCCAATACAGTCATCTGTAGTTTATCATTAATTGATCTTGAAGCATTACTACCAGATATTCCAAATTCTTTAAAAATTTTAGGTAAAGAACTTGATGAAGAGATTTTTGAACAAAACAGAGCAAATTACGCTCTACATTTACAAGATTTAGGTAGAGCATTAACTATCAATTCTTTAGCCGACGGTTCTATTAGAGTAGCTGTTTTAGAAAATCTATTGGACTTAGGTATCATCAAACCACTAAAAAAGAATCAGAAACTATCTGTAAACACAATAATGTTTTGTGATTCTTTACCGATTACAAAGATAATATGAACAGAACAGGTCAATTAGCGATAAAACCCATTAAATTTACTTGTCCAGAATACATCGGTATAGACGGCACGAACTTCTTCAATATCGATTATAGTTTAGCAAAATTACTCACCCAGAATATCCTTTATAGTGCTTATCGAGAACCGCTATCAATCTCAGAAATTGCAAAATTATTATCTACGCACAGAACTGTAATTGAAGAAGATATAGATTTTTTAGTAAAAAATGGGTTTATGCTCAATATCAGCGCAGACAATTATCTTACAAACATACTCCTACATGATTTATCTTTCGAAGCCCAAGAAAAATTACACAAAATTTACTCCAAAGTCGCTAAGGATATCTGTGATAAGTATGTTCCTGCACTTTTTGATATAGGGAAAGAATTATTTCGTTCCTTAGATTTAATTATTCCGAACAATGACTTTAATTTTTGGTTGTGGTCTGTGATTGCGTTCGCCTGTAGTCGAAAACACATAATTCCAGACCTATATCAACAGATAGAAAAGTTCTTTGTGTCAAGAAAAGATGGTGGACATAATCTTGTTTATGCAACTGTTCTAAAAAAACATAAATTCAATTTTAATTTTGATTTATATCAAAGTTATGGAGATAGAGATTTTACTATAGGAGCATCTGAAATGTATCCGTTTCGGATATGGCTCTATAACACATATTACAGCAATAGACCTGATGGGAAAATTGCCTCCGCTTTCGCTGGATTTCCAGAGTTATATGATTTTATTAACAATAGATTAGAAAACGACCCCGATAAAGATGAATGTATTGAAAGGTTGCTTTCCAATGGTCTCATTGTGAAGGCTCTGGAGAATAACAAAAATGATTACGATATCAATGCTATAGCTATCAAGATGTCTTTAAATGATTTTTCTGATTTATTGCCCGCGATGCCCAATGAATTTATAGATATAAATCATGAGTTAGATAGACATATTTACGATTTATGCAAAACACAATACCCACCTCAAATGCAAGATTTGTTTCATGTGTTTTGTAAAAATACAATAAATTCATGTGGTGTGAAAACAAGAGTGCTAGAATTGTTACTTCAAAAAGGTGTTTTAAAACCTTTGACTGCGAATCAGAAAAGAACTGTCAATATGCTCATGTTTTTGGATTAATTCTTGATGAAAGAATGAGAAAATTAATTAAAAAAATAAATCTCAATATTTCATTCTAACCTCCTTGAGAAAGGTGGCTTTTTATGTGTGCTATTTATATAAATATAGTATTGATAACTTCTTTATTTTCAACATATTACAAGTGTAGCGTAGGGGAAGGATACAGGCGGGGTAAGAGAGTGGCAGATATAGTATTGAAAAATAAAGAGATATAGAAGTGAGTTTTTTCATATATCTATAAGTTATCCTACTATCTAAGGTTCCCTCTCAGAAAATCAGGTAGTCTCAAATATTCAGTGAGAATTATGGTTTGGTAGAAAATAGATTGGTATCTGTATAATTATCCACTTGGAATATGGAATAGGCATTATCCCTACGGGATATGAACATTCCGGGGTATCCATGTTCTACCAAGCCATAATTCCTACGGAATATTCAAGGTAATCAATTTTTCGGTGAGGGTTCATTAATAATTTCATGGCTTGGAAAAAATATTTTTTACAGAAATACATTGATTTCTCATAAAAGAGTTGACAAAATACAGGAGAGAAATATTTTGGCTGAATGGATGTTTTATTAATTTTTTTTAGGAGTTTGGTATTAGAAAAATGAGTATGGAAACTACATCTATGCGACACAAGAAAAGAGAACTCGGGAAAAATGGAGAAGATTATTGTGTACAACAGCTCGAAAGGGAGGGATATGAGGTATTGGAAAGGAATTATCGGTCTCGATATGGAGAAATAGACATCATAGCACGCGATGGTATTTTTTTAGTATTTATTGAGGTCAAGACACGGACAAATGATAGTGTAGACAAAGCTAAAATAGACATCACCTATTCAAAACAAAAAAAAATCACTAAAACCGCTATGTATTTTTTAGTTAATTATCATAATCCAGAGATTTTAGAATATCGTTTTGATGTGATGATATGTATAGATAGTTTTCCAGAGAATAATAATTATCATTTAGAAATCAATCATTTTAAAAACGCTTTTCCACCTTCAGAAGTAGGAGATTTTTTTGCCTGATGAGCAGTAGTTATTATCATTCTGACACTATCGCAGCTATAGCTACAGCAAAAGGTAAAGGCGCTCTTGCTATAATCAGATTGTCTGGGTCTGAATCTTTTGAGGTTATGGAAAAAATCGTGAGTCAGCCCACTCGGTATACTAATATTCTTAGAGGGGAGAACTATAAAAAGTTGTATCGTGCATCATTACATGACGAGGGTCAAAAGCTTGATGAAGCTATGTTTTGTCTGTTTAAAGCGCCCAATAGTTACACTGGCGAGAATATGGTGGAAATATATTGTCATGGAAATAATTTTATAGTTTCGCAGATTTTAGAATGTTTGCTGCGACATTGCCGTCTTGCAGAAAAAGGAGAATTTACCTATAGAGCCTTTTTAAATAAGAAAATAGATCTTACGCAGGCAGAAGCAGTGGGAAATCTTTTAAATGCCGAGACAAAAAATGCTCAAAAAGCGGCTTTATATCAGCTTGAGGGTAGGCTTTATCATAAAATTAAAGAATTATTGGATAGGTTGATAAGCTTGCGTATTATCTTTGAGCTTTCTATTGATTTTGTAGAAGATGAAGTTCCGGAATATGAACCTGGAAGTATTTTAGATAAGATTGAAAGTCTTCTCAATGATTTAAAAACTTTGATAGAAACAGGACATGATGGTATTATCATGCAAGAAGGTGTAAAAATCTGCCTCTATGGAGCGCCTAATGTAGGTAAATCAAGCATCTTTAACGCTTTTCTTGAAACAGAAAGAGCTATAGTTACGCCATTGCCGGGGACAACAAGAGATTATTTGGAAGAAGGATTAAGCTTTTCTGGATACAAAATCAGGCTCTATGATACAGCTGGTATACAAGGAACAAAGGATCTTATAGAAATATTAGGCATAGAGCGTTCAAAAAAGTGTATTGAAGAGGCAGATATTATTTTTTATATATCGGATCCCAGTATAGAAAATGATGTTGACCAGAGGCTTTTAACAGCACTTCCTGAAGAAAAAGTAATAAAAGTATTAAACAAAGCCGATTTGATAGATTTTGATGAAAAAAAACGAGATTTTTTGTTGAAAAAGGATAGTATTCTTTGTTCTACGGTTACTAAAGATGGCTTGAATGAGTTAAAAAAAGCGATAATCTCACGATTTAAGAATATGGATATGGAAATAAAATCCGGGATAATAACTAATTCGAGACAACTTGCTTGTGTGAATAAGGCATATAAATCATTGATGAAAGCAAAAGAAGCAATTGAAAATGATAATGGATTGGACTTTATAGCTTTTGATATTCAACAAGCGAGTAATGAATTGGAGGAAATAATAGGAAAAGTGACTCCAGATGATATATTGAGTAGAATATTTGAGGATTTTTGTATAGGGAAATGAGGAATTAAGAATTAAGAATTAAGAATTTTAAGACCTTTCACTGCGTTCAAGGTGACAGGGGGGTAGTGGCACGGAGATTGCTTCGGGGGGATAGCAAGAAGTGACCTCGCAACGACGGGGCGGGGGGGTAGTGGCACGGAGATTGCTTCGTGAGGATAGCAAGAAGTGACCTCGCAACGACGGGATGGGGGGTAGTGGCACGGAGATTGCTTCGTGAGGATAGCAGAAGGGACCTCGCAACGACGGGGCGGGGTGGTAGTGACACGGAGATTGCTTCGTGAGGATAGCAAGAAGGGACCTCGCAACGACGGGA
>WRLO01000019.1 GCA_009777575.1 Candidatus Cloacimonadota bacterium
TTGAAAGATACAGAATAATTAAAAAGGAGACTTCAATGTCATTATTAAAATATCATCAAATTAGTCAAGTAAAATCTGAGGCGATTAATACTTCATCACTCGAATCGTTATTGAAAGGTTTTCGAATTAGGTCATTACTCACTAGAAAAGGCATCTCAAGAGGCAATGGAATACAAGTGATACAATTGATATATACCTTGTTTTTGATGTTGTTTCAAAACAAGCGTTCAATATCAGAAGCCTTGAAGCATTTAGACCAGACATGTAAAAAGACAACCATCAATGATTTCTTAAACAATCCATTTTTCAAATGGCGACCCTTGCTGCTTTCTGTAGCACAGCAATTTAGCAAGAAATATAAGCACGATGAGGGTAAATACAATGTTCTCATCATTGATGACACGTCTAAAAAGAAAACTGGTAAATTTGTTGAGGGTTTATCTTATTTTTATGATCATTCTATTCATAGCTACTACAAAGGCTACCAAGTAGTTTTAGCAGCATGGAGCAATCTACGAACCTGTATACCTTTTGATATTGTCTTAAAAACAGGCAAAAAACGATGTAAACATTCCAAACGCTGTGATTATCCGATAGAAAGCCACACTCATAAAAGATATTTAGAATCCCGAAAATCAAAGACAAAAATATCTATCGCTATGATTGGCAGAGCATTGCGTTATAGGATACAATTTGATTATTTATTATGGGACAGTTGGTATAATTGTAGCGAGGCTTACAATTTTGTTTTTCGCAAGCTGTTGCCCAAAGGGATACATCTGATTTCGATGGTTAAACAAGGAAACGAACTATACAAGTATGGCAAACAAGATTTGACAGTAAAAGAATTACAAGTCAAGGCTGGTACATGGACGAAAGATGAGAAGACAGGCATAAAATACAAATCAATTGAAGTAGAAATATACGATAAAACAGATAAATCAAGCAAAACAAAGTCTGTTACAGGAAAAGTAAAATTATGTTTTTTCAAATTCAACACCAAAGGTAAAAGGCGTGTTCGTGTTCTGCTTTCTACAGATACAAAACTCACAGAGCTAGAAATACTTGAAAGATATACTCAAAGATGGTCTATCGAAGTGATGATAAAGGATCTCAAACAACATATGGGTTTCAACCAATCTATGTCAAGCAAGTATGCACCTCAACTAAATGATATGACTATAAAATGTATATTTTATATAATGATATGCTCGCTGAAAGAACGAACTCCAGAAAAGTCAATAGGTCAGCTTATCTTTGAATTTGGTAGGCAAATCGAAGACTACTGTATAGAAATGTTTGTCAAATACCTGATGAAGAGAAGCTTCCGGGAGTTCATCAATGAAGTAAAGAATAAAAAATATATCCAGTTAGAAGATTTGATACCGCTGTATGATGATTTCATAGAAGATTTTTTCAGTAGAGACTACATAGATAAAATAGTTGAGGTAGATGTCAATAACAACAAAAAACGAATAGTTGCGTAATACATTGATATAACAGTAGATATCTGCTTTATATGCCATTCTACGATGTAGATATATCAAGCTTTTATAGCTCGGAAATATCAGTGATAATATCTACGAGTAAGGAAACTCCTCCTAGAGCCATCAAGCCTATACCATATTTTTGCATTTCTATTCGCTGGTCATTTGTGGCTTTGGCATCCTCAAACTCTTCTATGGTAGCAGGCATCACCCTATCATTATTACTAAAATATAGACCTGCACCAGCTCCAGTAAACAAAATAGAGCCAAACCAAGATATAAATGAAGGTCTCTTTTGTAGCCTTGTGGTTTGTGTTGGATAGTTTTGTAAACTAAAGGAAACATTATTATATTTCTTTTCCCATTGAATACTTGTCGGAGTGAGGTGAGCTGCGAGATTGGTAATTCTGACCTCTACTAAACTCCTATTGTTGTCATACAAATACATATCTGAGGAAATCGTGATGCTCTCACCAGCTCTATTGGTAAAATTGTAATTGCCTGCACTATTACGAGTGGCAAAGCTATGAATACTCCCATCATGATTGAAAAGAGTATAAGACCTGTCTGTCAGCTCATGACCAAACCGAAATAAAGAGACTGTAAAACGGTTTGTAAATACTTCAACACCAGCTGCATCATATACCCTAAAGCTCGCTCCACTTGGCTGTGATGTCAGATTGACTGACCTTGGTGTCCTGTTTATTATTGTCCCACAACCAGCTATAAAAAGCAAAATAGTGGCACAGAGTGTTAAATTTCTCATAATCTATAACCCTCATTTATTTGATATAAACAAAAATATTTTTTGAGTTTTTTTTGTCAAGTATTTTTTTTCAGGTGGATATGTGGAAATAGAGATAAAGGAGTTTTTTTTCTTTTAACACAGAGTTTTTGAGAGTTTTTTTTCTTTTAACACAGAGTTTTTGAGAGAAGACACAGAGCACACAGAGATTTTCTCTGTGCATTTTTTGCCAAAAAAAGAAGAGCTCTCTGTGTTCTCTGTGACTTCTCTGTCTTCTCTGTGTTAAAAATCTCTGCTATCTCATCTTTTCTCTCAATCTCTGTGTTTAAAAAACTCAAATCCTCTATTTAAAATCTTCATGTCATGAGAGCTGTGAGTATCTCTTGACAAAATTTAGTATTTTAAAATACTTGCACTTAATGAAATCGAACTTACAAATAATATTTGTAAGTTCAAACATGTTGAAATACAATAAGATAACTAAATAAAGAGGTGGATTATGGATAAAAACATTGAAAATAACATCGTCTTGTATCAAGATGAAAATGGGATAACAAATGTCAATGTTCGTTTTTCGGATGAAGATTTGTGGCTTACGCAATCTCATATAGCTGAAATATACGCTTCGTCACAACAAAACATAAGGCATCATATTGAAAGTATTTACAAAGATAATGAACTAAGCCCAGATCGAACTTGCAAATATTATTTGCAAGTTCAAATTGAGGGACAAAGACAGGTAAAAAGGGATATTTTGCAATCGTGTCCAATATTAAATTTTTAGATTTGATCAAGTAGGGTGAGGAGTATAAATGGTTACCGCTCATATAAGGCTCATTTTTCACTTGACTAAAAACACTCTTTTAAAATATTTGTCTTATTGTTTTTGATAAAGATTATTTTTAGATGTGAGTTATATTATAAAGGATTTTTTATATGAACGAAATAGAAACTAAAGATGCTAATTTCTTTACTGATATAAGAGCTATAATTCTTGAAGCTCGTAACAATGCCGTTCGGAGCGTGGATTATGAAAGAGTCAAAATGTATTGGCAATTGGGTGAGCGAGTTTTTATTGAGGAACAGAAAGAGCAAGATAGAGCAACTTATGGCGAGTATTTAATAAAGAATCTTGCGGAGCAACTTGAAAAGGAGTTTGGAAGCGGGTTTTCTTATCGGCATTTAGCTTGGGCAAGGCGATTTTACAGACTTTATCCAATTGTGAACGCAGTGCGTTCACAATTGAATTGGTTCCAATACCGCTTACTTATCGCTATTGAAGATAATAATAAAAGAGAGTATTACGAGCTTGAAGCTATAAATAATGCTTGGACTGGTAGGGAACTTGAACGACAGATTAATTCTTTGTTGTAAGTCTTATAAAAATAATGAATAAATTTGAATCACTTAGAAGTAAGGAAAGATAATATGGAACAAGCTAGAATAGAAAATTTCATTCAAACTCAATGGATAAGATTTAGCCAATTTAACGAAGAATATCTCCATTTATACAATGATTTCAAAGAAGAAAAAATAAGATTGATGCTTTCTCAAATACATTATGATTTAAATTGGTCATTTACTGCGATGAATACTCGTTTACCCACTAAAGATGATGTTGCACATTTTTGGGCAGAACATAGTAGGGTATTACTAAATGCAATTGAAGTAGCATTGAAACTTCATGAAACACTAATGAATACTGAAAATGCTTTCGATATAGATGAATACTATCATGATGTTTTTGGGAGATGTTTAAAGTTTCTTTGTCAAACACAAGGCAGCACAATCCCACCTAATATGAACAAAGTTGATATCTATCTTACTATACCTATTTTCAAACTTTCTAATTCTGTAGTAATTAATAATGGGGATAATGTTTTTCATTATCAATTAACACATATTGGAGAAGGCTCATATGCAGATGTATATAAATATTTTGATGTGTTTTATAATCGACATTTTGTTGTAAAAAAAGCAAAAAATGTATTAAACAACAAAGAATTAGAACGCTTTAAAATAGAGTATGAAACGATGAAACAAATAAATTCTCCTTATGTTGTTGAAGTTTATAATTATGATAAAGAAAAGCAACAGTATGTAATGGAATATTTGGACTACTCCCTGCTTGATTTTCTTCAAACAAAAAGAAATTCTTTGCAAAAAGATATGTTGTATGGCATTGTTTTGCAGATATTAAAAGCATTTGAATACCTTCATTCAAAGGAAATATTGCATCGAGATATAAGCCCTAATAATGTCCTCATCAAATCCTATGAGGATGTTAATGTAGCTAAAATTTCAGACTTCGGTTTAGTTAAAATACCAAATAGTTATCTTACTTCTAAAATGACAGAATTCAAAGGTTGCCTTAACGACCCAAAATTGAAGACAGATGGATTTGATAGTTATAGTATTTTACATGAAACTTATGCTTTGACAATGCTAATTTTTTATATTATGACAGGTAGAACAAATGTGGATAATATAAATAATAATGAAGTCAGATTTTTTGTCAACAAAGGACTGTCCTCAGATAAAAACCAAAGATATAAAAATGTAGCTGATATCAAAACAGGATTTAAAAACATAGGAGTTCAGAAATGGCTTTGAAATAAAAAATGTAGAAAAAGGAGTGACAAGTGCTAATAAATAATGAAGATTATTTCACAATGCTTGAGTAAAGATAGCAAATACTCAGAGTAAGGTATTATTTGGACTAAATGAGAACTTAAAATTCTGTATTGGCAAATCTGACAGATTGATAACTAATATTTCCAAGTTATAACTCCCTAAAAAAAAGTCATTTCAAAATCCTTATGTATAAAGAAAGTATTTATTTTCAATCAGTTAAGCTACTATGCCATTTTGCATGGGATATTCTTCGATAATTCTATCGTCAAAGAATTCTTTACAAAGAAACTCATCCAATGACTCTTTCAGCAATAATCTAAGTAATGATTAAAAACTAAGCCACAAAGCTGGGCGAACTCCAACAGTGTTGCTGCCGACATAGTTACCAGTCAAGTAGATGCGACCACCGTCGTGCACAAGACTAGCGTAAGTAGTACCGTAACCAGGCGAACGCAACCACCAAAAAGAAGCTATTCCATTGAATGTCGCAATACGATAGGAATTAAATTGGTCATTTATCCAAATTGCTCCAGGAGGTCTGTTTGCCAATTGCCCACTATCCCCAAAATACTGCACTACTTCGGCAATGCTCAAAAGAAATATCCTGTCCTGAGTATTTGCACCACCATTGGTGCCATACCATTGATTGTTTTCATTCACATTTGTTACCTGAACTATCCGTGCTCTGTCTTCATTTGAAAAAGCACTCGAATAGTAAAAATTATTGTTCAAATAAGCTCTCAAACTACAATTTGCCCAGGTAATACTTACTAATGAATGATGATATTGTCTAAGTTCTATAATATCCTCACTCACTATCAAAACCTTTCCTTCTTGAACATCTAGAACACGCCATTGATATGCTCCAAATGGTATTAAGCCACCTATTATTAAAACATCAACATTTGCATTGCCAGATTTACTCGTATCAAAAATTGATGTAGCGGTGACTACTAGCGATGTTGCTGTTTCGTTATTTCCTACTGTCAAACGACCATTTGAGCTTATATTGGTAGTGGAGCTATTGTTGCCTGACAAACTCCATGTCACAGTTTGAGGTGGGTTGTTTGTTCCGTTGACTACAGCGGTAAAATCTCGTGTTCCTGCTAACTTTATATACACAGGATTAGGACTAACTACGACACTTGTAACAGTAGAAACAACAACATTTGCAATCCCAGTTTTAGTAAGGTCATAAGTTGATGTAGCTTGGACTACAAGAGATGAAGAAGTCTCATTATTTGACACAGTCAGCTGACCGCTTGAGTTTATGGAAGTAGAGGTGCTATTATTTCCCGACACACTCCAAGTAACAGTCTGTGGTGGGTTGTACATCCCATTGACTACTGCTGTAAAATCTTGTGTTCCCCCCTGGTAGGTATTTACAGGGTTCGGAGAGATATCAATGCTCTCAATAATTGGTAATAATAAAGAAACATTGGCATATCCACTCACACCAGGGTCAAAGGTCGATTTTGCATGCACGGTGAGAGCTGTTGAAGTTTCATCGAGAGCCACAGTCAAAAGACCGTTGGTGTCAATGATAGTAGTGGAGCTATTATTTCCAGATACCCCCCAGGTAACAGATTTTGGTGGGTTATTTTCACCAAGGACGGTAGCAGTAAATTTTTGAGATTGTCCTATTTCAAGGGTTGTAATTTCCTCTGGACTGATGGATACGCTTTCGACTGAGGGGTATTTTACCTCAGCGATACAGCTAAGCAGTGATAAAAGTAATATCACTGACAATGTAGATAATAAAAATATTTGTTTCATATAGACTCCTTATCATTTCACATCAGAATAATTATCTTTAAATCTAAATTACAAAAATTATTTTTGAGGTTTTTTTGTCAAGTATTTTTTTCAAGTGGAGATGTGGAAATAGAGATAAAGGAGTTTTTTTAACACAGAGATTTTGAGTTTTTTTCTTTTAACACAGAGTTTTTTGAGAGAAGACACAGAGCACACAGAGATTTTCTCTGTGCATTTTTTGCCAAAAAAAGAAGAGCTCTCTGTGTTCTCTGTCGGTTCAAGAGCTTGCTCGCAGAATTACGATCTAAAAATTCTGTGTTAAAAATCCTCTGTTTTCTCTCAAATCCTCTATTTAAAATCTTCATGTCACGAGAGCTGTGAGTATCTCTTGACAATATATGGTATTTTAAAATACTTGCACTTAATAAAATCGAACTTACAAGTAATATTTGTAAATTCAAACATGTTGAAATATAATAAGATAACTAAATAAAGAGGTGGATTATGGATAAAAACATTGAAAATAACATCGTCTTGTATCAAGATGAAAATGGGATAACAAATGTCAATGTTCGCTTTTCGGATGAAGATTTGTGGCTTACGCAATCTCATATTGCTGAAATTTACGCTACAACTCAGCAGAATATAAGTCTCCACATTGATAGTATCTACAAAGATAATGAATTATTTCCAGATCGAACTTGCAAGAAATATTTGCAAGTTCAAATTGAGGGACAAAGACAAGTAAAAAGGGATATTTTGCAATCGTGTCCAATATTAAATTTTTAGATTTGATCAAGTAGGGTGAGGAGTATAAATAGTTACCGCTCATATAAGGCTCATTTTCACTTGACTAAAACACTCTTTTAAAATATTTGTCTTATTACTTTTGACAAAGTTTATTTTTAGATGTGAGTTATATTATAAAGGATTTTTTATATGAACGAAATAAAAACAAAAGATGCTAATTTCTTTACTGATATAAGAGCTATAATTCTTGAAGCTCGTAACAATGCCGTTCGGAGCGTGGATTATGAAAGAGTCAAAATGTATTGGCAATTGGGTGAGCGAGTTTTTATTGAGGAACAAAAAGGACAAAATAGAGCGACTTATGGCGAGTATTTAATAAAGAATCTTGCTGAGCAACTTGAAAAGGAGTTTGGAAGCGGGTTTTCGTATCGTCAATTAACCAGAGCAAGACAATTTTATAGGCTTTACCCAATTGTGTCCGCGCTGCGGACACAATTGAACTGGATGCAGTATAAGCTACTTATAGCCATTGCTGACAGCAGCAAAAGAGAGTATTACGAGCTTGAAGCTATAAATAATGCTTGGACTGGTAGGGAACTTGAACGACAGATTAACTCTTTACTGTATGAACGATTGTTAATCAGTAACGACAAAGAGGCTGTTCTCGCTGTTGCAAGAAAAGAGCGTATCCCTGAAAAACCATCTGAAATAATTAAAGGTTCAACATATTTAGAGTTTTTAGGCTTAAAAAGAGAATCAGAATATTATGAAAAGGACATAGAATCAGCATTAATCAAACATTTACAGGATTTTCTGCTTGAGCTTGGCAATGGTTTTTCTTTTGTTGCTCGTCAGAAGAGAATTTTACTTGAAGATGATGAGTTTTTCGTTGACCTGGTATTCTATAATCGACTGCTTCGTTGTTTTGTTATCATTGAATTAAAAACGCATAAACTTTCTCACGAAGATTTAGGTCAATTACAGATGTATGTAAACTATTATGACCGTTTTGAAAAACTACCAGACGAAAATAAAACAGTCGGAATACTTCTCTGCACAGACCAAAATGAAATGCTGGTGAAAATAACTCTGCCAGAAGACAATACTCACATCATGACAAGTAAATATCAACTATATTTACCCTCTGAAAATGAGCTGACTGATGAAATTAAGAAGCTATTAAATAATGTGAGAGATACAAGTGATTCTGAATAGATGCACTGTTAAATATCTCAGGTTATGGGAACGAATTCATTACCCAGATTTTAATTACCTCGCTTTCGAGGCAATTGAAAATGAAGCTGAACGCAATTTTTATAGCCCGTTAAATAGTTTGATAAAATGGGAAATAAAGTTTGAGATATTTTTATCTTTAAATAAATTTTTATAGAATTGATTAAAAAAGGGTTGGAAGCTTAAATGGTCACCGAACAATGATTAAAAAGTTTTAATTTGATAAAAAATAATTTTTTGAGTATTGTTTTATTTTTATTAAGAAAAGGGATTTTTAATATTTCAGATAAATTTCATTCTTATAATATCACAAATCGAAAAAAGTTCTTGACTTTTAAACCCATTTTAAAATAATGGCATAGAAATATGAAAAAAATGAGGGATATGATATGGAAGATAGCATGGCACCTTATGGTTTTGGTAAAATTGTTGCGGTAGCTCAAAAATGGTCTTTACACGAAGCTTTACAAAAAAAGTCTTTGAGGTATCCCTTGTACTCTTTTGTTGATACAATTGAAGCCTCATATATGATTTTGAATGTTTTGTTAAGATTATCTGATTTCTTGATAAAGGAAACGAGGCTATATGAATAACCTCTCAAAAGTATTTGAAGTATTAAAACTTAATACATCAAATGGATTATATTATCTTAACGAGCCTATTTGGAAATCAATTTTACAATTACCCAATCGTATTCTAAATCTATTTGAAAATGAAATAAAGCCAGATGCTTTTTTTTGTTTAGATAATAAACCCTTGATATTATTTTATGAAAACCCTGAAGATAAGAAAGAATTACATAAAAATATCTGGAATTTTAACGACACTCCAATTGTTATTATCGTGGAGGATAATAACATCACAATTTATAACGGATTTAGACTTCAGAATTCTGGAGAAAATAAAGGATTTTTAAATAAAATTGGAGATGAAAATGCTCTTAATGATTTTAATTATTTTGAACTAGTGACAGGAAAAACATGGGAAAAACATAAAGATGAATTAAACCACAAAAATAGAGTAGATTATAACCTTTTAAATAATATAAAGGACGCTCGTGCACTAATGATTGAAATATTACAAAAATCTGCTAAAAAACAAAGTATAGAATTTCATACTAAAATTGTAAATGCTTTGCTTGGAAAAATTATTTTTATAAGATATTTAATAGACAGAAAGATTTTAATAACTTTTAATAATGAAACAAGAATATGGCTTAATACTGATTTATGTGAGTTATTGAAAGACAGCAATAAGACTAAAGTTTTTTTTACATGTTTATCCAATAAAGAAAATGGTTTTAATGGCGATCTGTTTCCAATAACTGAAGATGAGTATAAAATAATAACCAGAGATGTTTATGAAATACTCATTAGACTCTTAAAAAGCGAAAGCATCGGTTCGAAACAGCCATCATTGTTTGATTTATATGATTTTTCTGTGATACCTGTAGAATTTATAAGTAATGTGTATGAATCATTTGTTGGTGTAGAAAATCAAGATAAAGAGGGTATTTACTACACTCCATTATTTTTAGTTGACTATATTTTATCAAAAACCGTAGGTGAGTTTGTTAGTGCAAATAAAACTTATAATTGTAAAGTTTTAGATCCTGCCTGTGGATCTGGAATATTTTTAGTTGAAGTTTTACGAAAACTAATTGAACAATACAAAATACAGAATACAAATCTTAAAAAAGCAACTTTTAAAGAAGATATAAAGAAAATTGTTACTGAAAATATTTATGGAATTGATAAAGATAAAAGCGCAATTGAAGTTGCTATTTTTTCAATTTATCTCACTCTTTTAAGTGAAATGGAGCCACCAGATATCGCTTCTTTTAAATTTCCTGAGCTGTTGAATACTAATTTTTTCTGTGAAGATTATTTTGATATAAATGCTGGATATAACACTATTTTTAAGAGTTTGTGTTTTGATTTCATTGTTGGCAATCCACCATGGAGTCGCGGCAAAAATGAAAAGCAAAGAACTGGGAACGAGCCTTTATTTATACAATACTTGCAGAATAGAAAAAAAATAGAAAAATCTTTTAATTACAAACATGAAGTAGATATAGGAAACAAGGAAATTGCTCAAGCTTTTTTACTAAGAAATAGTGACTTTTCTAACTCTCAAACCAGATGTTCCTTAATTATTACGAGTAAAGTACTATACAATTTACAAAGTAAAAATTTTAGACAATATTTTTTGCAGAATTTTAAGATAGAAAGAGTTTTTGAATTAGCTCCAGTCAGGCGGGAAGTATTTACTGATAGAGCTGTTGCGCCTGCTTGTGTATTATTTTATAAATACTCATTTAATGAAAATACAGATGAAAACATAATAGAGCATATAGCTCTTAAACCAAGTCGCTTTTTTTCTTTGTTTAATATATTTTCTTTATCTATACATGATATAAAGCAAGTTCAACAAGATAGATTTAAAAAATACGATTGGATATGGAAAACCCTAGTATATGGTTCATATCTCGATTTTAGATTTATCAATAAAATGAATAAATTATCAAGAATTGGCAATGTTATAAAGCAAAATAAAATGATTTTTAAACAAGGTTTAAAAAGAAAAGATGGTGAAAAAATAGTTGAAGTAAGTGAGTTAGTAGGAAAATCATTTATTGATACCACGAAAAAGCAACTAAAGCCATTTAGAATTATCGACACTGAGATTAAATGGGATAAAGCAAATGTTGGATATATTTACACAGAGAACGGTAAACCGTATTTTGAGTTGTTTCAACCGTATTCTTTATTAATTATCGAAACACTAAATAATGATTTCACTTCAAATGCTGCAATTAATCATAAAGAAAATGTCTTTACTAGCTCAATTCGTGCTTTAAAAATTCATAATAAAGAACATATTGATATGTTATACTCCATTAACACAGTTCTCTGTTCATCCTTATTCTCATATTATGCACTTTATTTATGTTCATCTATAGGTATTGAGAGAGAGCAAACCCAAGATAAAGAAATTGAAGAAATGTGGTTTTTACAAATACCTGATGCTATTAAAAGGGGAAAACTAATAGAAGAACATGAAACACAAAAAAATATCATAAAATGTAAAGTTATCGAGGAACTATCAGTTAAAGAGCAATGTGATAATATTATTATGCCTATTTTGTCATTAAGCGATGAAGAAAAGGCTTTACTTGATTATGCAAATAATATTATCATTCCAATTCAAATGCGACACGATAATCATGAAAAGCTTTTTGATATTATTATGCTAGAAGATGAAATATTAATAGATTATGCAAACTTGTTCTTTGACTATTTCAAATCATCTTTTGAATCTGTTGAGAAAAAATTTATTATAGAAATCTGTCTTTCTCAACACTTGATAGGAATGTTTTTTAAGGTGATTTCAGAATCAGAGTATCAGGAAAGAATTATTTGGAAACAGCAAAGCTATAAAGAAATGTTTGCACTATTAACTCATCTCGGAAATGAAAGAATAACAGATAATCTTTTTATTCAAAAAGATATTAGAGGTTTTGACGAAGATTATTTTTATATATGTAAACCAAACGAAAAACGATTATGGCATAAAGCTATTGGTTATTTAGATGCAGAGGAGTTTATGCATCTTATTTTACAAGAAGGGAATAAGGGTAAATAGTGGTTATGACAAATAAAATAAAATTATTTAAACACAGCGATGAATTTTACAAAAAAAAGTTTCAGGAAATTTTAAGAAATATTTATTTATGTTACCTTTTTTTGAAAGAAGATACTATAAAAATACCATCAAACAACGAAAACATGATAAGAGACATACTAGTAGATAATTACTTAAACAATGATGATATCAGAATAAAAACAGGATTAAATAAGTATTCATTCAATAAAGAAACTGCAGAAAGCAGAGGTTTTGCTGATATAAAAATTGAATTTAAAAATGAACTACTCCCTACAAATGCATATTATATCATAGAATGTAAAAGACTTGATAATAAGAATACTAAAGGTAAAAATGGTTTGAATGCAAAATACATCAACGAGGGTATTTTTAGATTCATATCAAATCATTATTCAACAAATTGTGGGGTGAATGCGATGTTAGGTTTTGTCATTCAAGAAATGAATATTGATGAAAACATTGATAATCTAAACTTTTTAATGCAAAATAAAATCAAAAAATCCACTAAACAATACATTCAAAAAGAGACTTTTTTGCCAAATTATGATTATCATTATAGTTCTGAACATATTGATGTAGAGAGTAAAGGATTTACATTATATCATATTATGTTAGACTTTTCGAGTTTTAATGAAATTGAGTTGTCAGCTTCTAATAGATAAAAAGTGCTGATATATAAGAAATGAGATAAATGAGGTTATATTTAGGGACAATCAGGATAATGAATTAGCCTAATTTTACAGGCTTTTGGCTTTTTTACTTGCTGGAAATTTTGTAGACAGCGCATTTATCCGTTCCGTTTCAATTGTTTTCCTTATTTTTCGGAACTGATAAATCAGTTCCCTACAAAATCAAGTTGCCGCTTGGATGGAGCTACTCACGAGTAGCGATGGCTTAACTCATAACTCTCGATGCTGATGTTGCCTTGTCACTTGAATTGGATGGAAATAAGGTCAACAGCTGTAGGTTTTAATCTTAATCTATCTGATTTAATAGATTGAATATTCAAAGATTAATAACTAATCCATGATGCTGGTCGAATACCCAAACTAAAAAAAACGCTCCCACCCTCCATATTTACTTCTCCAGACTCCGAAATATAGCTAGTATTTCCTGAATTTGAACCTGATGATCGTAACCACCAATTATCTGCAAAACCATTAAATAAAGCAATTCGATTTGAATTAAATTGATCAGTAATAAACCATGCATAAGGATGAGGTCTATTTTCCAATTGTCCACTATCTCCAAAATATTGCACTACCTCGGCTATACTCAAAAGAAATATTTTATCAAGAGTGTCTTCACCACCTTGCGTGCCATACCATTGATTGTTTTCATTGGTATTGCTTACTTGAACTATCCTGGATCTATCATTATTGGAGAATGCACTAGAGTAATAAAAAACATTGTTTAAATAATATCTCAGACTACTATCTGCCCATGAGTTACTACCGCCTTGGGTATGATACTGCCTTCTCATTAGTATACTCTCAGTCACTATTAAAGCCTTATTATCTTGAATATCAAGTACCTTCCACTCATAAGCTCCAAATGTAATTATATCTCCAACACTAAGTAAAATATTTACACTAGCATATCCACTTTTACTTGGATCATAAGTCGATGTAGCCTGAACTATTAGCGAAACCGATGTCTCATTATTATCTACATACAGCTGTCCATTTGTATTAATTATTGTTGTTGAGCTGTTGTTTCCAAACAAGCTCCATGTAACAGTTTGCGGAGGATTATTTTCACCGTTTACAGTAGTAGCGAAATCTTTAATCCCCCCCAGACTGACAATTGCAGGGTTTGGGCTGACTACGACACTTGTAACAGTTGGGATTAAAACAGCAACACTGGCATTTCCAGATTTACTCGTATCATAAGTAGATGTGGCTTGGACTACTAAAGCAGTCGAAGTTTCTACCTCAGCTATTGTCAAAAGACCTTCTGTATCCACGGTAGTAGCCGAGCTATTATTTCCAGAAACAGACCAGATGACAGTTTGAGGAGGGTCATTTGTCCCATTGACAGTGGCGGTAAAATTTTGAGTATCTCCTGGAGCTACATCAATACTATTTGGACTGACAACCACACTTGAGATAATATGCCTGACGACATTTACACTCGCTTCACCGCTCACACCAGGGTCAAAGGTCGATTTTGCCTGCACGACTAGAGCAGTAGATGTTTCCCCCATAGCCACAGTCAAAAGACCATTAGAGTCAATGATAGTAGTGGAGCTATTATTTCCTGATACCCCCCAGGTAACAGATTTTGGTGGGTTGTTTTCACCAAGGACGGTAGCAGTAAATTTTTGAGATTGTCCTATTTCAAGGGTTGTAATTTCCTCTGGACTGATGGATACGCTTTCGACTGAGGGGTATTTTACCTCAGCGATACAGTTAAGCAGTGATAAAAGTAATATCACTGACAATATAGATAATAAAATTTTTTGTTTCATATAGACTCCTTATCATTATACATCAGAATAATTATCTTTAAATCTTAATTACAAAAATATTTTATGAGGTTTTTTTGTCAAGTAATTTTTTCAAGTGGAGATGTGGAAATAGAGATAATGGAGTTTTTTAACACAGAGATTTTGAGTTTTTTTCTTTTAACACAAAGTTTTTTGAGAGAAGACACAGAGCACACAGAGATTTTCTCTGTGCATTTTTTGTCAAAAAAAGGAAAGCTCTCTGTGTTCTCTGTGACTTCTCTGTCTTCTCTGTGTTAAAAATCTCTGCTTTCTCATCTTTTTTCTCAATCTCTATGTTTAAAATCCTCTGTTATGATATTTGAGAGTTATTACAGAGAATTCGTGATATTCGTAATAGTGAAAGAAATTTTTATCAACAAATTATGTAATTTGCTGGATAAAGGTGAAAATTAAGAATTACTATGTGAAAAGTGTAAAAAATATGGCAAATAAACTCCTCATAATAAAATAATGGCAATGATATTTCAAGTCTAAAGACTTTGTCTATAGTAAATTACAAAAATGTCTTGACAAAAATAGGTTTGTAAAAATTATTACACTCGGAGGAAAGTTATGTTGACTTTAAAATGGTATGGTCATGCGATGTGGAGTTTGATAACGGAGAACTTCCATATAATCCTGGACCCTTATGCAAATATTGGTTATGAAATGCCGAAAGAACTAACTGCGGATATAGTAATATCTTCACATGAGCATTTCGACCACAACAATTTTAAGCTAATATTGCCTAATTTTCAAAAAATATCACAAATAGGCACATATCAGCTAACACACTGTAAAGTGAAGATGATAGAAGCGAGTCATGGGCGTGTAAATGAAAAGAATCTAGGTGACACCTATCTAATTCATATCACCTTCGATGGAGTTACTCTTTTGCATTGTGGCGACTTGGGAGTAGTTCTCAATGAGGATCTATTAAAAGAAATAGGCGAGGTAGATATTCTCTTTATCCCTGTAGGTGGTCATTTTACAATCAATGCAGAAAAAGCAAAGGAAGTAATAGAGCTATTGACTCCAAAATTTGTATTTCCCATGCACTATAAAACCGAGAAATCAACTATAGATTTCATAGAGACGATAGAGCCTTTTGCAGAGCTATATCCCAACATGGAAAAAATAAATTCCAATATCTTTGAAATCAGCAAAGAAGATTTGAATAAAGAAACACAAAGGATTTTACAACTAAACTATGAAAGCTGAAACTGAAAAAAATATTCCAACCCCCCAACGAATAGTCAGTCTAAAGACATATTTACATAATGCAGGAAAAATTGCTTGTGTCTTAACTTGTTTATGGTTTTTCTTAAATATTTTGTTTTTTGACACATATAGTTTTTTTGTTTATTTTTCAAGTTCTGAGAGGTTAAAAAAACTTTCTGAATCTAACGAAAGTCTTTTGAACCAAAACAATCAGCTTGAAATAGAAATAGAAAGATTGAAAAATGACCCACTTTTTATCGAAAGGATCGCTCGACACAACTACACAATGGTCAAAGAGGGAGAAACTGTCTATATATTTAGAAAGAATTAGAAATTTTAATATAAAAAAGACAAATTTAAAGTAGTGTATAGAATATGAAAAAATTTCTTTACAATCTAAACCTGACACAAAAAAAATTGTTGTTCATCAGTATCATAATTTTATTGATGCTCATTTCTACAAGGATTTTTTTGCCGGCACTTTATACTAAAACCTTGCATAGTATTCATTATCAAACAGGTCGAGAATTAACAAGAAATTTTGCCGCGATGATGGATGAACCATTAAATAATAATAACAACCTGATTATTCAATCAATAGTCGATACAATTCAAAAATTTCAAATTGTTCTTTATGTAAAAATATATGATAATCGAGGGAATATATTTATCCCTTCTGATATTGAAGTTGACTCAGAATATAATAATTTCCTCGTAATGCGAGAGGCTATTTATCATGATTTTAATTTTTTAGGAACCCTTGAACTGGGAATCGACCTAAAAAATGTTGAAACACAGGCTCGAATATTTACTCAAAAAGTTATTTATATCATGATAGGTATTAGTATTTTTACATTAGCAATATTATTTCTATTTTTAGAGATATATGTGAGTATTCCATTAAAAAAATTAATTCCGAACATAACAAAGATAATCGAAGGAGATTTAAATCATAACATACCTGTATATGCTAACGATGAAATAGGAATATTATCAAAGAAAATCAATACAATGGTGTTCCAAATCAAAGAAAACTTTGGATTGACAAGCAATATTCTTGACTCAATGTCATCGGTTATAATAACCTTAGATGATAAGTATAATATATTAAACAGCAATACTCATTTTAATACTTTTATCAAGCTGAATAAGTCTTTAGAAATAGAAGATGAACATAAAAAGGAAGTAAATTTTACAGAGATAAGTCATCAATCAATATGGGCAAAAATGCCATTTTTCGTTAAATACAAAAGTGCTATGGATGAGGTGCTGGCAAAGGGAAAACCCCTGAAACTCCTCCGGGAAGTCTTTGATAAAGAAAAATATTATAAAATAATTATGTTTCCGCTCCAAGCTAACGATTTGACAGGAATAGTGATACGGATAGATGATGTGACAGAAGAAGAACAGAAAGATGAACAGATTAAGCACGGCATAAAAATGGAAGCACTTAGCACTCTGGTAGGTGGATTAGCGAATGATTTTAATAATATTTTATGTGGAATAGTATCAACTGTATCGATATTGAAATACAATCTCCAGCAAAGAGAGTCCATTACATTAGAAAAAATAGAAAGCTTGATAAGCGATATCGATTTATCTGCAACAAGAGCAGAAGATATGACAAAACAATTTTTGTCAATATTAAATAAGACAGAAATAAATCTTGAATTTATCGATTTGAATAAAAGTATAAAAAAAATAGAAAAAATATGTAAAAATTCTTTTGAAAAAAATATAACCTTGGTCTTTAAATATTTTCCAGAAAATGCCTTTATAAAAGCCGACAATGAACAAATAGAGCAGGTATTGCTAAATTTGATGGTTAATTCTCGACATGCAATGACAATTATGAAAAACGATCCAGAAAGCATAGGAGTATTGAAAGTATCGCTTGAACTAGTTGAATTGGATGATATTACTCGAGATTCTCATACCGACTTGTCAGATGATTTTTATTGGAAAATAACTATTTCAGATACAGGTGCAGGCATAGAAAAGGAAAATCTAAAAAAGATATGGGAACCATTCTTTACTACCAAAGATTTTAATACCGGAACAGGCTTAGGCTTGGCTATGGTATATAAAATAATAAGCCAACACAATGGTTTCATTGAAGTAAAGTCTCAAGTAAATGTAGGTAGCGAATTTTACATATATTTACCTAAAATCACCCCTTTCCAAGTAGAAAAAACTGAAATCAAAGAACAAAAACCATTAAATGGAAATGGAGAAACAATACTTGTAGTAGATGATGATGCATTAATACGGCAGATAGCCTCAAGCATCTTGTCAGAGGCGAACTATAAGGTATTATTGGCAGAAGATGGCCCAATAGCAATAGATAGATATCGTGAAAATAGGGACATTATTTCTTTGGTCATGCTCGATCTTATTATGCCCGAAATGAATGGTAAAGATACTTATATTGAATTGAAAAAGATTAATCCTTCAGTCAAAACTATCCTCTGTTCTGGATTTATCAATGATGAACTAATAACGAATATGACCTCAATAGGAATAAACCATTTTATCAAAAAACCCTTTACTATAAATTTATATACAAAAATGGTTTATGATGTTTTAAAAGAAAACTAAGGGAGTCATCCTTTTTTGCTTTCACAAGATTTCATCACAGCTCATTTGAAAAAAAAAACTATCGTATCCAGACTATTATATCCATTGTCGTTTTTTATTCAAATCTACACTATTTTACGGCGGTCTTTTTATGATTTTTTTCCATCCATGTCCTATAAGTCAAAATTCAAAATCATATCAGTTGGAAATATCACTGCTGGTGGTTCTGGTAAGACTCCATTTACATTGTTTTTAGCAAAAGAACTGATAGAAAAGGGGCATAAAATAGCAATTGTATTAAGGGGCTATAAAGGGAATCTTGAAAATACAAATAAATTATTTTCCCCACCGCATATTAAACTATTTCAAAATAATATTCCTGAAGAATCTAATTTGGACTGGAAAAAAGCAGGTGACGAAGCCAGTTTATATGCGTCAAATCTACCCAATACGCCTATCTGTGTTGGAAAAAATAGAATAAAATCCATTAAATTGCTTGAAGAAAATTTTCCTGATATAGACTTTATCATCATGGACGATGCTTTCCAACACTTGAAGGTCGTTCAAGATGTAAAAATTGTTATTTTTCTGGCTCAAAATCCAGTGGGAAACGGTTTTTGTTTACCCGCGGGAATGCTAAGAGAGCCTATTTCCAGTTTGAAATATGCTGATTATTTTGTTATCAATGGTGATTTCTCAACCTTAAATTCTCCAAATTTAAAAAAAGAGATGGATAGAGTATTTTTTCAAAAACTGGAAAAATATAATAAACAAATATTATTTGGTGGCTCCACAATCTCTGATATAAAAGACTTTGAAGGTATTCGACAGGATATAAAATCATTAAAAAACAAAAAAATCTTACTTTTATCAGGAATAGGTTCACCCCAATCTTTTGAAAATACAATCCTTAATGCAGGTATCACTTTTCAAAATCATCTTTCTTTAACAGACCATTTTAATTATTCGAGTGATTTTTTTGATTTACATAAAAATTATTTATCAAATTATGATATTATCCTAACGACAGAAAAAGATTATAACAAGCTGAGATATATAAATTGCTGTTTACCAATCTATGTGGTTTATATAAGATTCAGTTTGTGTGATCAGTCTGTTAAATTTATTCAATTACAATTCTAGCTATTCTATGAGCATGGCATTCTAAGTTTACTGCAACAGGTAGAGAAGCTATATGACATGGTCTGACTTCTATATTTACCTTCAGGGCAGTAGTAATCCCTCCTAAACCCATAGGTCCGATATTTAGTTTATTTATCTCATTAAGTAAAAATATTTCTTCATTTGCCCAGAAATCATCAATGTTTTTCTCATCATGTTTCCGAAAAAGACTTTTTTTGGCAAGTAAAGCACAAGTCTCAAAATTTCCGCCTATCCCTATTCCTATTGTGAGTGGTGGACAAGCATTACCTTCGGATTTTTTTATTGTTTCAAGTATAAAATTTCTGACCCCTTGAATTTTATCGGCCGGGTTCAACATTTTCAAAGCTGACATATTTTCAGAACCACCACCTTTAAGCATCATTGAGATTTCCATTTTGTCGTCTTGGGAGAGTTCTAAATGAATAATAGGTGGTGTATTGTCGTTATTATTCTTTCTATTGATAGGATCAATAGTTATAGAGTGACGATAATTATTTTTTAGAAAAGCTTCTCGGACAGCTTCAGTTAAAAGAGAAGTGATGCAGTCAGTGAATGAATTATTTTTTTGATTATATTCGAAGATAGCTTTCCATTTTTCGCTCAATATAAATTTTTCACCTATTTTCACCCAAAAAATGACCTGTCCAGTGTCTTGACATAGGGGAAAATCCTTTTCTTTGGCAATTTGGATATTTTTATTTAGACAATTTAAAACATCAATCGCTAGATCATTTTTTTCTTTTGATATTGCATTTATCAAAGATATTTCAGTGAAATCGTCTGTGAAAAACCCAATTTCTGAGAGCTTGTCAATGATTTGTTTTTTAAGTAATTCGTAACTCATTATCACTAATACTTTTCATTACTTTTTTTCATGGTAAAATCACTAATTGATAATCACGACTTCCAATATTTAATTCTTGAGCATATTCGAGAGTTCTTATAGCTTGTCGAGAAATGATTCTTTCTCTCAGAGCTGCTCCGTCTTGAGCAGCAAAAACTAAATCTACACAAGCTTGGTCGAGTGCTACAGGATCAAGGGAAGCCAAAATTCCAATATCAGCCATTTCAGGTGCTACAGGACTACTTGAACAATCACAATCAACAGATAAATGATTCATAATATTTATATAAACAATTCTATCTTTAGTATTTTCAGTGATAGTTTTAGCAGCTTCGACCATAGATTCAAGAAAGACGATTTGATCAGTTCCCCAAATATTTCCTCCCGGTTTCCCACCAGCGTGAATCAATCTTTTTCCAGATGCAGAGGCATAGCCTATCGAAATATTTTTCAATGCTCCACCAAAGCCACCCATTTGATGTCCCTTAAAATGTGAGATTACTACATGAAAATCAAAGTCATTAAAAAGACCACCTACTAAATTTTCTGGCAAATGCTTTCCAGCACTTACAGGAAAACTGATGTCATCAACAGAATCAAGTATCAATACAGGGGCTATATCAGTAAACCCATGGTCACTGGCGACTTGAAGATGAGACGCTGTAGTGGAACGCGGTCCACCATAAGCCACATTTGTCTCAACAATAGTTCCATTCAACCTCTGGACTAAATCTTTGATCATGTCTGGTTTAACATAATGGACATTGCCGGGTTCGCCAGTATGAACTTTAATAGCCACATTTCCAATCGGTTCAACCTGTAAAGCCTCAAATACGGACAAAATCCCCTCTGAATTAATATTACTTGTAAAAAACACCTTAGGTGGATCTTCATCAATGCTGAGAGCTTCGACTTTGTTAGTGCAACTAAAAATCAGCAATGATAGAATTAATAAAAAAAACGAAGGGATAGATTTGAAAGATAAAATACAATTTTTTTGTATACTCATAAAATACTCCAATATTTTTTGATTTTGAAAATTTAAATTATTTGGTAAGAAAAAAAATGGCGGGAGAGACGAGGCTCGAACTCGCGGCCTTCTGCGTGACAGGCAGACGTTCTGACCAACTGAACTACTCCCCCGCATGCACAAATATGCAGAAAATGTATCGTTGAACGCCAAAATAAACAACCCAGTTATTTTGTCAAGAGAAATTTCAAATTTCGGTTAAATATTATAAAAATATTTTGTAACTAATTGAAAAATAAGGGTAATTTTTTTTTGAAATAATGATTTATTTTAAGAGATCATATTTGTAGTGGCGTATTGCTTACGCCTTCTAAAACGCTTGTATTCGCATCGAAAATAAGGCGTAAGCAATACGCCACTACAATTATGGGTTCTCAGACTGCGGTTAATTATGAGTCCACTCCGAAAAGTCGATTGCGTAGAGATGTTAGCTCTGTAGAAAGGAATATATGCACCATGTTGCATCTTGTAGGGATGCAACAAAATGTGCCAATAGCTTTGTTGCATCCCTACGGGATGCGGTTTTGTGTTTTTACATCATTTTCTACCTAGCTTCACATACCTTCGGCATATGCATAGTATGTTAACAATTAATTAAATTCTATTTTTCAGAGAGCACTCCGTAGGGATTATGGAAAAGTAACCCAAAAACCGCTTGACAAAATCTGTCTCCTAAATAAATTTGCGTAGGAGGTATTATCCTTATGAATACAAAAAAGTTTAATTTTGATGGGATCGTTACTAAATACTTGGAAGATGAAAAGATTGTTGAACATTTTTACAAGATTGCTCAAGCAGACAATTCTGTTCTCATTACAGGTGAGACAGGTGTTGGAAAAGAATTAGTAGCAAGGTTGATTTATGCCAATAGCAAAAGAAGCAAAAAAAAGTTTGTTGCTATAAATTGTGGCTCTCAGACTGATACTCTGTTGCATAGTTTATTATTTGGACATAAAAAGGGTGCTTTTACTTCAGCAGATAGAGACCATACTGGTTATTTTGAAGAAGCGAATGGCGGGACTATCTTTTTAGACGAGCTTTGTGAGACATCAAAAGGTTTTCAAACAAGTCTTTTGAGAGTTCTAGAAAACAATGTTATACGCAAGGTAGGAGACGAAAAAGATATAAAGATCAATGTGCGGGTGTTAGTAGCTTGCAATAAAAATATTTATCATGCGGTTGGAAAAGGTCTTTTTAGAGAAGATCTTTATTATCGTTTAAATATTTTTCAAATCTTTATACCGCCACTGCGAGACAGAATAGATGATATACGATTATTAACCGATTACTTTATCGGTAAATTTGCTCATCAATACGATAAAAAGATACAAGGTATTTCGGATGATGCTATGAAAATTTTACTCAACCACGATTGGAAAGGCAATGTCCGTGAACTGAAAAATACCTTAGAATATGCAGTTGTTATGTCAGATACTGAAACGATAAATCCATATGGTTTACCCCCACGACTTAGTCGCATAGTATCTCCATTTTCAATTTTTCACCCAGATATGAGTAAGGCAGCACCTACAAATAAAGAGATTGAGAGCTTTATCGCCGAGTATTCTGAAGAAAGCAAACATAATTTATCTCCTGAAAATGATTTTTCAAATCCTACTGTGAGAAGCGAAAATTTAGATTTTGAAAAGGCAAAAGAAAAATTTGAAAAACAATATTTAGTAAATTTATTAATCAAGACCAAAGGAAATATCTCTGAAATGGCTAAATTAAGTAACCTTAACCGTAAATTTATCTATAGAAGGCTAGAACAATTTGGTGTTTCTATTGATAACTATAGAAATAAATTTTAAATTATAAATTATAAATTATAAATGTTTTAGGAACACAGATAACGAAGATTTTCGCTGATTTTCACGAGTTTATTGGATGATGTCGCTAACATGTATTCCTTGTCATTCTGAGCATAGCGAAGAATCTTTAGCCCTTTCACTTCGTTCAAGGTGACAGGGGGGGGGATGACAAAAAGTAAAAAATTCTAAAACATTTATTGTCCCTTTTTTGGCAAAGCGTAACCTTTTGTAACATTAATTTGTTACAAAAGATTACGCTTTTTTTGTTTTTAGAACTTTTCAAAACATTCATAACTGATTTTATTGCATAGAGATACAATAGATTTACTCTAAAAGTCAAATAATTGGCACGAATCTTGCATGTAAAACATTTGTTAATTTGAAAATTAGGATCGAAAAAATCCAAATAAAATAAAAACGGAGGAAATTATGACAAAAAGTCTAATTTCACAAAATAAAAAATATAATCTATCTGTAAATAAAACAGATGAGATAAACTTTGAGTCAGAAAATATAGATAGACTCGGGTTGTGGAGACATTGTCTGTTTTAGCTTGTTTTATCGCAAGCGTAGGGGCGTATTGCTTACGCCTGATGAACAGACAACCCGATAGCGTAGGGGCGTAATGCTTACGCCAAATAAAATTGAATTAATTCCCTACCCTGAACAAATTGAGGTTTATGCAATAAACCACTACAGATAGGCAGACATTGTAGGGTAGGAATGAAACAAAAAAAATATAATATGGAGATAAATTAATGAAATTTATTTTAAAAAGAGCTACCAAGCTCACAACAATAGTGACTTTACTATTCATCCTTTGGGGATGCAGTAATAGTCCTACAAAAGACATTCCAGTGACAGGCATCTCACTGGATCAAACAATGGTCTCTCTGAATATAGGAGAGTCTGTAAAACTGAAGGCAACTATAGTGCCACAAAATGCTACCAACCAAAATCTAATTTGGACTAGTAGCAATGAAGAAATATTCTCAGTGTCAGGTGACGGACTGGTGACAGCTCTGGATTACGGAACTGCGGTCATCTCAGTCTCCACTGTAGATGGAGGTAATTCAACCTCAAGCAATGTCTTTATCGCTGAAGTCGACTGGAAAAATCAAAAAGGTATCAAAACAGTGATGGTGCCTATATCAGAAATTGGGGCAAATTCTGACTCCATAAAGAGGTGGAAATGAAAACAAAAAATTTTATTTTGGTGACTATTTTTATTATGCTGTTTTTAGTCTCTTGTAGTGACAAAAAAACTACAGAGCCAGACAATATTAAGGTAGGTGACATCATCCAGTTTGGGACATATACATGGCGAGTATTGGACATCCAATCTGGTAGAGCATTGGTAGTGAGTGAGAATATCTTAGAGTATAGGTATTATCATACTTTATGGACTAGAATCACTTGGGCAGATTGTAGCCTTCGTGCTTATCTAAATGGAGAATTTTACAATTCGAGTGCTTTTAGCAATGCTGACAGAGAGAGGATAGTCCAAGTGACCAATATCAATGAAAATAATCAGTGGTTTGGCACAAATGGTGGTGTAAATACTCAGGACAGGATATTTCTTTTGAGCATTGCCGAAGTGGTGAAGTATTTTGGAGATAGTGGACAGCTGGCAAATAGACCACCTGAGGCTTGGTATATTAATGATCAATACAATACTAATCGGATAGCGACTTTTAATGGATCGGCTTATTTATGGTGGTTGCGTTCGCTTGGTAGCGGTGCTATTTACGCTGGTAGTGTGGGCAGCGCTGGTATCGTCCGCATGGATGGTAACTATGTCGACTACGACGATGGTGGAGTTCGCCCAGCTTTGTGGCTAAATCTGTAATCTGAAATCTTCAAATCTAAGTTTTTTTTTGAAAAAGAGGTTTTTGAATTATGCTGTAGCAGAAATCTCCGATTTCCTACATTAAGCCAATCGGAGATGACAGGCTACTCCGCTTCGCTTCGTGGTGGCGCTACAGAGGAAATTTACGCTAAGTTGTTAGCATTGGGTGGGGGTATGGTGTAGTTTGTTTCTATAATACGAAAACATGATTCCTTTTTTATCATTCTGAACGGAGTGAAGAATCTTAAGACCTTTCACTTCGTTCAAGGTGAGAGGGGGGTGTTTAAGTTGACAAGGAGGGGATAGTGACACGGAGATTGCTTCGTGGGGAGTTTCAGAGAAGAGACCTCGCAACGACGGGAAGTGGTGATAGTGGCACGGAGATTGCTTCGTGGGGAGTTTCAGAGAAGAAACCTCGCAACGACGGGAAGTGGTGATAGTGACACGGAGATTGCTTCGTGAGGAGTTTCGGAGAAGAGACCTCGCAACGACGGAAAGGGGTGATAGTGACACGGAGATTGCTTCGTGGGGAGTTTCAGAGAAGAGACCTCGCAACGATGGGAAGGGGTGATAGTGGCACGGAGATTGCTTCGTGAGTATAATAAGAAGAGACCTCGCAACGACGGGAGGGGTGACAGGTGGATAAGATATTGAATTAATTCCCTACCCTAAACAAATTGGGGTTTATGCAATAAACCACTACGATGGTGATAATCAATTAGTTACCCTAAATTAATGGAGGTTTATGCAATAAACCACTACGATGGTGAAAATTAAATCCCTACCCTAAACAAATTGAGGTTTATGCAATAAACCACTACAGGGAGGAAAACTGGCGAAATCTGTAATGTGGCTTTCATATTTTGAGAAAATCTCAAACTGAAAGCATCCGTTACATAAAAATGATTGTAAACCATGGTATTTATCTAAAATAAATTAGATAAAACCATATTTAAGAAAAATTTAAAGGAGTTTTAAATGACTTTAAAAAGACATTTACTAACAATCCTATTATTAGGACTAATAGGATGCTTTTTAGGACAGACCTTGTTTGCTGAAACTTTGGCAGAAGCACCATCGAATTTCCACGATGAAGACGCAGGGTCAGAAGAAAATCCGTTTTTGATAGCGAGCCTCGCCAATCTGAGGTGGCTGTCTGAAACACCAGCCGTTTGGGATATTGGATGGGGTATGAATAGAACGGGATACTTTTTTCTTCAAACAGCAGATATAGAAGCCTCTGAGACCATACACTGGAACAACGGGCGCGGTTTCACTCCGATAGGATATTTCCCCATGTTTTCGGTTGGCACCTACAAATGGTCATTTGTTGGCAGATATGATGGAAATCATTTCAAAATAAGCAATTTATTTATCAATGCTCCTGAATCCATTGCTGAAGAAAAAACGGTAAGCTTTGCGTTATTTAGCAATATTTATAATGCTACTATTATGAATGTCCACTTAGAAAACATACATATAGCCACAATAATAAATGATCCTTTATGGCTTTTAAGTCATGTTAGAGGAACATTAGTTGGGACAGCTATAGATAGCAGGATTATTAATTGTTCTGCTTCTGGGCAAATATCCAGCGAAAATCATCCTGATAATGAAAAATACCTCATTATTGGAGGTTTAGTAGGTCGCGCTAAGGACTCGAGTTTGACTAACAGCTATTCTACTGCAACAATATACATCAGTATTTGTGAATATTCAGCTATAGGAGGGTTAGTAGGCAGTTTAGGTGCGTCAAATCTTATGAACTCTTATTTCAATGGGATAGTTCATGCTGAAAATGAAGTTTTTTTGTATGGTTCACTAGTTGGAAGTGATTATAACTCAAAAATTAAATACTGCTATGCCACAAGCTATGCTAACAATCTAAACATGAGTAACTTAATAGGACAAATATCGTCATATGTCGACGAACCGTTTGGCCCATCGAATGTTACAAACAATTTTTGGGACATTGAGACTACAAAGATTCGTCAGACCGTAGGTTCGAATCTTGATCCAGATAGCGTTGTAGAAAACAATTTTGGAGTCACAACATCAGAAATGAATCAAGCAACTACATTCATAAACAATGGTTGGGATTTTGAGGAAATATGGGATATAGACCCTGAAATTAATAATGGTTATCCGTTTTTACGCAGTATGCCACCTCCAGAAGACCCAGAGGATCCAGATAATCCGCCCTTAAATGATGTTGATCTTACAATAATTCCTCTGTTGAGTAGTTTTGTGTATCCAAATCCCACGAGAGTAGGAGATGTTATTTTTTCAATATTATCTCAATCTACTTCTTCTTACAAAGTAGAACAAAATGAGGCTGAGATTAGTATCTACAATATCCGTGGGCAGCTGGTCAGAAGGTCGAGTGATTTTCAATCAAATGATGGAAAAGCCCTCTTTGTTTGGGATAGAAGAGATATAAACAATCATGATGTAGCCTCAGGTTTGTATTTCTACCGAATACAGATGAACGATGAAATAACTTCTGGTAGATTTTTAGTCATCAGGTAGTGAGTGATACGAATACATACTTGCCATTGTCTGACTTTCCTGACTGACTTTGGACTAAATCTGTCATCTTTACTCTTTTTGCCATTTTTTCTCCTTTATGGGTTCCATCCCACTTATTTATATTATAGTCTTTTTTTTTGTCAAGTTTTTTTTTTCTTTGAGGCTACTTTGAGGCTACTTTGAGGTTACTTGCTGATTCTTCATTTTCTCAATTGAATGCATATTTTCCCAATCCTTTCAATCCTATCAAAACAATATCCTTTGATTTAGCGGCAGATTCTATTGTCTCAATAGACATCTTTAATATCAGAGGTCAAAGAGTGAAAACCGTGACCAATGAACATTTTGGAGCTGGTTCTCATAGTGTAGAATGGAATGGCACAGATGAAAATGGTCGCAGTGTGGGTAGTGGGATATATTTTTATCGAATGGTCAGCGGAGATTTCACTGATGTGAAGCGGATGGTGTTGTTGAAATAGGATTTTTGCCCCCCGAAACAATCTCCGTGTCATTATCAACAATCCCGTCGTTGCGAGGTCTCTTCTTGCTATTCTAACGAAGCAATCTCCATGTCACTATCATAACTTCAAACTTACCCTCCCCCTGCCCCTTCCCATAAATGTGGGGGGATTTCACGAGTTTTAATATGAGAGGGGGTGTAAACTCTCTCTTATTCTTTATGGCTATCATCCATTATCGAAGATACCGACAGTTAAAGCAATCGGTTAATTAAAGTATCGTCCATGCGGGACTTATATTGTTTGAGGCGACCCACACTATTATCTCTACGTATAAATAACCTTTATTATAGTAACCTTTGATGATCTTAGAATAACTTTCAAAAAAAATAACAATAAATAAAAAAAGTCATTTTTTTTTTATTGATAAAATCCTTTATTGGTCTCAAAAAAAATAAAAAACAACCCCTTTTTTAAAAAAGTCTTGACAAAAAATAAGTAATTAAATTTATTGTTCAACTGTAAGTGAAAATAGGCGGAAAAAAAGATGCCAAAACGCTAAACCACTTTAATATAAAGTGGTTTTAATTTTAAATAGAGGAATGTATATGCTTGAAAATTTTGAAGTCATAGCAAAAGAGGTTTGCAGTAAACACGGTGTTGGTCTTTATGATATAAAAATCATCAATACTCAGCATGGAAAAATTCTCTGTGTTTACATCACAAGGGTCAATGGAGTGAGTATCACTGATTGCACCAAAGTAAGCAAAGAATTGAATGCTATACTCGATAATAACAATATAATTGAAGGTTCTTTTACTCTTGAAGTATCATCACCGGGTATAGAAAGACCTTTGAAATTTAAAAAGCATTATGCGACTGCAATAAATGAGTGGGTCTCATTGAAATTGGATATGAAGAACGAAAAAAATATTGCCCAAAAAACAACTCCACTTCATTCAAATTCTCATGATGGTGATAACTCAACTATTTTTGGCATCCTTAAAGAAGTTAATCAGGACTATGTTACCATCGAAAATGAAGGTGAATTGAACCATATTTCTTATGGTGACATAAAAAAAGCGAAAACTATCTATAAATCAATTAATCCGCAAATAGCAGATGTCACAGCAAAAAAGGAGAACAAATGAGTTCTAATATCCTCGCTATTATTAAAGAACTTGCCAATTTAAAACAATTGGATCAAGATAAAATAGAAAAAGTCATTAAAGAAAGTTTATCGATGGTGTTAAGTCGAAAGCTACGCATAGAAAATGAACTAGAAATAGTTTTAGATTATAATAAAAATTATCTCGCAGCCCGTTTTTTAAAAGAGGTGGTAGATAAAGATGAGACACTCGGTCAAATGTCTTTACAAGAAGCAGTTTATGAGCATAATAGACATGCCAAAATCGGAGATATGATAAAGGTAGAGATATCCATCCAGACCCTAGAACCGAAAATAATAAAAAATGCTCGTTTAGAAATAGCACAAAAGATAAAAAGATTGGAAGAAGAAAGAAAAATGTTTGATTTTGAAAAGCAAAAATATCAAATAGTATACGGAAAAGTAAAAAAAGTAGATACAAATGGGTATACAGTAGATATTGGCTTTGCAGATGGACTTTTGCCAGTCGAAGAACAAATAGAAAATGAGTTTTATAAAATCGGAGACTTTATAAGATGTTTTGTCCTGAATGTAAAGAAAAGAGGGCAAGAATTAATAGTGATTTTATCAAGAGCACATCCTGAATTTGTGAAAAAACTTATAGAGCTGGAAGTTCCAGAGATATTAAATGGTGAAATAGAAATAAAGAAAATTATCAGAGACCCTGGAGTAAGAACCAAAGTAGCAGTGAAAGCAATTAAAGATGATGTTGACGCAGTAGGCTCATGTTTAGGACCTAAAGCCATCCGATTGGAACATATCAAAAAAGAATTACATGGTGAAGTAATCGATATAATTGAATGGTCTGAAGAGGCTGAAACCTTGATCATCAACTCTATTGGCAATGATTTGATAGACAGAGTCTATCTATCAGCAAAAGGTAAATATGCCAGAATAATAGTGTCCGAAGAAAATAAAAATTATGCTATTGGCAAAAATGGCAAAAATGTCAGATTAGCAGCTAAATTAACTGATTATAAATTGGATATATACACCAAAGATGAGTATGAGGATAAAATTTCAGAAGAAAGACGAATAACCAGTCATGTCAATGAACTAGATGGCGTCACTCAGAAAATAGGTGATATTTTGAAAGAACATGGCTATACATCTGTTCAGGACATTTACAAAGCGACAGTAAATGAAATGAAAAATATAGATGGAATAGGTGAAAAGATAGCAATAAAACTAAAAGAATCATCAAAACATTTTTGATTCTCACGAGATTTATTAAATTCAGAAAACTCGGATAAATCAAATCGAAAGAACTTAGTTTTATGAATAATCGAACCTGCGTAATCTGTAAAAAAAAAGCTCAAACTATTTCACTTTGTAGATTTGTTTTATTAGACGAAGAAATAGTTTTCGACCTTAAGCACAAGATTCATTCTTATGGTTATTATTTTTGTAAAGACAGTTTTGATTGTTTAAACCGTCTCCCAAAATGGGCGACAAAGAAGAAAAAATTAAGATATATAAAATCTGATTTCGAAGGAAATAATGATAATGGTAGTTGAAGAAAAAAAAACAAGCAACAATGAGACTAAATTGATTTCTCTTTTACAGATTGCTTTTAAAGCAAATAAGTTGGTTTATGGATATGATTCTGTATTAAGAAAGTTATTAAAGAAAAAAGTCTATTTGTTGATTTTAGCTAAAGATTTAAGTGAAAGCAACTACCAATCAATGACAAAACATGCATTAAATATGAAAATTGATGTTATACATTGGGGAAATAAAGATTTTTATTTTCAGATTTTAGGTAGGTATTCAGGTATTTTAGGGATACTTGATCAAAGCTTTAAAAATGGTATATTAACACATATAAAAGTATTAGAAATGGAGGGATAATTTGGCATTACGTGTTCATGATTTAGCAAAGGAATTAAAAATTTCATCAGCTGCTCTAATGAAACATTTGAAAGATATGTCTATCGAAGTAAAATCGCATATGAAATATCTTGATGATGATGTGGCAGATAAAGTTCGACAAAAATTTAAACAAGAAGTTGAACAAATTAAAAAACTCGAAACTGAGAGACGCATGATACAAGAACAGCTTCGAAATAGAGACAAAAAAGAAAAAGAGATTAAAGAACAAATTGTTGATAATCCCTTTACAAACACGACTGTATCAAAACAGGATAATGCTTCCAATATATCCACCCAATCAGAAAACAGCGAATCAGGAATTGAGATTAAGGAGACTAGGGATAGACGACCAGAACCCAATAGTGGTAAAGATGGTTTTACGAAATCTTTTAAAGAACAAGGAAAACATCATCCTAAAAATAACGAGAGAAAAGACTATCACGAGCATAAGCATCATAAAAAAGATAGACCTGAAAATCGAGATAATCGTCCTGATAATAGAGAACAAAGACCTGAAAATAGGGAACAAAGAAGAGACAAAAACGATACGAGAGAACATAGACCTGAACATAAGGAACAAAGAAAAGACAGACATGAAAACAGAGATAATCGTTCAGGGCAACGACATGACTCAAGAAATGATAAACAAAATAATAGTTTCCAAAGACTTGATAAACCAGATAATAGATTTCATTCTCACGATCAAAAAAACAAAAAACACGATACAAGAAATCCTCGCCCCGATAACAGAGACAAGAACCCTGATAAAAGAAATGAAAGACATGATGGTAAACCACATAGACATGATCGACCTGAAAACAAAACAGATAGACCAGAGAATAAAGATAAGAGAAAAGAGCATAGAACAGACAGACCTGATGGAAAGTTTCAAAGAGCAGATAGACCCGATAACAGAGAGCAAAGACCTGATAATAGGGAAAAAAGATATGAGAATAGAGGCGATAAGCCTGATAATAGATTTCAAAGAACTGATAGACCTGATAATAGGGAAAAAAGACACGACAACAGGGGTGACAGACCTGATGGAAGATTCCAACGAACAGACAGAAATGACAATAGACAGCCGAGAACAGACTCACGCGATCAAAGACAAGGGCAAAGAAGTGGAAATTTTGACAATCGACCAAGGCATAGAAATGAAAATTTCAACACAATGAGATCGCCTTCATCTTCTGATAGACATTCTCCCAAACCATTGTTTCCTAAAGCAGGGATAGTTAAACCTGAAGCTAAAGATTCTCTTGATAAACAATTTGGTAAAGACAAGGTTAGGGTTGTTGAGCTTGGTGATAAAAGTAAACATATACAAGCGAAACTGAGAAACACAAAGAAAAAAAAGAAAGAAGTAGGCAGTATAGAAATTGATGAAGCAGCTCTTGAAAAAAACATCAAACTGACCCTAGCAAGTACAAAAAAGAGAAAAAAATACAAAAAAGAAGATAAAAAAGACAATATAGAAGAAATCCATGAAATACGGATCAGTGAATTTACCTCCGTTTCTGAATTGGCAAAAATTATAGATGTCTTACCCTCAGAAATAATAACAAGATTTTTCCAGATGGGAAAAATGGTTTCTATCAACCAAAGACTTGACAGAGATTCTTTGGAATTGATATGTGCAGAATATGATTTAGAAATCCATTTTCAAGATGAATTTGGGTCTGAAATATTACAAGATGTCATTGATGATCTCGAACACATAGATGAGAAACCTCGTCCACCTGTAGTGACGATAATGGGTCATGTAGATCATGGGAAAACATCAATTTTGGATAGAATCCGCAATACTAAAGTTGCGCATGGGGAATCAGGAGGCATCACCCAACATATTGGTGCATATCAGGCAATTCACAACGAACAAAAAGTAACTTTCATAGATACACCCGGTCATGAGGCATTTACTGCTATGAGAGCAAGAGGAGCCAATATCACGGATGTTGCAGTGATAGTAGTGGCTGCCAATGATGGAGTAAAACCTCAGACTATAGAAGCTATAGACCACGCAAGAGCAGCTGGGGTCACCTTAGTAGTGGCAATCAACAAGATAGACCTTCCTGACGCGAATGTAGATAAAACAATCGCTTCATTGTTGGAATTAAATGTTTTTTTAGAAGGTTATGGTGGTCAAATAGCTTGGGTAAAATGTTCTGCAATTAAAGGTGACGGAATAGATGAGCTTTTAGAAATCATCCTTTTATCAGCCGAAATGAAAGAATTAAAAGCTCGCTTTAATGGACCTGGCAAAGGAATCGTTTTAGAAGCAGAAAAAAACGCAAAAATGGGTTCAAAAGCAACAATTCTACTTCAAGAAGGCGTTCTAAAGAAAGGGGATAACATAGTAGTAGGTTCTTGTCATGGTCATGTCAGAAAAATGGAAAACGAACTAACCTTAGAACTTATGAGCATTCATCCTGCAGATATAGCAGTAGTTTATGGATTAAATGATGTTCCCAAAGCAGGCGATATACTCAATGTCGTAGAAAGCGAAAAAATTGCAAGACAAATAAGTAGTGAAAGATTGCAAATAAGGCAGGAAAGAGAAAAATATTTAGGAAAAACAAATCTTAGAAACTTATTTACCAAAATCAAACAAAATGAAATGACTGACCTTCGATTGATCATAAAAGCTGATGTCGATGGCTCAATGGAAGCCGTATGCGACTCACTTCAAAAACTTTCAGGTGACGAAATAAAAATATCAATAATCAGAAAATCTGTCGGTGGTATCATAGAAGCCGATGTAAACCTCGCTTCAGCATCAGATGCTATAATCATAGGATTCAATGTCCGTGCAAATAATCGTGCAAAAAAACTTGCCGATGATACAGGTGTTGAAATCAAGTATTATCACATCATTTTTGAAGCTATAGATGACATCAAAAAAGCAATGATAGGTATGCTCAGTCCAGAATTTAAAGAAAAAATACTTGGACAAGCCCTCGTTAAACAAATCTTTAAAATGAAAAAAATAGGCACTATAGCCGGTTGCTCAGTTGAAAAAGGATTTATACTAGCTAAAAGCAGTGTCAGACTTTATCGAGACGATAAAGTAATATTTGCTGGAGAGTTGGGTAATTTGAAACATTATCAAGATGATGTTAAAGAGGTCATATCTGGAACAGACTGCGGTATCACAATAAAAAATTACAATGATATAAAAGAAGGCGATATAATTGAGAGTTATATCCTCGAAGAAGTGGAAAGACAGCTGTAGATAAGCTGGCGCGACTAGAGGGTGGGCTATTGAAAATAAAAGAATAAATTATTATTTGATAAAGGTTGGTAAAAATGAAAGATGTAAGACTAGCAAGATTGCAAAAAGAAATGCTGAAAATTATTAGTTCAGTGTTTCAAGGTGATATCTCTGACCCTCGATTATCTGGATTGAAAATCACGAAGATCAAAATGACCAGAGATCTAAAAAAAATGAAGATATACTTCGCTGAATTTGACAAAAAATTAACAGACGCTGAAATAGTCGAGCTTTTGACCAGAAGTTCTGGTTTTTTAAAAAAACAAATAGCGGGAGCAAGAATCATGAGAACAATTCCTGATATCGTATATGAATACGATAAAACAAATGAGAGAGTTGAAAAAATCGAAGAACTCTTTCAAAAAATTGCTGAGGAGAAAAGAAACAGCAATTATTATGATGACGACAATGATAATGACTATTATGACAACGATGGTGAACTTTTAGATGAGGACTTAGAAGACTACGAAGAATATCAAGATGATCTGAATGATGAAGATCTTGAATTTGAATATGAAGATATTGATGACGATGATGAAGAAATGTAATACTCGTATATGAGTGCAGTCCGAAAGGTCTTATTTTAGAGGTTGATAGATATGTAGATAGGGATATAAGCACCAGGCTTCATCCGGTAGGAATACTACAAAATGTGCCAATTGATTGGTTGCATCCCTACGGAGTCCACTCCGAAAAGTCGGTTTTTAATTAATTATTGATATTCCTTGCACATCTCGGAGAGATGTGACTCTTTATAGAAAACGATTACCACCACATCTCCCACCCCGAAGGGGTGGGACTAAATGATTGTATCACAGAGTTCCACCCCTTCGGGGTGGATGTTGTTGGTTGCATGTTTTTCTATAAAGAGCCACACACCTTCGGTGTGCGTAAGGTATGATTTTATGAAAATATACTTTTCGGAGTGGACTCCTACGGGATAGTAATATCTCAGGTCATCCTTTTTCTACCAAGCCATAATTCCTACGAAATATTTAAGGATAAATTGACACGGAGATTGCCGCTACGAACAGAGGGTGACGCTAATGGATGACCTCACAAGGTCTAAAAAAATATCGTTCCAAATAAGAGGAGTTGAGTATGATAGAAAATATCAAGAATAATTTTTCTTTGAAATATCATCAAAAAAAAGGTATGAAGTATTTGAGTCAAGGGTTATACAAAAAGGCTATTCTAAATTTTGAAAAAGCCTTGTTATTGGATGATTCTATTGAAAACTATTTTTATTTTTCGGTCTGTTTAATAGCATTGAATAGGCATATTGAGGCTATTGGTTATTTAGAAAAAATCATTGATCTTCAAGCAGACAATATTTTAGTTTCAGCAACCTTGATAGAATGTTATTTAGTAGTCCGAGAATGGGAAAAGGCAGACAGGTTAGTTAATTATTTAAAAAATAACAACAATACAAATCAATACATAAAAGATTTGATAACGCTGGTAGATGACCCTGTATTAAGAGAAAAATATGCTACTGCCAAAGAATCTTTTTTTAAAGCTATTGATTTTTACGATAACAAAGATTTTGAATCAGCCTTTCAATCTATTAAGTTAGCCATTGACCTTGACGAACAAAATGCAGCTTATTATTTTTTTGCTGGCACTATCTTAATTCATATTTTAAAAAGAAATAAAAAATCTCCAGATTCATCTGGAATGACATTTACAAAGGATAAATTAGAACAAACTCGCCAAGAAATGTTGTTACTTTTTGAAAAATCTGTTCTACTCGCACCGCAGAATGAAGGATATAAAAAACATTTACAATATGTAAAAACAAGATATAAAGGATGATATGAGCTAAGAGGTCAGAATGGCAGATGACGATCAAGGTGAAAAGACAGAAGAACCTACCGCGAAAAGGTTGAAAGAAGCAAGGGAGAAAGGCAATGTAGCTCGAAGCTCTGAAGTAGACACGGGTTTCTTTCTTTTAATGTTTGTCTTAATTTTGACTGTCGGTGGGCCATTTATAATTCGGATTTTTACCAATTCGCTTGGTTATGCTTTTCAAAATCTTGATACGAGTATCACTTCTTTGAATCTACAAAACATTTATATAAGGTATTTTTTGTATTTTTGGGCGATATTGTTGCCAATAGGGTTTTTATTTATACTGGGTGGTTTTATTTCAATGATATTACAGATAGGATGGTTGATAACATTTGAGGGTATAAAACCTAAATTCGATATTTTTGAGCTTAAAGGGCTCAAAGAAATCTTTTCTGTAGAAGGTATAAAAAGGCTTGTCAAAGGATTGGTAAAGCTGGCAATACTCGTTTTGATAACCTGGATAGTAATAAGAAAATTTATCTTTGATATATTGGGACTGGTAAATCTTGAAGTCGTTGGTGTTTACATGTTTTTGGTAAATATGGTTATGCGTGTTCTTATCACTCTGATGATTTTTTATTTGTTGTTCGCCACTTTAGACCTTGTGTGGTCAAAATTTACCCATAATCAAAAACTAAAAATGACTAAATCTCAAGTTAAAGACGAATTTAAACAAATGGAAGGTGACCCGCAAGTTCGTAGAAAGATATTGACTCTAATGATGGAAGAATCAATGAAAAGAATGATGCAAGAAGTCCCCCAAGCTGATGTGGTCATCACTAATCCGATCCACCTAGCAATAGCTATAAAGTATGACCAGACCGCAAGCGAAGCTCCAATAGCAGTAGCAAAAGGAAAAAGACTTGTAGCTGAAAAAATCAAAGAGCTTGCTAAAGAGCATGATATTCCCATAGTAGAAGATAAACCACTAGCAAGACTACTTTATGAGAGTTGCAAAGTGGGCAGAGAGATAGATGTTCAGTTTTATGCAGCTGTGGCTGAAATACTCGCCATGGTATATAAAATGAAAAATAGGAAAATGTGAATTATGAATATTTTTCTAAAAAAAACGAATTTAAAGTCGATAATGATAGTGGAGGCTTTTGGTTATAAGCCTAACCACATATAAAAAAGGAGTTATTATGAAAAAAAATAATGTTTTATTATGTGCCTTATTGTTAGTATTGTTTGCGAGTTTAAGTGCAAACATCGATAATCCCTTCATGCCTATAGCTACCCACATGGGATCAGGGTTAGCGATGCATAGTTATGTAACCGTAGATAATCTTCCGGCAAGACAAGGTGATCGTTTAATTACCTTTGTGGGAGATGATGTCCGTGGTAACAACCCCTTGTTTCCATTAGGTGGTGGTAATGTGGGAGTATCCGCTGGGTCTTTAATTCAGACTATATTATCAGGTGAAACTTTAGAATTTTATTTGTGGAGGCAACTAGAACAAATAGTGTTGACAACCACATACACTTATATAGTGAATCTTCAAACCCAGACGATTGGTAGCTCTAATAATCCAATAACTATAAATTTCACCGGTTCCAGTCTGACTGTTTCAGGTAGAATTGTCAGAGAGGAAAATCTTACCCAACCAGTACCTGGTGTAAACATTTATTTTGATAGCATTGTACCTCTTTACAACGGCTCGCTTTTCAGCTCATTGACTACAAATAATGACGGATATTATGCGATACCCAATCTTCCTGTAGGAACTAATATGCTCTACATGCCTCATTCTTTAGAACACGAATTTAATCCTCCCAACAAGTCTATAGACTATTTATCTCAATCAGTCACTCAAAACTTTATCGCAACATCGTTACCCACAGTCACGGTTTCCGGACATATCCGTTACGGAAACACTCCCGTCTCTGGAGTAATTATAGGTCCAACAACTACAGATCAAAATGGTTTTTATTCATTTCCAGTAGCTCAAAATAGTGGAGTTACTCTGACTCCGAGCAAACCGGGTTGGACTTTTACCCCTCCTTCTTATACAATAAGTTTTATTTCTCAAAATGAAGTCAGAGATTTCCAAGCTACTCCAAATTATATTACAGTTTCAGGCACTTTGGATGTATCGGATTTTTATATTCATATACAGAGCAATTTGTCTGGAGACAGTAGTCTATATTTCCCTACCAATTCATTTAGTGTCACCAATATTTTACCCGGTGACACTATTACCTTTACACCAGAAAAAGAAGGATATTTATTTTTACCTCAATCTCGCACTTTATCAAATATTATGGCAAACCAAACTATTCAGTTTTCTTCCCAAATACTTACTTATGATGTAAGCGGAACAATCACATACGAAGGCAATCCAATGGTAGGAGTAGAAATCTTTTCTGGACAAACGGTTATAGCTACGACGAACTCACAAGGAGAGTATAGTTTTACAACGGAACATGGTTCAACTCACACTATTACACCTCAAAGCCCAGGTTTTATCTTCGATCCCAGCAGTCTCACATTCTCAAATATAACCGCAGATATTACTGCTGGCGATTTTTTGGGTATGGAAATTCCTCTTTTTCAACTCACCTTTACGGTCATGGCAAATCAAACTACTCCTGTCTCTGAGGTAAATATTTTTTGGCAAATTGTTAGTGGTGGCTCTGGTATGATCACTACAAATGATAACGGTGTTGCCACTATAGGTCTTGATGGAACTCCCAATCATGTCACTTTTACACCTTCAAAGCTAGGGCATACTTTTATTCCTGATCAAATTGTTTTACAAGGCATAAATGAATCAACTGTAAAGAATTGGACTATAGCTGCTATAGTTCCCTCATATACAGTTTCTGGATATGTATCTTTAAATGGGACAGGTTTACCGGGAGTAGACATAAATATAACTGGATTGATGGTATCTCCCGTGATAACAAATGCCATGGGAAACTATTTAATACCTGATGTCCCTTATGGAAGTAATATTACTATCACTCCTACAATGGCAGGATTTACTTTTTCACCCAATAATATACCATTAAGCAACATCACAAGCAGTTTGACCGGTCAAAATTTCACTGCTCAAGGTCAACCTGCACCTGTCACCGTTATCACAAGAGAGTTTAATAATGCCCCCATTCAGAACATAACAGTGTCTTATTCTTCGCAGCAATCCAATCACTCTGGTCAGGGGAATACTCTTAGTAATGGAGAATATACTTTCATGGGCAATCGTGGTGAGTCCTATATTATCACTTTATCAAATTTAGGAGCACATTTATTTGACCCTATCTCTAAAACTACTCCGTTTATTATTGGTCCTACAACAATAGAGTTTACCTCAGTAGAAGTTGAAACAATTTCTCTTAATTTTACAATACTCAGTCAAGGTAATCCTTTAGCTGGTGTCAATATAAGCTATCAAATAGAAAACGGAGGCTCTGGCTCTGCCACTACTGGAGCTAATGGGGTAGCGATTATATCTCTTGTAGAAACCACTAATCAGGTCACATTTACTCCTTTTATGGTAGGTTATGATTTTGACCCAACTCATATTACCTTAAATGGAATAAACAACTCCACTAATACAAATCAAGGTTTTACGGCAATAATCCATACTTTTGACATATCTGGTATCGTCACTATGGATACTTTTGGGCTTTCCAGTGTCTTGATACAAACTTTAGGTTATACTCCTGTTACACAGATAATGACAGCTCCCAATGGTAGCTACACCATCCCCGATGTTCCTTTTGGGACTTCTCTCACTATATCTCCCTCAAGACCGGGTTTTAGTTTTACACCAGAAAATATAACAGTATCATCTATCTCAGCCGATATCTTTAGTCAAAACTTTGCTGCCAGCTCTATACCTGTTCCTGTGACAATTGTTACCAGAGACATGCACAACCAATTCATTTCAGGTATTGTAGTCAATTATAGCTCAAATCAGAATAATCATTCTGGTTCTGGGTATACTATCAATGGGGTATATATTTTTGATGCTATTTATGGAGATACTTATACTATTTCAGTAACAAGCACTCAAGAGCATTATTTCAGTGAACCAAGTGTAATTACAAATATTTTGACGACTCCTGCAACTTTTAATTTTCAAACAAGTCAAAGAAAGTTTATTCCCATTGTGTTTACTGTTTTTGATGATAACTCTCCATTTCCGGATGCAGAAATATTCTACCAAATTCAGAATGGTGCATCAGGCTCTATCACTACTGATATAGACGGAATTGCCATGATAAGCCTTGAAGAGACAAATGATACAGTCACCTTTATCCCAGTAAAATCTGGTTATTTTTTCGAGCCTCCTTCTGTAGTTTTTAATGGTTTACATAGTTTAGATGATCCTCCTAATCCAATTTACCGTCGTTTTGACACAACTGTCGAAACATTTTCTATCTCTGGTTATGTTCTTTTGCATACTGATGAAGTAGCTCTCCCCAATGTGCAAATACATCGAACTGATATCCAAACAAATCCTGTCTTTACAGATGCAGACGGATTTTATATAATCTCTGGCATTCAGCATGGAAGCAATGTTACTCTTTATCCAGAAAGAGATGGTTTTACTTTTCACCCTATAGAAAGGCATTTTAACTATGTCACTCAAAATTTTATCTATGAAATTTTCGTAGCTCTTAGGGATATAATACCAATTACTATCAGAACTATAGATTATAACAACAATCCTATCTCTGGTATTCAAATCAATTTTATGTCCGCTCCAGATAACCATACTGGTATTGGTATTACCAATCCTTTAGGTGAGTTTTACCTAAATGCTTGGCAAGCAGAAAACTACACTATCTCCATCTCAAATGTCGGAGATCATTTATTTATTGAGTCTCTTATCTCTACAGGACCTATAAATCATTCTCAAATCTTTACTTTTCAAACTAGGGAGAGAGAGTCATTCAATCTGTCTTTTCAAGTCTTTCATCAAGGAAATCCTCTACCTGAAATACCTATTTTTTATCAAATAGAAAATGGTATGTCTGGTGAAATTATCACCGATATTCAAGGAATTGCCTCTATCATTCTGGAAGAAACGGATAAAACAATCTTTTTTGAACCATCAAAACCGGGGCATACATTTAATCCTCCGAATGTTAGTTTATATGGACTCGACAGTAATACACCACTAAATTACATACTCAATGCCTTTATACAAACTTTCAATATCACAGGCTCAGTTTTCTATGAAGGTGTCGGATTCCATGCTGTAAACATCACCACGCCCGGCTTTGATACTGCTCCTGTATTTACTGCACCTAATGGTGATTATATAGTGCAAAACATCCCTTACGGGACAAGTCTTTCTCTGCTTCCTGTTCGTGAAGGTTTTACCTTTACTCCTCAAAGTATAACTATAAATAATATCTCAAACAATCATTCAAACCAAAATTTCATTGCTGATATTGAGACATTACAAGTCTTAGCCCATATTAAAGATTACAATGATGCTCCTATAGCTGGGGTTAATGTCACTTATGTATCTACTTCGAGTGGTCATACAGGTTTTGGAAACACTAATAGTAGTGGTAATTTTAGTTTTCAGGCAAATTATGATGAAAATTATACTGTCTCCATTGCAAATTTTCACCCTCATATATTTGATGTGACTGAACAACTGGTTTTAAATGTGATTTTACCTCAAACTGTGACATTTCAATCAAGAGAACCTGAAATTTATATCCTTTCAGGAACCATTATAAACTCTGAAACAAATGAACCAATGGAAAATGTCCTTGTCCAGATAAATACCGATGAAGTTTATACCAATGCTTTGGGTATGTATTCTCAAAGTATCTTCGAGGGTAGCTCTCTTACAATTACACCTTTTTTTATAGGATACAATTTCACCCCCACAAGCATTGAAATAGATTATGTAGATGGAGATTATTTAAATCAAGATTTTTCTGCAGAACATATCACTTATTTTGTCAGAGGTGAAGTTTTAAAAAATAGTCAGCCTTTCCAAGGAGTTATCATCCAAAACTTTGGAAATACTGTCGACATGACAAACGCTTTAGGTCGCTTTGAATTCATTGTTTATCATGGAGATGGTTTACATATCACTTTGATACACGATGATCACACCTTTGATCCTCCCAATCATATCGAAGATTCTGTGATTTCTCCTGTTAATTTCCTCGTTTTTATCGCAACTCCTATTCAATATACTGTCTCAGGATATGCTCTGAATAACAATATACCTATCCCTGATGTAAGAGTATTTGATACTTTGAGCGATAAGGAAGTCATCACTGGTATAGATGGACATTTTTCTTTGGAATTTGATATTCATTCTACTTTGAATATTCAGGCAGAAAAACCTTATTACAATTTCCCAGAAAGCATTAATATACAAGGTATAAATAGCCATGTAACACAAAATTTGCATGGTAGAGCTATCTGCGCTGAGGTTACTTTCTCTATTCCACCGGGGACTTATTCACAACCTATTTCTATAGCTTTGTCTACCATTACAGAAGATGCCCAAATTTACTATACTGTAGATAATTCGACACCAACCCAATCTTCGTTTATATATACTCAACCTATTCAAGTTAGTTTCAATTCAAGTGTTTATATCAAAGCGAGAGCTTTCCGAGATCCTACCCACGATCCTTCTCCCATTTCTGAGGGATTATTTATTGTTACTGGAACCTTAAATCAACCAACATTTTCACATCAAACTGGGCATTATTTCGAGGCTTTGAATGTGGTTATTTCTGCTGATCCAGAAACTACTATTCACTATACTACAAATGGAAGCACTCCTACTATCTATAGTCCTATTTATACTGACCCAGTATTTATCAATAAAAACACTATACTCAGAGCAATAGCGGCAAGAGAAAATTTCAACCCTAGCCCTGATAGCAGTGCTTTATATGAAATAAGCCATAATATAACCCTTTCCCTACCTGCTGTTCTTAATCTACTACCAAATCAGAGCTATACTTTAAATGTCCTCAATCATATCGTTGATAGCGTCGCTGGTGAGCATACATATCTTGTTTATTACTTAAATGAACCTGTGAACTTGCATTTAACAGTAAATGGTCATTTATTAACGATCCTTCCTTTTGAAAACTGGACTGGGGTAGAAGAAATAGATATTGTAGTCAGATATGAACCAGAACCTATTAGCAGTATAAGGTCTGATCTGCTTTCTCGTAAAAACTCTTCCGTAGCAGAAATCTCCGATTTCATTCGTAGGGAACGCATGTATGCGTTCCGCCCTGTATCAGAAATCTCCGATTTCATTACACCCGTTGAGGTAATTCAGAATAGAAATCGAAATAATGGAATCCAATTTCAATCAACTCCCAATATAGCTACCGGAACCATGAGAATAGAAGTTTTCTCAAATGTCCACCCTCCTTATATTGAAAATTGGTATCCAGATTATCCTGAAAATCAACCTTATGGAGAAGTAGTATATCCGTTATTGTCTACTATCGAGTTTTTTGTCAATCTTCTTGATCAAGAAGACATCAGTTATGAATGGTTTGTAAATGATGTTCCACAGTTTCATAATAACGGGATTTTTAGGTATACTTTCAATGTCTATAATCCCAAAATCAGAGTCGAAGTATCAAGAGATATTTATACTTTAAATAGGGAATGGCATGTCACTACTACTGTTTCTGATAACGATGAAAATAGTATTGGTTATACTGACAAACTCATCGGGAACTTCCCAAATCCTTTCAATCCAGAAACAACGATTATTTTCACTCTCGCTGAAGAGGACGATGTCGAAATCGCTGTCTACAACCTAAGAGGACAGTTCATTGAGCTATTAACTAATAATAGATTCCCAAGAGGACAAAATCATGTAACTTGGAACGCAGCAGAACAATCTTCAGGAATTTATTTAATTTCTTTTCGAACTGTAAACCATTATGAATTAAGGAGAATAGTCCTTCTGAAATAAAAATGTCAATATGAATTTTAATTTTTTTGTTGACAAAAAAACTATGTTGGTTTTTTTTGTTCAAATAGTCATTTTTTGATTTAAAATGACTCAATAATTTTTTAATTTATGTGTGGTTGGATAGCTCAGTCGGTAGAGCAGAGGCCTGAAAAGCCTTGTGTCCCCAGTTCAAGTCTGGGTCTAACCACCATTTTTTTTTATGATCAAATAATTAATTACCTTCGTAGGGAACGCATGTATGCGTTCCGCCCCGTAGCAGAAATCTCCGATTTCATTCGGTAGTGCCTGAGCTTGCCTCTGTCCATATTCAAAGATCTGAGGCAAGCTCAGCCACTACAATCTCTGTGTTTCTCAGTGTTCTCTGTGGTTAAATTTTAGGAGGAAAAAATGACTATTAATACCTCAAAAAAGAGCCTTTGTGTAATGTATCTGCTACTGATAGCGATACTTACAGTTTTTCTGAATTGCAAAGACAGCAATCCTGTCATTCTACACATTCCTGTAGAAAATATTATTTTATCAAACACTCAGATTTCACTTGAGGTTGGAGAGACCAGAAAACTTGTAGTTACAGTCTCTCCTGAAAACGCTACGAATCAAGAGCTGATTTGGGCAAGTGAGGATGATGAAATAGCTACTGTATCTGATGATGGTATGATTACTGGTGTCTCTTATGGGGAAGTAATTATTTATATTTCCATACCCGAAGAAAAAATAAAAGTTTCTTGCGAGGTGACAGTCAGACCTATAGAAGTGCCTGTTACTGGTGTGAGACTTGATCACTCATTTCTTTCACTCAAAGTCGGAGATTCTGAGACTTTGACAGCTACCATAGAGCCAGAAAATGCCACGAATCAAGATGTCATCTGGACTAGCTCTGATGAAAATGTCGCTTTTGTATCAGATGATGGTGTGATTTCTGCTGTTTCGGTGGGGATTACTATCATCACTGTCATTACTATGGAAGGCGGATTCACTGCTACCTGTGAAATAATAGTATCAGCTCTTGAAATACCTGTCACAGGTATTTCTCTCAATCATTCATCACTCACTCTCGAAATAGGTGGGTCTGAAACTCTTATAGCCACTATAGAACCCGAAAATGCTACAAATCAAAATGTCCTCTGGACTAGCTCTGATGAAAATGTCGCTTTTGTGTCAGTAGATGGTATCATTTCTGCTGTTTCTGAGGGAGAGACTATCATTACCGTTATTTCTGAAGAAGGTGGTTTTACAGCTACTTGCGAAGTCATTGTTTTTTATGAGCCAGAAATCATTGTTTTTACTGTAGAGAACACAGAGCAATGGATGGAAGTCGTAGACTTTATCAAAGGTAATGGAAATAATAAATACTATGAAATAAATGTTATAGATGATTTTTCTATACCAGGAGTATATCCCGACTCTGTTCATGGTCCTACTTTTGGTCGAGGGACAGATCTTTATATATCCATTTCTGGCAAACGTACATTGAGACCAAATTCGACAGGTTCTGTGCTTTTTATAGGACCTCATCAAAATATTTCTATCATAGATATTACTTTTGATTATAAAGATTCTTCTCCTTCTCGCGTTGTTGTAGTACAAGGTGAGGGAGCTGTTTTCACGATGAGAGGTGATACATCTATAAAAAACAGCGGCGCTGGTGGAGTAGAAGTCATAAATAATGGAACATTGATTATGTATGATGGAATTATTTCAGAAAATTCAAACTCTACAGGTTTTGGTGTAGGTGTAAGAGTTACTAATAATTCTACCTTTATCATGCATGGTGGCTCTGTTTCAAATAATAGGATACTAGAATGGACGCATCAACCGCAACGAGGCGCTGGAATATATATCTCTAAAAATAGCACTTTCATTATGTATGATGGGATTATATCTGGAAACGAAACAAATTCCATAGGTTTTATTGGAGGAGTCTACATCGTAGAAAACAGCAGTTTTACGATGTTTGGAGGTGAGATTTCAAACAATTTCGGAGGAATTGCTGCAGGTGTTGGTATTCGAGATGGTGGAGCATTTTTTATGTATGGTGGAACAATCTCAGGGAATAGGGGAGGATGTGGTGTTAGTTCAACAGTTGGTTTTTTTTCCACAACAGAAGAAGTCAATATCAGTAATGTTGATAACAATTTTCGTACTAAGTATAGTGTGAAGTTTATTATGTATGGTGGTATTATATATGGAAATGAGGAATCAGGAGTCCCACCAGATTTAGCAAATCCTTGGGCAACGGGAAGAAGTTACACTGACCATGAATTGAAATATGGTGATGGAACAGATATTTTGCCTCATACAGATGGATTTGAGCATTTTACAAGACATACTGTCATTGGTAGGCAATAGAAAAAGAGATGAAAATATGGAGGATAAAAGTGCTACAGAAAATAAAAATTGATATTATCATAAAGAAAAATTTATTTTTTGTGATAATAATGAGCTTAATATTGGTAAAATTGAATTCCGCATGGCTGGAAAATATTCCCACTTTATTGACTCAACCTGATATGGTGCAGATATCTGCATTTCAATCTGGTGATGAGTTTCACAACTGGGTTCATGATGAGGAATTCTACACCATCATCCAAGATGATGTCACCG
>WRLO01000020.1 GCA_009777575.1 Candidatus Cloacimonadota bacterium
TCCTTCAGATTCCATCTCACGATGGACACCCTTGTCTTAAGCTAACAGTTCCTACTACCAAGCCTGTAATGGACTTACACCATCAAGCTGATGTTCATGTCGGGCACACAAAAAAAATAGGGAGTTGAAACTCCCTATTTATTAAAAAGATTTGAATCTTTTGATTATTTATTTCATCAAAACCATTCTGCGAGTTTCTGTTAATCCATTCGCTTCGAGTCTATAGAAATAAATTCCACTTGCTACACTTCTATTGTTGCTATCCATTCCATTCCATTCAACACTATGTTGTCCAGAAGTCATATTTGTGTCAACTAGAGTTTTCACAAATTGTCCTCTGACATTGTAAACATTTAGTTTAACATTTCCAGCAACTGGATTGTTAAAGCTGATTGTAGTTGAAGGATTGAAAGGATTCGGGAAGTTTTGTGAGAGCATTGATTGAGCGATAGGGGCTGTTGAGTCATCATCTCTGTGTAATCCACTTATATCAAAGTCCATTGCTGTGTATCTCATTGCTGTTCCATTTCTTAGCCCATGATTGTGAGGGTCCCCACTACCATAACTCAAATCGTCATTATACATGAAGTATAGACGAACTGTGGTTCTGTCTACTACTATCAATCGGTCTGCAGGATACACAAAAGATGAATATCTATTGGAAGGGGAAACTGAAAGTTGGCTACCTATAGGTTCATTATAATGCATCCTAAATGGGTCAGACCAGGTTTTACCATGATCTCCTGTGAAAGATATCATTATTTCAGGTGTATCACGATATTCTGGATACCAATCTGAATCGATATCATGGAAATGAGCTTTTGTAGAATCAAGCCACATTATCGCCATACGACCTCTGTTACTTTCAGTCATTCGCATTTGATTGTAGATAAACCATACATTACCTTCGGCACGAGTGTCCTGATAAAATTGTGGTATGAAGAAAGGAAAACGCATTGGTGTCGTTCCATCAGGATAATAATTCCAATCTATATAACCATCATCATCTAAGTCAAATGACCAAGGGATTGAATGTGGCATATCTATTGGTAATTGAGGATCCAAATGGGTCACCGTTACTACCTTTGTATGAACATTAAAGGCAAAAATTTGGGCTGTTATACTCTCAGGCCACCAGCCTCCATCAGAGGATACTACCATTCTATATAGGGATGGGAAATGGACAGACCCATGTTCATCAAAAATAACTGTCTTATTGTTCATCGTTATTGGTTCAAATGTCCACTGGTCAGTATCAGCAACCCAGCTATTGTAGCCATTTAGAAGAAATGTTCTTTCATCTGCTGGTAAAATAGCTAACCACTCTGGATCTAACTGCGGCACCCAACCCGGTTCCTCTCTTTGTTCGATTAGAAAGCCGTGTGGTACAAAAGTCTCACCAAAGTCATCGCTTAATAACACAATGTGATTATGTGGTCCGATATCAGTCCAGTCGCTCCATGTCCAATATTCGCCCTCTACCTGTCCTGCTAGAGCTACATAACCTGCATATGGGCCTGCTGGGGCTACTCCGTACGCTAAAAATGCACGAGCAGAGGTGCCTTCTTCGTGTCCATGATCTATCGGATTCCACCAATGCATAGCTTCAAGGTAATCAATATACCGCTCAGTCCATACTATTTCTTTATCCCAATCATCCCAACCTAAATCTGCTATCGCTATCAAAGTTGATGATGACTCTGTAAACCCTCCAGTAAATCTTGGATTTACTTGATGTGACCCAGCAGAACTCTTCATGAAAATATAAACTCTGCTTTTATTTGCAATAGGTGATGGCCCTATATAAACATTCGGCCATATAAATTCATGCTTTAAGCTAGGATCCCTACTTATGTTGTCAGATACAAATTCGCTTACATTTTGTAAAATATGACCTCCACCTATGCCAACTCTGAAGTCATCCCAATCAAAATAAGTGTTCAATACATCTTGTTGGTTGGGCTCATGTGTGATTGGTACTGAATGCCAAGCGAAAATTGCATTTCCTGTTATTGGATCTATCCCAACTGATCCGAACCCTTCGCGATGTTGGCCTTGACGATCATTTAACCGTTGTGCCTCAATCATACTTTCTTGGGTGTTAAGTCCTACCCATGCGAAATACTGTTTTCTTTCTAAGCCTTGTGGCTGCATCATAAAGGTGAAATAAATTCCTCCATCTTGAATGTTGTCTCCATGGATCCTTATTGGAAATCCATTATATCCAGCATTCATGTAGTCGTAGATTGATACCTGTGAGGATAGTGTGGTAGGGTTGATATGATACCGTAAAAACTCCACTTTATTTGTAAACTCCTGCGCTATCGCGAATGAAGCTACAAAAACTAAAAGAACGAATAAGATAATAAATCTTTTCATTTGTTCCTCCTATATTTTTTTTATCTCAAAGTATTTTTAATACTTAAAGTTTTTTATTTATTGGTTACCTTTTCAATAACCTTTCCATCAATCTGTGACCGTTTAAAATAAACGGTGTGTAAGAGTTTATGGGCTAGGTCATGATTAGGTTTTCCTAAAAAGTCTTTGTAAACCTTTATTACTTCAGGGTTCTCGTGAGACTTTCTATATTTACATTTTTTGTCGTCAGCATAAAGTCCAGCTGCTCGCTTTGCCCTTTTTGCTAGATCATTGCCATATGGCTGTCCACCGCCGCCTACGCAGCCCCCCGGACATGCCATAACTTCTATGAAATTGTACTCTGACTGACCAGTCTCTTTGATTTGTTTACGGACTTTGTCCATCAGTTTGCGTGCGTTGCCCAATCCATGAACAACTGCAACTTTCAATTTCCCAAAGCCTGGCATTTCGATCTCAGCTTCTTTGATTCCTTCAAAGCCTCGAACTTCTTTGATATCGACATTTTCTAGTTCTGTTCCTGTCACAAGTTTATAGGCAGTTCTGAGGGCGGCTTCCATTACTCCGCCAGTCGTGCCAAATATTGTTCCAGCACCAGTATAAAAACTCATACCAGAATCTGGTTGCGCAGGTTCTAAATTTTTAAAATCTATCCCGACTTCCTTTATCATTCGAAGCAACTCGCGAGTTGTGAGGACATAATCTGTGTCTTGAAAACCAGAATCAGACATTTCTGGTCTTCTTGCTTCAAATTTTTTGGCTGTACAAGGCATTATAGCTACAGAAACTATTTTCGCAGGGTCTATATTTTTTTCTTTCGCATAATATGTCTTTGATAATACTCCAAATATAGACATGGGGGATTTCGAAGTTGATAAACATCCTAATAAATCAGGATAATATGTCTCAATGAATTTTACCCAACCAGGAGAACATGATGTTATTACGGGTTGCTTATTTCCCGATTTCAGTTTTTCAACGAGCTCTGTTCCCTCTTCCATTATTGTTACATCAGCTGTAAAATTCGTGTCCATGATTGCATCAAAACCTATTGTTTTCAAAGCAGCATACATCTTTTCAGTCGTCAATTCACCTAGTTCTAATCCGAACTCATCAGATAAAGATACTCTGATTGATGGAGCTTCTTGTACAATCACATGTTTGTCAGGGTCGAGTATTGCCTTCCATACATCATCAATATCAGTTTTTTCGCTCAATGCGCCGGTTGGGCAGTATATTATACACTGACCACAATTTACGCAAGGTGAATGGTCTAAACCTTTCATAAAAGCGGTTTCCACTGATCCTCCAAAACCTCTGTTGACAAAAGCAAGTGCATATACCGACTGATTTTCGTTACATACAATGATGCATCTTCCACAGGATATACATTTGTTTGGATCTCGATGAATTACATAGCTTGAATCATCAAGGGGAGCCATTTTTAAGACAGATTGAAGGTGACTAGTGCGGATGTCCATGTTGTTGACTATTTTTTGAAGTTCACATTTTTCATTGGCACTACAAGTTGGACAGGTAACATCATGATTGCTTAATAACAGTTTTAAAATAGTCTTACGGTATTCACGAAGCTCCCTTGTATTAGTGCTGATAACCATACCAGGTGATACCGGCGCGGAACAAGCTCGTTTAGGCTGAGCTTGACCTTTGATATCTACCACACAAACTCCACAGCTTGATGTTGGGGGTAAATCAGGATGATAGCACAACGCTGGAATATAAATATTGACTTTTTTAGCTGCTTCTAAAATTGTCATAGAACTATCTACGGTAACTACCTTTCCGTCAATAGTAATCTCAAATGTCTGCGACATATACTCTACCTCCGTTCCATTAGTCGTATAAAGATTGTAGGAAATTCTCTTTCACCATTTTAAATGGCTCTACTAAAGAAAAAAAACCACAAAAAACAACTAAATTCTCTAATATACTATACAAATTTTTTCAGTTTTTTTCTACTACGAAACAAAAAAATTCAACATAGTATTTTTGTCAATCAAAAAAGTAAAATCCATATATTTTTTTTATTTTTTTTTTTTATTGTTCGTAAACATAAATAAAATCTATCTTTTTTACAATAAAAAAATAACGAAAAAAATACATTTCTAAATTCATAAATCAATCATTGAAGAAATCAGGTCTCGTCATATTGACATACTGCTGGTTTGCCTGTATTCTTTGATTTATGTCATTTCTGATTCGTTCATTGTCTGTTTTTGCGATTGCTTCTCTGAAATGTCTTTCAGATTGATTAAAAAGGGCATGTGCTTCTGCTCTTGTTCTATCTCTTCGAGCTATCGTTTCATTGAGTTCTTGCCCCCAAAGATTTCCACTGTCAGTCAGAGTTTGCAATTCAACAAAACTATTATATCTTTCTATTCCACGCCGCTGAGTTATTGTGCCGAGAATCACGCTAGCTTCATGTAATCCATCTTGTCTACGCATTGCTGCATTGGCAAACCTTTCAGAATTGTTAAAATCATTTAACGCCAAGTAAACATCCGCAATGCTTATCTCGATTCTGGCATTTTCCTGATTTAATCTCAATGCTTCTTCAAAAGCTTGAAGTGCTTGTCTATTCAGTCGTTGAGCGTCATTGGGCAACTCGAGAGCCATTGCTCTATAAGCATTGGCTAGGTTTAAATATGCCCTAGAATTTGAACTATCTGACGCTATGATAGCTAAATATCTTTCGATTGCTCTGTCCAACTGACCTGTTCTTTGATAGCTAAGTGCGAGCCTTCTTGATGATTCTTCATCTTCAGGATCCATTTCGGTGACTATCAGTAAATGTTCTATTGCTTTTTCAAACATTCTATTGTCATATGCTATTTCAGCATAAAGTTTGTGTGCTTCCTCATATTCTGGGTTTATAGATAAAGCTCTATCCAATACTTCCATTGCGTTTTCGATTGATCCAGTTTCATTGTAAAGTATTGCGATATTGTAATATAACAAGACATCGCTTCTATTTTCAGCTACTTTTTCTAAGGCTTCGATTGCTTGATTACGCATACCTTGCCTTCGGTATGCATTAGCCAATGATAACAACAATGTTTCGCTTTCAGGATCTAGTTCCAAACCTTGATTGTAGTATTCAGCTGCTTGTGAAAAGCGATTCTGTTCAAATTGCATAAATCCAAGATAATAATAAGCATCGACATTTTCTCTATCTAAACTTACTAATCTCAAAAACATTGATTCTGCACTTTCGTAATTTCTGTTGTGAAAATGTTGAAGTGCCATTTCATAGATCCTACCTATTTCACTTCGTGAAAATTCGCTTGCTCTATCATACAAGCCAGCCCTGATATGCTCAATATTGTTGCCTCTGTCTAATACTATACTAAAGGACTGGACATTTCCTGTCCTCATACTCTGCATAGTTCCAGTCATGCGAAATTGAGTATTACTCATGCTTACTATAGTACCCCATACTACCATAGAAGCATCGAGCCTTTCACCTATTTGAGATGCTTCTTCGCTGGATAAATTATCCATGTTTGAGCTAATTCGCAAGTCTCTCATTGCGTTTTGGACTTCCCGCCCCATGATAAGATTGAAATGATTGCTTTGTGAAAATATTGTTCCTAAATCTCTTCTTTCAATCAAATTTAGTGGAGTTCTACTACCGCTATCCAATGCTTGAAACCCTATAATTACAAGATTTTCCTTAGCATATAGATTTTGAGATGATACTGCCGGAGGCTTTTTACTTCCACCAAACAAAATACCAACTATCAAAAAAACAATGATGACTATGAAAATTTTTTTCATCGTGTCCTCCTTAAGGATTTTTTATTTGAGAACCATTTTTTTTTTATTGCCAATTTTGACAAGATTTTTTTTAATATCCCGAAATGAAAAAATTATTGACAAAAATTTGAAAATTAAAAAATTGGATTAAATAAGGATTTTTTTTCTTGTTTGCGTAACATTATTTCACTGAAATCCTTTTTTTATAAGGTGTTGTATGGTTATTCTTTCTTTTTGAAATTTTTCATTAAAATCATACCTTACACATCCAAAAGGTGATGTGATTTTTTATAGAATTATTAATATTTTACCTTACACATCCCGAAGATGATGTGACTTTTTATAGAATAACAATGAAATCCACAAAAATAAAAGGGAGTTTATTTTGAAATCTTATTTTTATGGAGTGAGCCTTGATGGCTTACTTTTAAAGGTTGCTGAGTTTGATTTACAAGGCAACCGTCTATCTCTGCTTCGTCTTGAATCAATGAAACTGAATAGATCGTTAACATCCGGTTTTTCCGAAGATGACGCAGGTTCGGGGATGTTGAGAACAGAATCCGTTGACATTGAGATGTCTGTAGGGGGTGGTGAAATTGACATCGATAAACTCGATGTTGATGCTGATAGTCCTCCGAAACAAGTTATTGAAAGCGCTGGCGAATCAAAGGCGAAACCTATGACTGATTTTCGTCACGATGCTGCTTTCCAATTTTTAAGTAAATTCAATCTTAATACAGGTAAAGTTTCTATCTCTTGTAGCGAATTGAAATGTCAATGGAAGCTCATTAGAAGCGATAAAAAGCTTGATTTAAAAGCCATTAGAAAGCTCGCTTTGCCTAGTGATCAACTTAAAGATCCAGGGATTAATTGCGACTTTATTCCGGCTCCTGACGGTGCCTATAATGCTATCGTTCACACGGGTGGTTTTGAACTTATGGGACTACTAAATGACTCATGTCAAGTAGTTTACGGAAACAAAAGACCACCATTTTATCATTTCATAGAGCCGAATGAAGTTAGTATGCTCAATATTTTCAATCTCTTTTATTCTAAAGAAGAAAGTAAATATACAACTTTTCTCTATCTCGGTGATGATCTTAGACTCGGACTTGTCATAAAAGATAGAAAGATTGTTAAATCTTTCACTATAATGATTTATGACCAAGACCCTCAAAAAGTCAGGGAAACTGTTTATGCAAAACTTATGCTCGAACACGAGATTTCCAGCTTCCCTATAATCGAAAATATCGTTCTCGCTGGAAGTTATGCCACTGAAGATGACATAACTTATTATAATGCTAGAACACGCTTCAGACACCAACTTTTCAAGATGAACGCCTCAGAATTGAATAAATATAAAGTCAATTTCAGAATGTCTTCCTCCGTCAAACCAGAAGCGATCCCTGCTTTTATCATTCCCATTGCTATGGGATTAAAGAGTGCCCTTGCAGGGAAAAAAGGGATTTGTAAATTTAATCTCATTCCAAAAAACATTCTTGAATCAAGAAAACTCATCAAAATCAGTTGGCATTCTGTTTTCTTTATGCTCTTAATTGTTGGTGCAATTTATTACGGACGCGATATGATGCATGAAAAAAATCAAGAACTTAGCAGATTGAAAAGTCGACATGAAAGACTCAGAGATGAATTGACTTTCTTGCAAAATTTTGAGAGCATGATGCAAGGTTTTCAAGACCAAATTGCTCAAAAACAGGAACTGTATCTACGCGGTGCAACTATTTCTGCCGAAAAAAATACTTGGAACGAAATTATTCAAACTTTATCTGACTTTGTCAATAGGAACCCTTTGATTTGGATAGAACAAGTTACTTCCCAAGGTGATAGATTTAGCACTCGCGGTAGATCTTATCATAGGGATAGGATTACGAATTTTTCCCGAATTTTTACTGATGGTCACATTACCCGTATCGCAGAAACTGAGATTGCTGGTCATTTGCTTTGGGAATTTGAAGTAACTTTCCTCCGTCCTCCCGGTGCTGAAACCTCTGCAATGGTTTTTCCCCCTCATCTACAGAGTTATGAAAATTTTTATCATAACCATCAGTTGCTGGTGCAGAGACAACTCGAATTAGCTCAATTCAATCAAGGAGTCACTAGCACAGGATTTATTGACACTTCTACCCCAACCCCGACGACTGAAGCTGAAGAATCTCTTTTGGTTTATGAAATGGCGAGAACTCATTATTTGAGCAACAATTTCAACGACGCTATCACTCTTTTAGAACAATATATCGCCAGGTATAGAAACGGTGCGGAAATTGCCAATGCAAATTATACTCTCGGTGAGATTTATTTTGTTATAAATAGTTTCGAAAGAGCTATTCCGTATTTTCTTGAAGTTATCAGACTACAAAGAGAATTGCTACCGGATGCTATGTTCTTTGCGGCTAGATCTTATGAAATTTTAGGGAATTATGAAAATGCTGTCAGATACTATACTATGCTCACTCAAAGATTTCCCAATCACCCATTTTCGACTACTGCTAGAGAAAATTTACAATTATTGAGGGAGGGCTTCTAATATGAATCCACGCGGTTTAGCTTCTATACTTTTATTTCTTATCCTTTTAGGATTGGTCGGGTATTTTTACAACGAAATAAATAAACTGCAAGAAGAAATCTACGGAGTTGAGGTTGCTATCAGACAAGTCGAGCAAGAACTTCGCGGTTTTGAAGGGCTTGTGCCTGACACACTGATGATTACATACCTAAAAGAAAAAATTGTTTTTATTGACGAATGGGTCTTTCATAACGGAAAGTTTTTTCTTAATTACGATAGCTCAGCCATCACCTGGGGATACATGCAAAACATCCTGAGCCGTTTCAATCAAAATTTCCAATTTGACTTTACTGTCATAAATAGAAGTGGAGCTTTTGATTACACTGTCAGTGGTTCTGGAAGTATCGCTGATTTATATGCTTTTCTCAGCCATGTTGAAAAGCTCGGAGCTTTGTATACTGTCGAAAATGTCGTCCTAAATTCGTCTTTACAGGAATCTGAGACTGGTCCGCCTAATAATGTCGTCAGCTACAATGTCCTCATAAGACCTTGGGTTGACCCTGCTATTGGGATGAGACTCAATGAACAACCTTTCCGGAGAATACAATATGCCCCACTTCTCAGAGATCCTATGAGAGCGGCTATTCATTCTCCTATTAGAAATCCGCTTCAAGAAAGACTTATCAGTTATGAAGATTTGAGACTCATTTCTTTTGGAACTAGAGAAGCATTTTTTACTCAAGAAATTAATAGCACTGTTATTAGGCTTAGACCTATGGAAAGAGTCGCTTATGGTTATTTTAGCCATGTAGATGAAGCAAATAGTCGTGCTGTTTTCAGAATTAATAGAACTGGACTGTATGAAACAGTATTCCAACCTCTTAGATAATTTAAAGCAAAAATAAATATGAATTGAAATAAACAGGAGTAGTATGAAAAAACATTTATTTATCGTTTTTTGTCTCTTTTTAATTGTTGTAGGTTTGACTGCACAAGCTGGAAGCCCAAATCTCACAATTCAGAGAAACACAAATTTCCAACAAGCTATAAGGATATTGGAAAATTTCTCGCTACAGTTTGACAATAGAAATATTGTAAACCTTAGTAGCTTCACTGGTGGAGTTCCTATACAGATTAACAATATGCACTGGAACGAAGCCTTACACTTGATTGTAAATACCCTTGATTTACAAATCGAAGCGAGACCTGGAGCATTTATCATAACAGATATCGTTTATGATGTGCAAGGACCTGTTGTTGAAGTTAGTGAAATTAATGACAAAATGGTCAGAATTCACGCAACTTTTTTCTATGCTGATAGAACTTTTATGAATAATATTGGGATAGATTGGTCGACACTCGTTGACGGGCATGTTATGGGGACTATGGGGTTAAATACATCTGGAGGCGTAGCTGATCAGTTTTCAATGTCAGCTGCTTATTCATTTGACCAAGGCGGATATATCATTGATTTGGAAGGGCTTTTTAGATTTTTTGAATCAAACCAATTAGGTACTATTCTCGCGCGTCCTGCTGTCACCGTTTTAAGCGGAAGAGAAGGCTTTGTCCAGGTTGGTCAAGACTTTTCCGTCAAAACCCAAGATGATGCTGGTAACACTATCGATGTTTTCTTCCAAACAGGTATAATCTTACAAGTTAGACCGGTTATTCTTGAAGATGAAGACGGCTTTGAAGCTATCTTTTTAGAAGCATCCATTGAAAACAGTACTGCGGTTCCAGGAAATGTTTCTACTATCATCAACAAAAACCAAGTTAGAACTGATGCTATCTTGTTTGATGGTGAAGAAACTGTTCTCGCTGGTCTTATTGATATGGATATGACTAGAGAAAGAGGGGGAATCCCTTTCCTGAAAGACCTCCCCTGGTGGGTTTTTGGGCTTAGATACCTCTTTGGATACAATAGTTATAGAAATGTATCCAGAGAAATGGTTATTATTCTCAAAACTGAACTCGTCAATCCTGCCGTTGAAAGAATTCGTGAAAGAGAAAACTTCAGAGATCAAATCAGACAAAGAAGAATTGATTTTGAAGGTTTGCAAGACCTTTTAATTCCTGACGATTTTTAAATAATTAAGGGGCAACCTCAATGGTTGCCCCTTTTTTATTTTCCATTCTCCATTTAGAAATAATGGTTTGATAGAATACAATGCCACCAAAACAAATACTTATTCCGATAAGAATCATGATTGGTAGAAAATGATTATCTTATGATAGTCCTATTTTTATCCCCCATTCTCAATTCTTAATTCTCAATTCTTAATTCTTAATTCTCAATTCTTAATTCTCAATTTTTAATTCACTTCAAAAATATTACTTGTGCCTCTATTTTATGAAATGGCTCCCATGTTTCCCCTCGATGATGATTTATATAATCATCAGGATGGTAAGATATCCTCAATTCCCCGTCCTTTATATATTCATCCAAATTAATTTCCCATGCATGAACCACATCACCTGGCGCCCAGCCAGCCCTATCAAATTTCCATGTTCCATCTTGAGGTCGACATGGATTTAAATAATTATCTGTTCGCCACAATAGATTGTGATATTCATTTCCATTTATATATACCCATCTGTCTGAAGGTCTAAATTCTGCTGCATTCTCGTAGTTCGGATGCATTCCATGCCCACTTGTAACTATTCTGAATATTGCTGATTTTGTCTCTGAAGGGATTGGTATATGAAAATCTTCAAATAAATCTTTCATTGGTTCTTCAGGGTGACCATACTCAAAATTGCCAGACCATAACTGTTCAACTGCGAACGCTCTATTTTCCACTGGACCTTGGTAAAAATCCAGCAAGGTTGTCACTTGCCAACCTTTTTGCTCGGAAGGGTCTTCAGTAACTGGTTCCCATGTACTTATATGCGCAAAAATGTCTTTATAGCCTTGAAATAATGGTAAAAAATGGCTTACATCTACTTTCCATAAATATGGTCTTCGATATGGAGTGATATAACGCAATATCTCATATCGTGTTCCTTCTTCATCGATGAGATAAATACTCGCACCCACATCCCAGTCTGAAACACCACCTTCCGGACCGCTCAAATCTAAAGTCATTATTACCTTATCAGCTGTCAATGTGATCTCTGGAAAATATACATTGATTGTCATGTTTTGCTGTTGAGAGTGAAAGACGCCTCCCTCAAGCAATAATACACTTTCCAATAACTCAAACTCTGGAGCATTACCTTTGCAAAGATAGGAAAAACTCTCAAGGATAACTGTTGTTGTTAATTCTCCTGTTGAAGCACCAAACACGGCTTGTTTCTTATATTGTGTCATTTCAGGGATAAAATAGTTCTCGATGATTAATGTATCTTGGATCGCTAAACTTATCATAGCTCCTGCTGTGACATATCTGATTGTCAAATCAAATGTATTGATTTCTGAACCCATCGGACTCGCTCTAAATTCAACTGGAGACATCATTTTATAAATTTCTTTACTATCCCAATGAAGTGAAATCTCGCGTTCTTCACGACCATAAAAATTTCCCCATTCATCAAACCAATGGGATGTTTGTGGATTGTATACATCGATTCCTAAACCAAATGAACCTTTGAAATTGGGACTTTCCCATGAAAATGTTTCTAATTCTACTATGTCGTAAAAATTAGTTTCTTCTTCTTCGCTAAATAAATCTGTATTGACCAAAGAAAAACCTACACCTTCTGCGCCACGAGATATATACAAATTGAAAGTATAATGCTCGATTTCTGATTTCTCTTCTATGATTTCTGGAAAAACTACTGCATTATTATGGTTTCTGGCGCGACCACCCTGCATGAGCTGAAGATAATTGTTTGTAACTTCAGGTCCCAAACGACCTTTAATGTTTTTCAGTATCAAACTATTGTTATCTTCTTCATTTGAAAAATCATATTGTTTAAAATGATATGATATTGCAGTGATATTAACTGCCAATATCAAAAACAATAAAATTAAAACATGTTTTTTTTTCATTAAAATCTCCTTTTTTTATTCTCTGCCACCTTCCCTGCCACCTTGAAAATATCTTAAAATTCTCCATTTTCCATTCTCCATTATCCATTCCCCATTATCCATTATCCATTTTCCATTATCCATTATCCATTATCCATTATCCATTTTCCATTTTCCATTTTCCATTATCCATTATCCATTTTCCATTATCCATTATCCATTTTCCATTATCCATTATCCATTTTTCATTTTCCATTTTCCATTATCCATTATCCATTTCCCATTATCCATTATCCATTATCCATTTTCCATTTTCCATTTCCCATTTTCCATTATCCATTATCCATTATCCATTTTCCATTTTCCATTATCCATTATCCATTATCCATTCTCCATTCTCCATTCTCCATTATCCATTATCCATTCTCCATTATCCATTCTCCATTCTCCATTCCCTACTTCAACAACACCATTCTCCTTGTTATATTCTCTCCTCCAGCTTTTAGGCGATAAAGATAGACACCGCTTGCTACTTTTTGTCCATTATCATTCATACCATTCCAGACTATTTCATGGTGACCGGCTTCCAAGGTTTCATTGACTATTGTTTTGACTTTTTGTCCTCTGATATTGAATATTTCCAAAATTACCGCTCCTGCACGAGGAACTGTATACAATATCGTAGTTTCGGGGTTGAAAGGATTAGGGAAATTTTGCAATGATATTTCATAAATAGGGGGGATAGTTTCATTTTCCTCTTCATCATCTTCAAAATTATATAAGATAGCGTAAATTTCATTTAATATTTCGTAGTATTCTAGATAGGTAGTAGGTTTATAAACTGAATCCATCGGCATATTCCTTTCTCCTGTCTCAGAGGCTCTTAAATAGGCATAAGCTTGGTTTCCCGCAGCTATCAAGCGATGATGTTCATCGAGTGCGTCGATAGCTATTAAATTGCCATATTGGTTCACTGAATTGGCATAATCAGCTGCAAATAAATGCGTCACTGCCATAGCTTCTTGAACACTTATGTATAGATCATCTTCGTCTATCTTTGCTAAATAATTTAACAATGTATCATAATCATCGTCTATAGAACGAACAAGATACGGTAGTTTTGATATTGACATATTGGCATAGATTGAGTTTGGATAGGTTTCTATCAAATCTAAAAGATTATCTCTTCCATCTTCATAATTTCCACCAGATATCAGGTTGATGGAGACTAAATACATTTCTGCTTCTATAGAAATAGATTGACCAGTGAAATCAAAACTATGATAACTTGGATGAAAACGCGTAGGGTCGCTACGATCTATGTTCAGGTTGACACAATTTAGTTGTCCTTCAAATTCCCCCATTGCCATCAGTAAATATCTGTTTTTATAGTTTGGATATGGCAAAGAATCTGAGATAGTAGGAAAATTTTCTAAGATATTATCTCGTGTAAAGGTCAACCATCTCTGACCAATACCCTCTAACTCGGCTCGATGATTGTTTCTGATAATAGTATTATTCGCTAATGTTGAATGACCAGAATCAGCAAATCCTACTCCAGTATTGTTCTCTATGATAGTGTTTTTAAGGTATACTGATGAGGAAAAAGTCCGCAACCCATTGCCATCATTACCAGCTATTGTTACACGATTAAAATGATTTACAGCTGAGGACGCTCGAAAAATTATTCCAAACTGACCATTGTCCAAGATAGTAGAATCTGTAATATTTATATTCGATTCCAATACATAGATACCTTGTAAATTGTTACTATAATTCATGTTGTTTATATTGGCAAAAGAGTCATAATAAATACCTATACTCCTTACATTGTTAATGTCTATGTCTTGCATAACAAGATTTGAATTATCTAATGAAATAAGAACAATTCCGCTGATATTACCTCTTAATATACCCCCATCTTCACAATTTACAAAATAAATTCCCTCCCACCTATAACCTTCGGGATTTGTGATGATGGTCTGCTCGCTAAAATCGATAGAGCTTTCATGGATTAATATATGATCGCCACCTATAGTGTTTCCACCACGAAAACTCGGTGTTAATATTATAGGTGTATAATATTCTGTTATCAACTTATCATACATTAGTGATCTGTTATGCCCCAATATTTCTACTTCGTTGAGAGTCACAAATTTACTGTCCTCAAAAAATTGAATAGAACTTCCACCCTCAAGGATTATTTGACCACCATCCTTAGTAAATTCAGAATTGTAAAATATCACACTCCCTTTATCTTTGATTTCCAAGATAGTATTATTCAGGATGAGCTCGCTGTCGTCTTCAAAGACGATAGTGCTGCCCTCATTTATTACATGGATAACCGAGTTGTTCGCAGTCACTCCTGAATCAGATATATATATTGAAGCACCTGATAAAACTTCAATCAAACCGCCATTATTAAAACTTAGTGAACTTCCATTGAGAATTTCCATATTAGCACCGTTTGAGATGGTAATAGAACCATTGTTTTCAAAGTTATCATAATCATCATATATTAAACCACGGATTTGATCATTAAAATTTATATGACTTCCTTGCATCATCTTAAATGAGCTACCCTCATCATTAATAAATATTAACCCAGATTCTACATGGATAACACTGTTGATTAATTCAAGACTTCCACCAGAAAATATTTCTATTGAATAAGATTCAAAATTGACAACACTATTAATTATAGACAAGGTAGCATTGTTATGAATTATCATGTTTTTATCTACATTTATTGTTTCATCTAAAATAGTTGTATCATCATCTATGACTATATGATTGCTTTCAAACATATTTTTTATGGCTGAAAAGATGTTTAATCTTCCTCCTGTTATCGTAATATCTTGCAGATCATCTAAAGGATCTACTGATTCTAACAGATAATTTTTCATTGACAATGCTAATTCACCCGGGTTTGTTCTGAACTGCCTTAACCTATTTTCACTTGTAGCTCTATACATTAGAGCTATAGCGCCTGATACTTGAGGTGCTGATAATGAAGTTCCTATTTGATTAATATATGGAGTGGGAGGAAAAACTGTAGATCTGACATCAGTCCCAGGTGCTCCTAAAGCAACATTTTGAGCACCCCAGCCTGAAATTGGATATTTTTCATCTTTGTTAGTTGTGTTTGTCACTACTATCTTGTATTGTGAATTTAATGAAGGAGGGAAAAAATGGTTATCTCCGATATCTATATCAATTCCTGCATTGGGTGCTGTCATTATCGTCAATACTCCAATACTACCTAAATTGTCTATTAATATCTTGAATTTGTTGTTGTTGGGAATATTAGGATGTGGAGATGCCATAGAAATATTTATTGCAACTATATGTGCCCCTCTTTGTCCACCTGATTCATTATATTCCTGTCTGAAAGCATGAACATATTTGAATGCAGCTTCAAAATTATCAGTACTTTGGACTCTGATAGGCAAAATTTTTATATTTCTATCTTTTCCTGAAATCCCGCTTATGCCAATAGCATCATTTCCATTTGCTGCAATGATCCCGCTTACCATAGTACCATGAAAATCATCTTGTTGCCCTGTTTGGACATATCTGTTATTATCGACGAAATTCCATCCTTGTATATCATCGATATATCCGTTACCATCATCATCGATACCGTTTCCAAGACCAGTATCCTCACCAGGATTTACCCACCAATTTATCTCATCGTTTGTTAATCTAAATCCTCCATGTTGCCCTCCGTCAAAAACAGCTATCACTATTTCTCGATTGTTCTTGTTGGGTATAGAGTCCATATAATGCCAACCCAATGTAGCTTTTATATCTGCACCTGCATCGCCCGGATAAAGAATACCAGTAATTGAGCTTTCTACATATTGCCCTGTGTTTTTTAAAGCCCATTGATTTACAAACTCAGGATCATTGGGAATGAATTCACCTTGCTCTATGTGATAGCCTAAAGTATCTGGTGGAGGACTATATGGAACATAATTTGGATCTGTAAAAACCCTAGGTATTCCCGGCTCTATAATATTGTCATACAAAAACGCGGGAGGGCTTGGAATAGTCATATTAGCACTCTGTATAGCATCCATAACACGACTGTCTTGCCTAAGAAACTCCAAAAATGCCGCATCGTCTTCGTTGGGGACTAATTTGGGGTTATATGTTATAGTAAGACTAGTACCGTCCCAGTTTCTATAATATGAGTAACGAGTTACTTTCAAATCGAAATCTGAATATGTGTCCATGAAAGCTTCAATCCCACTTTCTTGAACTTCTCCGAATAGCGTAATGCTTGCACTACCTGGAATTGGCTGTGCCATCCAACTTGAGATACACACAATGATTAGCAAAACTGCTAATAAATAATTCTTATTTTTCATAATTTACTCCTTTGCTCTTTTTAGGCGAGCTACCCTGATTTTTTTTGCTCAAAAATATGATAAACATATTTTTTGAGACATTATTTTATTTATACAGTTCTTGTCAACACATTTTCAAAATTCCATATTTTTTCATTTATCCAACAGTTTATATCATCGTTTATTACAGTACCGAACCCATAATCTAATACCGCTATAGAAATTTCTCTATCATTCTTGTTAGGTATAATATCTAGCATAGACCATGATTTTTCTAAACCTAAAGTACTAAAATACCATGGGTTGTTGGAGGCATTCATACCTTGTATGTTCAATAATTGCTCTTCATTTTCATCATTTTTGAGTTCCGGTCTAGGATCTCTGATTCTTAGTTCATTATTAAGGTTGCGTATGGTACCTCCTCTCTCCGGTATACGAGCATTTCTAACTTTAGGATCTTCTTTTAATCTTTCTACAAATGCAGCATGATCATCTACTAAATCGCTTTCATAAGTGAAACCGAACAAATTAAGACTTCGAAAAAGACTACCAAAAAGTTTTAACCCATATTCTTCATAACTAGCGACAAAGATTTCGAGTTTTTCAGCATCAACATCTTCTGCTAACCATATTGTTAAATATCCCAGACTATGTGTTTCAGCTTCATAAGCTAACAATCCACATATACTTAAAGCTAAGATCAGCAAAATCGCTAATAAAAAATTCTTGTTTTTCATAATTTACTCCTTTGCTCTTTTTAGGCGAGCTACCCTGATTTTTTTTTACTCAAAAACATGATAAACATATTTTTTGAGACACTATTTTTTTATGTTGTTCTTGTCAACACATTTATTATTGCTGTTATATCAATCAATTTAATGTTTTTTTCTTTTTTATTCCTTAGGAATAATGGCTTGGTAGAAAACGATACCACCTCAACCGATCCTTACTCCGCTAGGAGTCCTCTCCGAAAAGTATATTAATAAAATTTTACCTTACATAAGCCTCTTAGGTATGTGAAGCTAGGTAGAAAATGATGTAAAACCACAAAACCGCATCCCGTAGGGATGCAACCAATCAATTGGCACATTTTGTAGCATCCCTAAAAGATGCAACATGGTGCATATATTCCTTTCTACAGAGCTAACATTTCTACGCAAATGACTTTTCGGAGAGCACTCCGCTAGGAATAATGCTTCCATAGCTATCTGTCCAGAATTATGTAAATTCCATTGCTCATCAAAAAAGCATCATTGGGAATGAATTCACCTTGCTCTATGTGATAGCCTAAAGTATCTGGTGGAGGACTATATGGAACATAATTTGGATCTGTAAAAACCCTAGGTATTCCCGGCTCTATAACATTGTCATACAAAAACGCTGGAGGGCTTGGAATAGTCAAATTAGCATTCTGTATAACATCCATAACACGACTGTCTTGTCTAAGAAACTCCAAAAATGCCGCTTCGTCTTCGTTGGGGACTAATTTGGGATTATATGTTATAGTAAGAGTAGTACCATCCCAATTTCTATAATATGAGTTACGAGTTGCTTTCAAATCGAAATCTGAATATGTATCCATGAAAGTTTCAATCTCACTTTCATGAACTTCTCCGAATAGCGTAACGATTGCGCTACCTGGAATTGGCTGTGCCATCAAACTTGAGATACACACAATGATTAGCAAAAATGCTAATAAATAATTCTTATTTTTCATAATTTACTCCTTTGCTCTTTTTAGGCGAGCTACCATGATTTTTTTTACTCATAAACATGATAAACATATTTTTTGAGACACTATTATTCTTATATTGTTTTGTCAATATATTTATAATTGCTGTTATATCAATCAATTTAATATTTTTTTCTATTTTTTATTCCGCTTAGGAATTCAATCTTTATAGAAAACGATGCCACCCCAACCTATCATTATTCCGCTGAGGAATTCAGGTTGGTAGAAAATTATTATCTCATGATAGTCCTATTCCCCCTCCCCCATTATCCATTATCCATTATCCATTCTCCATTTTCCATTATCCATTCCCCATTATCCATTTTCCATTTTCCATTATCCATTATCCATTATCCATTATCCATTATCCATTTTCCATTTTCCATTTTCCATTTTCCATTCTCCATTTTCCATTTTCCATTCTCCATTTTCCATTCTCCATTCTCCATTTTCCATTCTCTATTTTCCATTTTCCATTTTCCATTTTCCATTATCCATTATCCATTATCCATTATCCATTTTCCATTATCCATTCCCCATTATCCATTCCCCATTATCCATTTTCCATTTTCCATTATCCATTATCCATTCCCCATTTTCCATTTTCCATTTTCCATTATCCATTCCCCATTATCCATTATCCATTATCCATTTTCCATTTTCCATTATCCATTATCCATTATCAACTACCCCTTCACCACTGCCAGTGGACTCAATTCAATCTTTATTTTCACTAAATCGTTTTGTAAAGCCATCACTTCTATTATATCTTTATATGCAGATGATGCCTCTTCTAAATCATTTCTACTTCTTATCGAATGTAATATTCCGAGTTTGTCAAGTTTGTTCTTTTCCGCTTCCAGATTCAGATTTTTTATGGCTGCTGTTCGGCTCATAACTCTACCTGCTCCATGCGAACAACTTGTAAAACTTTCAGGATTTCCCAAACCTTCGACTATATATGATTTTGTGCCTTGTGAACCCGGAACGATACCTATTTCTCCGAGTTTAGCTGATGTAGCTCCCTTTCTATGAACTATCACTTTCTTGCCAAAATGTTCCTCAATTGCTGCATAATTATGGGCTATATTTATGATCGGTTGATAAGCTATATCTTTTAAAAATGAAGATGTTACTTGTTGTATCCTTTCTATCATCAATTTTCTATTTGCCAAAGCAAATTCTGTAGAATATTTCATTTCTTCATGGTAGAGTTGTCCTTCTTTTGAGTCAAAGAGTAAATATGCTAAATCGACTTTAGCTTCTACTTTATACACATTGTTTTGTTGATTTATCTTTTTCGCTAAATTGTTGTAATATTCTGCAACTTTAAAACCAAAATTTCGACTTCCAGAGTGAACCATTATCCATAGATAACCTTTATCAGACTTCTGAAACTCTATAAAATGGTTGCCTCCTCCGAGTGTTCCAAGTTGTTTCAAAGCCCTCGAATACTCTTGTTTTACTATCACGAGTTTATCTACCTGATACCCTTGGGGCATGAGATTTTCACCTTGATTTTGTTTGTGATGATTAAAACCTAAAGGTATTACCTCACGCACTCCTTTCATTATTTTTGTCAATTGCTCCCGAGAAAGACTATCTGCCAAAACATTGGTTTCCACTGCACACATGCCACATCCTATATCGACTCCTACTGCATTCGGGACTATTACATCTTCGGATGCCAATACTCCACCGATAGGCATTCCATAACCTTGATGCGTGTCTGGCATCAAGCATATATGTTTAAAGGCAAATGGCAAATTGGCTAAGTTTCGCGCTTGTTCTAAAGCTCCTTTTTCGGGTTCAGTTAACCACATTTTTATGGGTAGTTTTTCTGTAGTTATAACTTTTTCCATTGATTTTGTCCTATTGCAAATTATTTCCTCAATATTTTTTCAACTTTAGGAGCATTCAATCTATGAGCTTGCATAAATCCAGAACCTATCAAGGGGCGACAATACATTAAAAATGAACTCGTTATATTATTACCCTCTTGATTGATAAAATCATCTGGCATTAACCTTGTCTTTGCTGCTATTTGTTCCAATGCCACAGGTTTATAATCTACTGAATAATTCCCTATTCTTTGAATTGCTACTGAGCAATCATAATCATTCCATATACCAAAATGTGCTGCCTTTTCACCGGCTTCTCTCGCTTCATGCTGATCTACATCACTTATACAAGACGGAAATGACCTTTGTAAATAACCAAATGTATCACTGCGAACTCTTTGTAATCCAAGTTTTGATTTTATCAAATTGGAAAGCAAATCACCTAACATAGCTGAACCAGAAAGTTGTACATTGCCATGTTGATCTTTTTCAACATTTTCTGACATTTTTACTGCTATTGGTGTTCCATTTTCATCACAAATACCCTCTGATACTGCTATTACGCACCTACCATATCTATTATAGGTTTCATGAACATCATCCAAAAACTTTTCTATACGGAATATCCTTTCGGGTAAATATATCAAGTGCGGTCCATCATCTGGATACTTTTTTGCTAGTGATGCTGCGGCTGTCAAAAAACCAGCATGACGACCCATTACGATTCCTATATATATACCCGGTAAAGCTCGATTGTCGAGGTTTGCTCCGATAAATGCTTCGGCTACAAAACGAGCTGCAGAACCATAGCCTGGCGTATGGTCGTTGCATACTAAATCATTGTCTATTGTTTTAGGGATGTGTATGGTTCGTAAATTGTATTCTGAATGCCTCGCAAATTCGTTTACCAGACGAACCGTATCTGAACTATCATTACCCCCTATATAAAAAAAGTATCTTATTTCATGGGCTTTTAAAACACTCACGATATCCTTGCAATAATTCATATCAGGCTTGTCACGAGTTGATAACAAAGCACTTGATGGTGTGGTTGCAACACTTTCAAGATTGTGTGTTGTCTCCAATGTTAAATCCACAAAATCCTCATTTATGATCCCACGAACTCCCTTTAATGCTCCATATACTTTTGATATATGCGGAAATTTACGAGATTCAAGGACTACGCCTACTAAAGATTGATTGATGACTGCTGTAGGTCCGCCACCTTGCGCTATCAATACTTTTCCAGATGTTCTCATCTTATTCCTCCATTGAAATCTTTTTTATTTTTTTTTTCATTATCTGCCCCCCCCTTCATATGGGCAGGTAGGGGAGGGGATTTCCATTCTCCATTTTCCATTATCCATTTTCCATTTTCCATTATCCATTCCCCATCGTCATTTTCAACTTCTCAACCCTCTCCTCAATTTCTCTCAAAGTAGCCTCTTCGAGCTTATCAAAGCTAAAAGACTCTATGTTAAATGAAGCTGTTATTGTGCCATAAAGCATTGCTTGTTTGATAGTGTCCGGATTAAATTTTCCCATTTTTGAGATATAACCCATAAAACCGCCTGCAAAGGAATCTCCCGCTCCGGTTGGGTCAAACACATTTCTGATCACATAAATTGGAACAAAAAACAGGAACGATTTGCTATAGGCAAATGCTCCATATTCGCCTCTTTTGACTATTACATAATCTGGTCCCCACTCCAAAACATCGTCTGCTGCATCAAATACATTGTTTTTTCCAGTTAAAAGTTTTATTTCGTCTTCGTTGATAAAAAGTATATTGACCTTTTGTATCACTTCTTTCAACAATTCTGGTGTGCTTTGTATCCAGTAATTCATTGTGTCACAGGATATAATTTCAGCGTTTGGAGCTTCTTTTATTACATCCATTTGGAGTTGAGGGTGGATATTACCTAAAAATAGGTATTTTGTGGTTTTATATATTTTAGGTAATTTGGGAACAAAATCTGCAAATACATTAAGTTGAGTATCAAGCGTTTCTGCTCGATTTAAATCGTTGTATTTTCCTTTCCAACGAAATGTTTTTCCTTTTACTTTTTCAAGTCCTTTTAAATCGATTCCATAATTTTCCAACAAAAAACAAGTTTCTTCTGGATAATCTTCCCCTATCACTCCCACTATCCCGACTTGTGTAAATTTTGCTGCAGCTATTGATGCATATATTGCTGATCCACCCATTGAATTTTCTCTTCTTCCAGATGGTGTCTCTATATCATCTATCGCTACTGATCCTACGATAACTAATCTCATATTATTCTCCTTTTTATTTAAACAACCATAAAATATTATCGAAGTTTATGCTTGTATAACCCATTACTATACTAAATATGAATATACATATTACTAATTTTATCAATATTCCAAATCTTGGATTGCGATTTTTATATCGTCTGTATTCGGTTCGTTCTTTAAATACTTTCATAATCTTTTCCTTGTTCTGCACTCCCTTCCCCGTCGTTGCGAGGTTTCTTCTTATTATCCTCACGAAGCAATCTCAGTGCCACTACTCCCATCCCGTCGTTGCGAGGTTTCTTCTTATTATCCTCACGAAGCAATCTCCGTGCCACTACTCCCATCCCGTCGTTGCGAGGTCCCTCCCTTGAATCACCCACCGAAGCAATCTCCGTGTCACTACTCACATCCCGTCGTTGCGAGGTACCTCCCTTGAATCACCCACCGAAGCAATCTCCGTGCCACTACTCACATCCCGTCGTTGCGAGGTTTCTTCTTATTATCCTCACGAAGCAATCTCCGTGCCACTACCCCCATCCCGTCGTTGCGAGGTCCCTCCCTTGAATCACCCACCGAAGCAATCTCCGTGCCACTACCCCCATCCCGTCGTTGCGAGGTCCCTCCCTTGAATCACCCACCGAAGCAATCTCCGTGTCACTACTTGGGATATTCAATTCTCAATTCTTAATTCTTAATTCTTAATTCTTAATTCTTAATTCTTAAAACTGATATCTCATCCCAATACTCAAGGTCAATCCATTAAAACTCGTATTCGGAGCATCTACAAGTTCTTGTGAATGACCTGTATTGATGATAGTCCAATCATTTATTGCTAAACCTATCATATAGCCAAGCTCTGTGTTTAAATTGATGTTTTTTGTTAAACCGTAGTTTGCCTCAAACTTGGGCTGGATCAAGGTATATTGCTTTAAAATAGTAGCATTAAAATGTTTAAAATCAAGAAAAAAATCTAAATCATCCCAACCGCTTAAACCAAAACGAAGATCCATGCTTGTTATTTGAAGCCTATGCTCTCCATAACCGACCATCAAACTTGGTAAAATCTCTATTTTTTCGTTTAAATAGTATTTTCTACCAAGATTCGCTCCCGTAAAAAATATTGTATAATTCAATTTCCTTTCTTGGGATAATTCATCTAATCGTATCACTGTAACTTTTTGTTTTGATTGACCGAAGGCACCTATAAAACCAAGAACATAGTTATTTTCCAGCCGCAGCATAATATCAGCTCCAAGCATTATTCTGCCTGAATCGTATATTTCATCGAACAAAAAACTTCTGGCTATATGATTTACATCTCTTAAATCTACAGCAAACCATAATGGATAAATACTGAAACTATCTAAAGAAATTTTCTTTGTCATAGTTTCATTGCTTGTTTCAGTGCAGAATATGTTCTGAACTAAAATAAAGAATAGAACGATTGTTATAAAAACAACCTTGTTTCTTATACTATACATAGTTGTCTCCTTTCAATTCTCCCTCCTCTCCCCCATCGTTGCGAAGTCCCTCACTGTCCATTATCCATTATCCATTATCCATTTTCCATTATCCATTCTCAATTCTCCATTAAAATCGACAACCCTTCCTTAAACCTCCTCACTCCCTCTATTAAATTTTCTGTGCTATTTGCATAAGAAAACCTAACTATATCATCCATTCCAAAAGAATCTCCTCCAACAGCTGCTATATGGCATTTTTCGAGTAAATACAGAGACAGATCATTTGAGTTTTTTATCCCTATCTTGTTATTTTTTATATACCAGCTTATATTGGGAACTGCATAAAATGCTCCTTTAGGCTCCATACAGGTTACATTTGGTATATCTCGCAGGGCGTTAACTAAAAAATATTTACGTTTTTCAAATTCCATTCTCATCCTTTCCACAGAACCATCATCTTTTGTATATGCGGCTAAGGCTGCTTTTTGCGTAATTGAATTTACATTCGAGGCTGCATGTTCTTGGATTTTACCAGCTGCTTTGATTATATTGGTAGGACCAACACTAAATCCAAGTCGCCATCCTGTCATTGCAAAAGATTTTGAAACTCCATTAACGATGATTGTCCTTGCTTTCATTTCCTCAGAAATCTGAGCGATTGAAACAAATTCGGTGCCATCATATACCAATTTTTCATATATTTCATCAGATAAAACGCAAATATCATGCTTTATACAGACTTCTGCTATCTTTGACAATTCTTCTCTTGTATAAACAGCCCCTGTTGGATTATTCGGAGAATTCATTATCAACATCCTGATTTTCCCCTTTTCTTTAACACATTCTTCTATCTGCTCGGCTGTTATCTTGAAAGAATCTGCTTCATTTGTTTTCACATAAACTGGTTCACCACCAGTCAGCATTACTAAAGATGGATAACTCACCCAATAAGGTAATGGTATCAGGATTTTGTCACCAGGTTCGCAAACAGCCATTAATGAATAAAAAAGTGAAGCTTTTGCACCCGCTGATACCAATATATCATCCGGCTGATACGATAATTCATTGTCTTTTTTGTATTTTTCACTGATTGCTTTACGAAGCTCCAGAATACCTGCATTGGCGGTATATCTTGTAAAATTGCTTTTTATCGCTTCTATACCTGCCTCTTTTATATAATCAGGCGTATTGAAATCTGGTTCTCCTACCCCAAAATTAATCACTTTGATTCCCTGAGATGCCATTTCCTTAGCTTTGTTATTCAAAGTCAAAGTTGGTGATGAGGGAATTATATTGATACGACTTGCTACTCTTATTGACATGACACACCTCTATTTATTTTTTTTTGATAAAAGTAAGACCAATGCTACTGTATTTACTATATCCTCGACTGAACAGCCGCGAGATAAATCACATACTGGAGCTGCTAATCCCTGTATAACCGGTCCTATTGCCTCTGCGCCTGCAAACCTTTCTACAAGTTTATAGCCTATATTACCTGCTTGTAAATCCGGAAATATCAAAACATTGGCTTGACCTGCTATCTTGCTGTTAGGAGCTTTGGATTTCCCTATTTTCTCCACTACAGCTGCATCAAGTTGTATTTCGCCATCAAAATCAAAATCTACTTTTCGCTCTTCCAAAAGTCGCTTAGTTTCTAGGACTTTATCTACCAATTCATGTTTTGCACTTCCCTTGGTTGAAAATGATAATAATGCCACTTTAGGCTCATCGCCCAATAATGCTCTGCGAGTTTCGGCGGTGGATACTGCTATGTCAGCAAGCTGTTCGGATGTTGGGTCTGGAACTACTGCACAATCTCCAAAGAGAAAAACCTTGTCACCTTGACCCAGAAAATTTGGAGCTACTATGATAAATGAACTAGAGACCGTCTTTAGACCTTCTTTTACTCCTATTACCTGCAAAGCAGCTCGTAATACATCTCCGGTTGTATTGAATGCACCTGCAACCATTCCATTGGCTACTTTGAACTGAACTAATAATGCTCCAAAAAACAACGGTTGTCGAACAAGTTTTTGAGATTCTTCTATACTCAATCCCTTTGATTTTCTTTTTTCATAAAAAAAATCCTCAAATTCTTTGATTTTTGAGTAGTTTTCAGGATCAATTATTTCTACACCTGCCAAAGATAGTCCGTTTGCCTCTGCATCTTTTTTTATCACTTCTGGCTTTCCCAATAAAATGATTTTGGAAAAACCTTCTTTAATAATGATTTCAGCTGCTTTTAAAGTCCTTATATCATTGGACTCTGGCAATACTGTAATCCCCTGCAATAACTTTGCTTTTTCTTTGAATGACAATGTCAAATTCATCTATTACCTCCGATATACATGCTTTTTTTTCGTCTTTGTTCAATAAAAATTAATTATGCTTTTATGTCAATCTATTTTATTTTTTTGATTTTCAATCTTTTTTACTATTCCGAACCTAATACTAATCCGCATTTAAAATGTAGCTCGAACTTTCTAGTTCGAGTATATATATCAATCGTCAGATGGAAATCTGACATTACTTTCTAAATGAAGATTAATATATCTAAAGGGGTGTTTAAAATTTGAGAGAAAGACAAATCCTGTTAATCCTGTTTTTTCGTAGCGGCAATCTCCGATTGCCATAAATCATTATAAAAAGCCTATCAGAGATTGGTACTACGGACAAAAATTGTGAAAAGTTGACACATATGTTCACATCCCCATCACCACTTCACAATCTTTTTTATAAAATGCAATGCTGTATTTATAAATCTTTTCATAACCTTCTTTTTTCAGATTGTGGATATATTCCTTTTCATTTATCTGTTCAAGACCTTTTTGAGCTTCGTTTTTCAGATTTTCAATAACTTCCTCCTTTATAATGGAACGAAATTTGCAATGTTTAAACTCTATCACGACTGCGTAATCGTTTTTATTTAGAGGTTTTATCAAGCAATCTGACCTTCCTTTGCCTGATTCCGGATTGGAATATACTACATAATCATTTTCCACAGCGAGCAATATACCAAAGATAAACATATGATAACTATTTTCTTCTTTAAAATCGTGGCAACTGGGATTATTTAATAATTCTTCATTGAGAACCGTCTGGACACCTTGAGGATCGCCATTCAAGAGGTATTCTACAAATTCTTGGATGGTTTTGGAGATTGATTTTTGTTTTCTACGCAACCATTCTTGCGAAGTGCGAGAAAAAACATTAAATATCTCCTTGTTTACAAGTTCAGCTGAAAACCTACCAGATTTCGCTCCATTACAAGGTTTTATATATCCAGCACTTAAGAGTAATGACCAAAATTTATCTGTACTTTCATATTCGATAGGATATGTAAATGCTTCTTCAAAACTCATCTTGATAGTTTTTCCTGTCAAAAGACCAGCTATATCATCTTTTAGTTCATCACTGCCTTCAGGAAATAGCTCTTTAAATATTTGCATATCACCTGTGTTTACCCAAAAATTCTCAAACGATTGTTTTTTTAAATATCCGGTTATACTCCATGGATTATACATATCTTCCTCGCCTATTCTGTAACCATCATACCATCTTTTAATTTCTGGATACATATCTCCAACTCCAAACATCTCACAAGCATTTTTTACTTCATCTTCTGTAAACCCAAAACAGGTAGAAAACTCTTTATCCATTATTCCAGAGATCATTGGATTATTAAAACTACTAAACAGGCTCTCTCTCGCTATTCGTAGCACTCCTGTCAACACTCCAAATTCTAAATAGTCATTTGACTTAAAAACATAACCTAAATAATTCCTCATAAAACCTATCATATCTTGATAAAAACCTTTAAATACTGAATTATCCAAAGGGGCATCATATTCGTCTAACAATATGACTACTCGTTTTTTATGGTATTCATACAAGCATTCTGTAAGAAAGATTAATGAAGACTCAAGCTCTGTTTCTGAGGCTTCTTCCGCACAATATTTATGAAATTTTCTCTTTTTATAATCATCCAGCACATCACCTGCACAAAGATATTGCTTCTCACGATATATTCGAGACATCATAATCCCCATATTTTCCATTGAAGTTTCAAAATTTTTATTTTTGATATTCTTCAGCGTTAAGAAGATAACGGGATATTGGTTCAAATGCTTTTCAATTATGACGTTATGCTCCATTATCTTTAGACCTTCAAAAAATGTTTTACTATCCTTTTTTATATCAAAAAAGGACTTCAACATGCTCAGATTCATGGTTTTTCCAAACCTACGCGGTCTTGTTATCAGGGTAACATCACCTTTATTTTCCAGCAATTCTTTTATAAATAGAGTCTTGTCTATATAAAAATATTCACCTTCAATAATTTTTTCAAAAGATTCTGCGCCGGTTAAAATTTGCTTTTTCATAATAATTCCAATTTAATATATTTATCAAGACCATTATTTTATTTGTAGCTTAATTGTCAAGTAATAAAAAATAAACCAATTAATTATATTTACATTATAAAGGTTATATCCCGCAGGAGTCCTTTCCGAAAAGTATATTAATAAAATTTTACCTTACATAAGCCGAAGGTATGTGAAGCTAGGTAGAAAATGATGTAAAACACAAAACCGCATCCCGTAGGGATGAAACCAAGCTATTGGCACATTTTGTTGCATCCCTACAAGATGCAACATGGTGCATATATTGCTTTCTACAGAGCTAACATCTCTACGCAAACGACTTTTCGGAGAGGACTTATTTATCTGTTCAAAAATATAATCACAAAATGGAACAGATAAATCAATTCCTTACAAAATCAAGATATGGACTAAGTGATATGTTTCGACAGAATATATTATGTCGAAACTTATGTCAGTTCCCTCTGTGTTCTCTGTCGGTTCAAAAGATTACTAGCAGAATTATTACCTACATGACACTAAGCTTTCTTCTCTTCGTTGGCAGCTACTTGTAACTCATTCATCTCTGTGTACTCTGTATTTTTAGCATAACAAAATCATCTTAGATAGTCTCATATATGACCCCTCTCTGAAACCGCTATTTAATGTAGGTTCACAATTTAGCCTTCCCTTTCTACCTTTTTCTATTTCTTCTTATTTTTCTTACCTCTTTTTTCAAAATCCTCTTCAATTTTTTCTTTCCAAGAACTGTCCAAAGAAATTTTAGAACTGCGAGAATAAGCCATTATAGAGTCTCCTAATTTCTCATAAACTCCTGATATCCCCATTTTATCTGAAAGATAATTAACTGAGTAGTCTTTTTGAATGCCCATCATTTCACCAGTCTCCACTGCATCTATATTCGCACCGAGAAAAAGGAAATCCCATTTATAGACATCTTTTTGATGTTGAATCATTTCTTTTACTTTATTGCTGGAATAATTTCGACTAGCATTTTCCTGCCCATCAGTGATGATGACAAACAGCACTTTTTCAGGTCTTAGCTCTTCTGCTGTGTTTTTTAGAACAAGACCTATATCATCAATGGTTTTCCCTACAGCATCGAGTAATGCTGTATAACCGCCGACAATATAATCCTTTTTTGTAATTTCTCTGATTTCTTGGATAGATACCCGATCATGTAGTAGTTTGTAAAAGTTATCGAACAATACAGTAGATACATGGCACTCTACATCAGCTTCTTTTTGTTTTTTTAGCATTGAATTGAAGCCACCTATAGTGTCTTCTTCCAAACCTTGCATTGAACCGCTTTTATCTAAAATAAAGACAAGTTCTGTTAATCCTGTTTTCATGATTTTAATCTCCTGAACTTTTTATTCAATTTTAATGAAAATATATTACTTTGGCTATTTTTTATTATTATAATGATTTTTTAAGGAATAATATAAAACGGTTCACATCCCCATCACCACCTCACAATCTTTTTTATAAAATGCAATGCTATATTTGTAAATCTTTTCATATCCTTCTTTTTTCAAATTGTGGATATATTCCTTTTCGTTTATCTGTTCAAGACCTTTTTGAGCTTCATTTTTCAGATTTTCAATAACTTCCTCTTTATCTCCCACTTGCAAAGGAGAACGAAATTTGCAATGTTTAAACTCTATCACGACTGCGTAATCGTTTTTATTTAGAGGTTTTATCAAGCAATCTGACCTTCCTTTGCCTGATTCCGGATTGGAATATATTACATAATCATTCTCCACTGCGAGCAATATACCAAATATAAACATATGGTAGCTATTTTCTTCTTTAAAATCGTGGCAACTGGGATTATTTAGTAATTCTTCATTGAGAACCGTCTGGACACCTTGAGGATCGCCATTCAAGAGGTATTCTACAAATTCTTGGATGGTTTTGGAGATTGATTTTTGTTTTCTACGCAACCATTCTTGCGAAGTGCGAGAAAAAACATTAAATATCTCCTTGTTTACAAGTTCAGCTGAAAACCTACCAGATTTCGCTCCATTACAAGGTTTTATATATCCAGCACTTAAGAGTAATGACCAAAATTTATCTGTACTTTCATATTCGATAGGATATGTAAATGCTTCTTCAAAACTCATCTTGATAGTTTTTCCTGTCAAAAGACCAGCTATATCATCTTTTAGTTCATCACTGCCTTCAGGAAATAGCTCTTTAAATATTTGCATATCACCTGTGTTTACCCAAAAATTCTCAAACGATTGTTTTTTTAAATATCCGGTTATACTCCATGGATTATACATATCTTCCTCGCCTATTCTGTAACCATCATACCATCTTTTAATTTCTGGATACATATCTCCAACTCCAAACATCTCACAAGCATTTTTTACTTCATCTTCTGTAAACCCAAAACAGGTAGAAAACTCTTTATCCATTATTCCAGAGATCATTGGATTATTAAAACTACTAAACAGGCTCTCTCTCGCTATTCGTAGCACTCCTGTCAACACTCCAAATTCTAAATAGTCATTTGACTTAAAAACATAACCTAAATAATTCCTCATAAAACCTATCATATCTTGATAAAAACCTTTAAATACTGAATTATCCAAAGGGGCATCATATTCGTCTAACAATATGACTACTCGTTTTTTATGGTATTCATACAAGCATTCTGTAAGAAAGATTAATGAAGACTCAAGCTCTGTTTCTGAGGCTTCTTCCGCACAATATTTATGAAATTTTCTCTTTTTATAATCATCCAGCACATCACCTGCACAAAGATATTGCTTCTCACGATATATTCGAGACATCATAATCCCCATATTTTCCATTGAAGTTTCAAAATTTTTATTTTTGATATTCTTCAGCGTTAAGAAGATAACGGGATATTGGTTCAAATGCTTTTCAATTATGACGTTATGCTCCATTATCTTTAGACCTTCAAAAAATGTTTTACTATCCTTTTTTATATCAAAAAAGGACTTCAACATGCTCAGATTCATGGTTTTTCCAAACCTACGCGGTCTTGTTATCAGGGTAACATCACCTTTATTTTCCAGCAATTCTTTTATAAATAGAGTCTTGTCTATATAAAAATATTCACCTTCAATAATTTTTTCAAAAGATTCTGCGCCGGTTAAAATTTGCTTTTTCATAATAATTCCAATTTAATATATTTATCAAGACCATTATTTTATCTGTAGCTTAATTGTCAAGTAATAAAAATATACCAGTTTATTAATACCTATTAATATTTATTTTAAATATAATAGTAAAAACACCCTAGACTTTTTTATGAGGCTACTTCATAATGGGTTTCCTTGTCGTTACATACGAAAACCGCCACCCTCAGTGAGGGGGTATTAAATAGGGAGTTGTTTTCATTTTTGAAGGTGATGGGGTATAATGGACTATCCTGACCGTAGCGAAGAATCTGTAATTCTGTATTTAGCAGTAGATTTGAGGTTCTCCACTCCCTTCGGAATGACAAAATATCACATTATATGACAGCCTCATATCATGCTATTTTAAATGAGAATTAGCATTTATTGTCAAAATTATTTTTTCCATTAGGCAATCTACAAGATTGTCAACTGACACTTTTTGAACTATTGCTCCTTTTTCAAATATCAAACCTTCATTTTTTCCGCCAGCTATTCCAAAATCTGCTTCTTTTGCCTCTCCAGGACCGTTTACTTCACAACCCATAACTGCTACAGTCATATTAACATTTTCAAATGGTTTCAACCTTTCTTCAACTTCCTTGGTCAGTTTTAGCATTGGTATTTCTGTTCTTCCACAGGTTGGGCAACTGATTATTTCTAATCCTTTTCTATAACCAAGTGCTTTTAAAATTGCTTTTCCTACTTTTATTTCTTTGACCGGGTCATCTGTAAGTGAAACTCTAATAGTGTCGCCTATCCCTTCGGCTAATAATGTCCCGATTCCGATTGATGATTTTATCGTACCTGAAAATTCCGTTCCAGACTCGGTAACTCCGAGATGAAGTGGATATTCGGTTTGCTTTGCAATCAACCTATAGGCTTCGATTGTGAGTGGAACTGAGCTTGCTTTCACAGATATTTTTATTTGATCGAAATTGTTATCCTCAAGAATTCGGACATGTTCCATAGCACTTTCTACCAATCCTTCTGCTGATACTCCATGTTTTTGAAGTATATGTTTTGCTATTGAACCACTGTTTACACCAATTCTAATAGGAGTTTTGTATTCCTTTGCATAATCTATGACTTTTTTTATCTTGTCTCTTGAACCTATATTGCCCGGATTGAGCCTCAAACCACTTACCCCATTTTTTATCGATTCTATTGCTAATAAATAATCAAAATGTATATCAGCTATTATTGGAATTTTTACTTCTTTTGTTAATATCTTCAAAACTTTCGCTGATTCCATTTCTGGCACTGCAAGCCGAACTATCTCACATCCTGCTTCTACAAGTTCTTTTATTTGCTTAAAGGTGCTTTCTATGTCTTTTGTCTTAGTATTACACATCCCCTGAATGCTCACTGTATGTTCACTACCTATTTGCATATTTCCCAAAGAGATACTTTTAGTTGGACGTCTTTTTATATTATTGCTCTCATTCATTTGAAATTCTCCTAATTTTAGATTATTCCAATATCACTGATGCTATAGCAAGTTCCTTTGTATGACTGATAGATACATATATTTCTGAAATAATATTTTCAGCATCTTTATCTGATTTACGCAAACTATGTTTTTCATTTTTGATATTATAAAAAATATCTCTCGTTACTCCATACAAAAGAATATAAGGCTTACCATCTGGGTTATTTAATACCTCGATGTCTTTCCATGAAGCTCCTTTTGAAAATCCAGTTCCTAGCGCTTTCATAAACGCTTCTTTTACCGCAAAACGAGCAGCATATGATTGATATTTTTCCTTTTTAGTTTCGCAATATGCTATTTCATTTTCTGTAAAAACTTTTTCTCGAAAACCGACTGTCTTTTTTATTGCTTCTCTGATTCGAGATACTTCTATGATATCTATACCATGTCCAAAAATCATAATTTATGCTTTAAATAATTCAATACACATTTCTCCCTATATTAAACCTATTTTGACTTCCTTAAAACTTTCAACATATCTTCTGTCATGCTTGATATATTGTATTTAGGGTTCCAACCCCATTCTTCCCTCGCACAACTGTCATCAAGACTTCGAGGCCATGAATCTGCTATTGCTTGTCTTACAGGATCTATGTTGTAATCAATTGTAAAATTCGGTATATGCTTCTTGATTTCTAAACAAAGTTTTTCAGGGTCAAATTGCATTGAAGTGACATTGAACGCATTTCGGTGCTTTAGTTTTGCTGGATCAGCCTCCATCAGTTGAATAGCTGCGTCAATTGCATCAGGCATATACATCATATCCATCTGAGTATCTGATTTTAAAAAACAGGTATAATGACCTTTTTCTATTGCTTCATAAAATATATGAACTGCATAATCTGTAGTGCCACCACCCGGCGGAGTTAAACTTGATATCAAACCCGGATATCTCAATCCTCGAGTATCAAGACCAAATTTTTTGTGATAATAATCACATAAAAGCTCTCCAGAAACTTTTGTTACTCCATATATAGTGTTTGGTCTCTGAATTGTATCCTGTGGCGTGTTGTCGCGAGGGGTGCCAGGTCCAAATGCTCCTATAGAACTCGGTGTAAATAATGCTGCTTTGAATTCCACACAAACATAAAGAAGATTAACTAATCCCCCAACATTGACTTTCCATGAAAGAAATGGTTCATCTTCACCTTTGGCTGATAGTAGAGCTACTAAATTAAAAACAGTATCAATCTGATATTTCTTCATCACTTCGTAAAGTTTTACCATATCCAAAATATCGATTTCCTCAAAAATGCCTGCTTTTAAGACCTCTGCATTTGCGCTGAGGTTGATATCGGCTGCTACCACATTATTGATACCATATTGCTTGCGCAACTCCGTAACTAGCTCTGATCCTATCTGACCAGCAGCTCCTATGACTAGTATGTTTTTCATAAACACTCCATATATAAAAAATTATTTAAGTTTTAAATTTTTATTAGGGGATTTTTTGTCAACGATTATTATTTTATGTAATTTGTGAATATTAATAAAATTTAAGCATAGTATCCTTATTTTTAAGGAAATAATGATAATTATATATACATTTTCCATATTTTTCTCGCCTGTTTTCAAATTTCAGTATTTCTTTTTTCAATATCTCTTTTGAATGTTTTAAATCAAATTTTATTGTGTTAAAATATAGCTCATAAAAATTTATTAGAAAATCTGTGAATATATTAGGTAGGTGGGTTTCACAAAAAAATAACAAAACTGAATATACATCACATAGAGGGTGGTCAAAACTAATTTCAGTAAAATCAAACATGAATATCTTATCCTCAAGTGGTTCAGAATCATTGCTTTTTATCTGACTAAGAAGAGCAGAATGTGCATGATCACTTTCAGATTTAGTAGAAACAGCCGAATATATATAATTGTTGAGATTTGTGTCGTTGTGGACAAGAGTATTTATCCCTGAAATATCTTTGTCATTATTTTCTTCTCTATGTGTAAATTCAATTGATGACAAATTGTGGAACTCCCCCAAAGTTTTCGCTAATAATAATTGCTTGTCTGGGGTTATCTGATAAAGACTTTTTCCTTCAATATTTTCTAAGTAAAGAGTTTGTTTTTTTACATTTATGAGCTTAGGAATATAGTCAAATTCTCCATATTCTTTATAAAAATGATATTCTGTGTAAAAATCTTGTTCATTAATAAATATTTTTTTTATTAAATTATTTTCAAGTATCACTTGGTTTTTCATTGTTATTTTTGTCATATATCTCTCTTTAGTTGAAACTATATGTGCACGCTATGGTTACAATTTATTTTCACTATTTACCAACAAAATCAAAATTTCCCTCATTCAATTCATTTTACTCACTGATAAATATTTTCTAAATAATTAAAATTCACAATGTTCATATACATACCTCCACCCAACACTATACATTTCAATCTCTAAAACATTAGGAGGGGGGAGAATTATAAAGACCCCCTAAACAGTTCGAGAAAATTCGAAAAATAGTTTGATATTTTTGATTTGATAGCACATATACAAACAAAGTTCTTGACAAAATTAGCTGGTTTATTTATTTGCCAACAGTGGGAATCGTTGATTATGAAATCAGATTATGCTTGATATTAAAGGAGAAGCTAATGCCTAAAAAAGAAAGAATAAATCTTCAAGGAACTGAGGTAGTTTTACTATCGCATTAAAAATAAGATTATGTTTCCTTAACTGATATGGCGAGATTTAAATCCTGAAGCTATGGGCTTGGTTATATCTCATTGGTTAAGCTCACTTTATACTGTGGAATTTATGGGGTTGTGGGAAAAAGTAAACAACCCTATTTTTAATGTTATTGAAATCAGTAACAATAAAATGGAATCATTACAGCATTAGCTTCAGGGCTATCGCCTAACAAATCCATTATCATTTGCATATCCGATAAATCAAGAAACTCTTTTAATTTGTTGTTGTAAAAGAAGTCTTGCTTTACCTTTGTATCCTTTTTACCTTCACGAATGAAAGCGATAATAATTGCAGCTAATAAATCCCTCGCCGCATTAGGAAAGAAAGCATTTGTAGTATTCTTGGTTCTTTCTTCAAAAAACGATTTACATATTTCTTGAGTATTGATTATAAAATCATGTTCCTCCCAACCATCAGCAAGTATTTCTTTATAATTATTCCAAAGTTCTGACTGGGAAGAGTATTGCTTTGAGTTTCCTATCACCAAATCTGTATTTTTAGCGTAAAACTTATTATAAAAATCACCTTTGCTGTCAAAAATAATCATCACATCATCCTTGGACATATTTTTCTTTATTTGAGAAACAAAATGATAAAATAGAGTAGTTTTGCCACAACCTGTCCCACCAATCAACATTGTATGTTTACTTAAATCTGTATTATTAAGCGTAAATGCTGATTGTCTTCCTGTATAAGTTCCTGTTAGTTTGACTTGATAATCATTGTTATTTACTGGTGGTTGATTATGGGTTACACTATTCCCTAATAATAATCTTGTTGATGGATTCATATTTTTTTTACCTCCATTCGTAGGGAACGCACTAGTCCGTTCCGCTTCCACATACACGTATTTGCGAGCCTGCGAAGCAATCCAGTCTATTCCTCGTAGCAGAAAGCTCCGATTTCCAAATCCGTAGCAGAAATCTCCGATTTCCAAATCCGTAGCAGAAATCTCCGATTTCCTCATCCGTAGCAGAAATCTCCGATTTCCAAATCCGTAGCAGAAAGCTCCGATTTCCAAATCCGTAGCAGAAATCTCCGATTTCCAAATCCGTAGCAGAAAGCTCCGATTTCCAAATCCGTAGCAGAAAGCTCCGATTTCCAAATCCGTAGCAGAAATCTCCGATTTCCAAATCCGTAGCAGAAATCTCCGATTTCCAAATCCGTAGCAGAAATCTCCGATTTCCAAATCCGTAGCAGAAAGCTCCGATTTCCAAAAACGTAACAAAAATCTCCGATTTCCAAATCCATAGCAGAAATCTCCGATTTCCAAATCCATAGCAGAAATCTCCGATTTACTCATCCGTAGCAGAAATCTCCGATTTCCAAAAATGTAGCAGAAATCTCCGATTTCCAAATCCGTAGCAAAAATCTCCGATTTCCAAATCCGTAGCAGAAAGCTCCGATTTCCAAATCCGTAGCAGAAATCTCCGATTTCCAAAAATGTAGCAGAAATCTCCGATTTCCAAAAACGTAACAAAAATCTCCGATTTCCAAATCCGTAGCAGAAATCTCCGATTTCCAAATCCGTAGCAGAAATCTCCGATTTCCAAATCCGTAGCAGAAATCTCCGATTTCCTCATCCGTAGCGGAAATCGGAGATTTCTGCTACGATATTTCGGTTTCTTATTTCTATACAGTGACCTTCCTATATTTTTGAGATAATTCTCTTGTGGCTATCTCTGGTTCTGTCAAAAGCCAATCCATGGCGATAAGAGCCGATGGAAATGTGAAGTTTCTTTGGGACATTAATTCATCTATTGAAAAACCTAATATCTCAAAATTCTTTATTTCTCTTGTGCCAAGCCATTTTTCAAGTAATGGCTGTAGCTTGTGATTTATGCTCAATAAATCATTCGCTGTCTGCTCAGCTACATAGTCAGAGTAGCCAAGTTCTTTGGTTAAAAGTTCTATAATCTTTTTTTTCATATCTATATTCCTTCCCGTCCTTGTGAGGTCTCTTCGGTTCGTCATTGCGAGGTCGCTTCTTGCTGTTCTTACGAAGCAATCTCCGTGTCACTACCAACCCATCCCGTCCTTGCGAGGTTCCTCACTTGAATCTCCCCCCGAAGCAATCTCCGTGCCACTACCCCCTTCCGTCCTTGCGAGGTTCCTCACTTGAATCTCCCCCCGAAGCAATCTCCGTGCCACTACCCCCTTCCGTCCTTGCGAGGTCGCTTATTGCCTTACCAACAAAGCAATCTCTTCAACCTCTTGTTTTTATTCTATTTCATCAAAATCATTCCTTACACATGCCGTAGGTATGTGAAGCTCTGTAGAAAACGAAATAAAACAACAAAATAGCATCCCGTAGGGATGCAACTTGAAAATTGGCTTCCTGCTGTTGAAATAAAGTTTTTATCCATTTTACCTCCGTTTCCCCTGACCTTTACTTTTTGGTTTATCTATCTCCATCTGTTTAACTGCTCTCTTTTTTAATATCACACTTAAATTTGATTTATCTAATTCGGCTTCATTTTTTATACAACTACAGCAATTGCCTTTGTTTTTTTCATAATGTTCACACCAATGATCTTCGCATTTCGACATATTTTTCCTTTATATTATTATTGTATTTATCAAACTACCATTTGTATGGTCATAAACATAAGCCTGATTTGGAGATAAACGATTTATCTCTTCAGGTTTTACTTTAAATTCTCTTTTATAGGTCTCCGTTTGCCCATCATTTGTATTAAAACCCCATCTATTACTTTGACTCCAACCAGAATTCCGATTTGTAGTAACATCCAATTTCTGATATTCTCCAATATATTTCGACCATTTTTCACAACTAATATTTGAACTATGAGCAAACAAAACGGTCTTTTCTGCTTCTGCAACAATAGTCGAAAATACATCCTCTTTGCCTCCAGTTAGTGCATATAAATCTTTTGAAACAATAATATTATGATGATTTGATTTCTGGCAAACAACATTTCTAAGCAAATCATTGTTTACAAAAGCAATATCATCTATCATAAGTGTAAAATCAAGCCCTCTATTCATTGCTATGACCAATGAATTCACTATCAATTCTACCAGCATTACATTGGATGAAGACCCCAAATCTATACATAAAATCTGATTGTTCTTGATAGCTGATAAAACACTGTATCTTCTATTAAAAGTGCAACACCTTCGGTGTGAGGTGGTATTTATATATAATCATTCTATATAAATGCATCCCAGAGGCTATGATTGGGTAGAAAAAGAATGATAGCGCAATATCTTTTCCGTAGGAAAATTGGTTTGGTAAAAAATAGCGTTCCCCTTCTGATATTTTCCGTAGGAAAAATGGCTTGGTAGAAAATTATTCCAACCCACCTGATTTTTTTCGTAATGGATCAAGAGCTTGCTCACAGAATTACGATATAGCCTTTGCATTATTCCTATGGAGTCCACTCCGAAAATCCCCTACAACCACAAATATGGCAAGCTAAAAATAGACTTATAGGAGTAGACTCATAAGGAATAAAGATGGTGGGGGTGGTGACATTTTCTACCAAACCGAACTCCTAAGGAGTATTTTTGGAAACATAAAAAAGAGGCAGGAAATAAATATTCTTAATTCATAATTCTGATTTCCTATTTTTTAAACTTACTTCATCAACACTATCCACAGAGTTATTCATCAGCGATTTCACTTTCTGTCCTCTGATATTATAGATATCAATCCGCACAAATCCCCTATCTTTTACAGAAAACCTGATGGTAGTTTTCTGGATTGAATGGGCTGATATAATTTCCTATCAGAGTAATTTCACAAGGAATGAATGTTGGAAATTAACATTCAGAACAGATAAAACAACCCCTTACATGAAAATCATCTTCCAAGATTAAAAAAGTCATGTGCTCCGAAAACACCAAAACCAATCCCAATACCGTGTGTTTGAGTATTTTCAAACAAAGTGAATCGATAATTCAAATTAAATCCCATTTCTCCAGCTCCTGCTCTACCTAATACCATTCCAACATTTACGCTTGGAGTCATAAATTCTTCCACAAGTCCCATCCATTGCCCCCCAAAATATCCAATTTCCCATAATCCTGTTACGTAAAAAGACATAGCTTCACCAGGTATAGTAAAACCAAAAGCAGGACCAACAGTACCATAAAAACCTCTTGGAAGATGACCACCACTTTTTGTTATTATTGTTTTATTTCCTATATCCCATGTTCCAGAATATCCGCCTATACTGTGATGAAACCCATAAGTAATAAAATTTCCTAATGGATAATTAAGAGACATTTCATATACTTTCCAAGCAAAACTATTTATGTCTTGATAATCAAACTGAAATGGCGCATAACTAACTTGTCCAAAACCATTTTTTGCTCTTTCTTGTCTTCTCTGGGTAGCCACAGTGATATTGTCCATTTTGATATTTATCATTCCAGTATCAGTAGCCCTTTGTGCAGAAACACCATTAATTTCAGAAACTCTGACATACATCCCTTCCACACGATCTGCGTTGATATTACTAAATCTCATTCCTGTGGTAAATGTTTCAGTTTCATTAACATTATAGAAAGTATGAGTAGTAGCTGAGAGGACAGCTCCCATTGCATTAACAACCTGTAGAGTAACAGTTATTGAAGTAGGTCCTATCTGATTTAGATTAAAATTCCAATTATCATTTCCTTGAGCGTTTCTAAGACCTCTTCGCCACTCATTTATTGTTTTCCAATCATCTGATGGTTCAAGTCTAATACCGATATTAAATGCGGCAGTCCTATTTTGAAAATTTATATACACACTTCTCATTTCAACATCTGGCATATAAGTAAAAGTATAAGGGTAATGATTTTGATAAAAAGTTCTGATTTCTTGAACAAGATCACGCCAAGCGTCGTGCTCTCGAAATCTGTTTCTTACTGAGAATCCTAAGCTACCATCTGAAATAGCACTTGAAATCACAGAAACTCTCTGGACAGCATCTAGTAAAGTAGGATCCGAGTTTGCAGCTTGAAAATAGAAAATAGCAGCTTCTACAGTATCACCTCTCATATCCAAAACTCTTCCTCGTGCAAATGCTTCAGCACCCTCTATCAAAGCTATATTATCCTCTGCTCTACTCAGATCTTGTATACTTCGTTCGGTGAGATTTACACCTAACTGCAGCAAAATATCTCGGCATGCCTCTCGAACTGCGGAGAAATCTCTGAGTGATTGTAAAGACACTTGCGTAGGGATAAATGATGCAACCCTTTCACCGGTAGTAACATTTGAAACAGCAAGACTTAGGTTAAAATTATTGCCAATTTTTGTTAAATTTCCAAAAACGACAAATTGAGCATTTGTCAAGCGACCTATTTCCATAGCACCAGATTCTGAAAAATCTCCTGAAAGCGACAATCTTTGCTGTCGTAGTATATTTTCAATATATTGCTGATCAAAGACAGTCATCGCAGAATAGTGTCGAAAAATACCTGTGATAGTAGATTGAATCAATGGTAGCAAAATCTGGTCATCCTCAGTTAGTCCAACTCCTCCAATTTCATAAACGGTGATAGTAATACCGCTCCTACCATCACCAGTCCAAAATGGTGACACCTCCGCTTGCGTAGATACCATGTTAAATAGCATCACAAAAAAGAATAAAAATGATTTTTTCATGTTAACTCCTCAATTATTTATTTTCTAGAAAATTTCTAGAAAAAAATCCCATATTATTCAAAAACCAGAAATCTATACTGAAACCATGTGTATATACATCCTGATACCAGGTTCCTTTATAATTAAACCCTGTTTTACCAAAGGGTGAAAAGTTGTCGCTAATAAACCCAACATTGAAACTTGGGGTTATTTCATCTGATATTAATCCTTTCCATTCACCACCAAATGAACCTATATCAAGAAATCCTTGAGCATAAAATTCTGTATTTTTTGTCATAGGAATCAAAAAACCAAGAGTAGGAGAAAAATTGTAATATGTTTCTTGTGATTTAAAATTATCAAAATATAACCCTACTCCAACTTCAAAGCCAGCAAGAGTTAAAGGTATAAATTGAGCATATAGTCCCAAATCCATTATTTTATACACACCATTATCAGATTTTTCTTCATTAAAGTGATAATTCGTCAAAAAATTGTACTTAAAATAATAGGATTTTAACAAAGAAACATCGTTTCTACTTCTTTGCACACGCAAATAAACACCTTCAGGTATAACTCTCATCATCCCTGCATCTACAGGATTATTATTTATACTTGCTACTCTGATAGAAAGTCCATCCATATTTTCAATATCACTGATAATGAAAGAGACAGTCGCATCCATTACTCCACTAGGATTATCGAATCTATGCTGTTGTGAAGTTAGTACTCGTCCATTTTGATCCACTACTTCTAAAACTACAATAATTGAGCTAGGGCTAACTCTATTTAAATTAAAATCCCACTGATCTCTACCTCTTGCTCTATTTAATCCTCTCCTCAAATCATTTATCGTTTGCCAATCATCTGAAGGTTCAATTCTGATAGGAACAGCGAATTCTGCTGTTCTTCGTTCAAAATTAAGGTTTACATTTTCATATTCTACTATCGGATTGTATCTAAAGATATAAGGGTAGTGTGTGCCATAAAATCTTTTTGCTTCTTCAACAAGAGATCGCCATGCGTCATGTTCTTGCAATCTATTCATAACAAAAGTTTCGATATTTCCCTGTGAAACAGTCGCTGATAAAATAGAAATTCTATTTAAAGCATCTCTAGCAGCAGGATCAAATGAAGCAGCTTGAAAATAATAGCTCATAGCAGCGATTTGATTTCCATCTCTTTCGGCCACACGACCTCTCGATCTAGCATCTTCACTATCTATCCTTGATATATTTTCTTCTGCACGGGACAGTTCTTGACGAGCTAGATCTGTCGGATTGATGTTGATTTGTTCTAATAATTCAAGAGCAGCTTCTCGAATGGCAGAAAAGTTTCTTAAGGCTAGTGAAGTTACTTGATGTGGGATCACAGAGGCAACTCTTTCTCCCGACTGGACATCAGTAACTGCAAGGTCAAGCATAAAACTATTTCCAATTTTTGTTATAGAGCCAAAAACCACGAGACGAGCATTAACCAGTCTGCCAAGTTGTATAGGGACTGTTTCTGAGAAATCACCAGAGAGTGATCTCGTTTGTTGATTTAAAATTTGTTCGTTGTGTATCTGGTCAAAAACTGTCATTGCAGTATATCTTTGAAATATACCTGTCAGATTGTCTTGTATCAGAGGTAACAAATGCTGTTCATCTCCTAAAAGTCCTATTCCTGTAAGCTCTGCTACAGTGATAGTCATTCCTCTTCCACCATCACCTGTCCAGTATAAAGATGATGTTGAGGTTGTAGTGTTTTGTTGTGCGAATAATACTAGTGGTGTATTCAATAATACTACCCACACTAATAATAGTAAAATATTTTCTTTTTTCATTATTTTCTCCTTATTGTAGCCTGTATTCACCCAGGAAATTAGTGTTAACATTAATATCTCTTTCAAAAGTAGTGATTGATGGATGCGAGATTGTTAGTCTATAATTTCCTGTGGGTACTTCTATGAAAACAGCAGATCCGAATGTTGTTCTTTGACTGAACTCACTTTGTGTGCTAAGATTTGTTAACCTTACATCAGCATCATTAATATTCAAATTATTTGATTCAAATAATGTGTATATTATTACACTTCTGTTAGTGTGACTGCTATTTTGGTGTTGAACTTTGAATGTTTTAGATAATACAAATCCCCATACATCAAATTCTCTTGTTTGAGCATATCCAGCATCACCTTGGATTGTTTGGTTTGGATGACAAATAAATGTCATCTTGTATTTACCAATAGGAACTGAATCAAATTTGACTTCTCCGTTTGTGTTTGTAAGACCTACAAATGTTTTATTACCTTCTAAATCTGTAATTCTTACATGGTCGTTTTGAAATGGTCGTTCTGTAGTTTCACCTATAAACTTTAGCGTTACATCTGTTTCTTTTGCACAACCACTAAAAAGTATAGTAGCTATGATTACACAAAAAATGGTCTGTTTTACCAATTTTTTTTTATTCATCATATTTCTCCTCCTTCATTCTGTTGAACTGATTTGATTTTTAGTACTCATTTCTTTCACTTACTAATGTTGCTTATTTCAAAAGCAACATTCTTTTCACATCCACATTATCATTTGTAAACATCTGATAAAAATACACGCCAGCCCCTGACATTTGTCCATTATCTGAAAGTCCATTCCAGATAATACTGTGCATCCCAGTGTTATAATCTCCATTCACTAGATTTTTAACCTTTTGTCCTTTTACATTATAGACATTAATAATAACATTTCCTTCTGTGGCGACAGAAAATCTTATTGTAGTCTCTGGATTAAAAGGGTTTGGATAATTGCCGATTAGCTTTGATGTATAAATAGGAAAAACCTCATCTTCATCTGAAACAGGTGAACCCACATTGCTGGACGGTTATTTGGATTCCAGCCAGGGTGCCATCCACTTGGTTGGCTTGGTGCTTGAGCGAAGATAGTTAAACTTGTGCAACCTGCAAATGCACCAGCTTCAATATTTTCTACACTGATTGGAATGAATACTCTGGTCATGTCTGTATTCTACTTTCTCACCACAATTTTGGCAGAACAAGTCATCTTTTTGAACTCCAGACCCACATTTATTGCAGACTTGCTGTTTTACTTCAACTCTGGGCATCTGAACTTCATTTATTAAATAAGTTTTGATCTCCCGCATATCTACAGCCATCTCTACTACGGTAGAAATAAGTCCTAATATCAATACATTTATGATAAAACCTACTCCACCCCCGAGAACCATTCCCAATATTATGAGATTTTCATTCATCATTGCAAAGATTACAGAACCAATGCAACCACCTATTATCACCACTATCCAGGCAAGAATCTCCAGCCAATTCTTGTACATTTTTCTGATTAAATCAAGCATTTTTGCTCCTTGTTTTTTAGGCTATTTTACCCTGCCAAGAGGGTCTGGACCATATTGATTTGACCCAGGTTCACCTTCTCGGCATTCCCATACTATGAGCATTATCGCACCAATTATAGGTAAAAAAATCCACAATAAATTCCAACCGCTCTTACCAATATCATGTAGTCTTCGCACATTTACAGCAAGAGCTGGTAAGAATACAATCAAGGCAAATATATAGGATAAATACGCTGCCCCAGACATATTTGGTATTGCTGCCAATGAATTTATGACCACATTCACTATCATACAAAATAACCAAAAATACCAGTATTCTGCTCTTCTGGCTCTACCTGAAAAATTCACATAGTTTTTAAAGCATTTCTGGATATATCCACCAAAACCGAGATCCTCTACTACATGAGGTCTCTCCTCTACTCCATCAAAGCGATTGCCACAGCTCAAACATGCATCTGTGTTATGAGTGTTCTCTGCACCGCACTTATTACAATATTTCATTTTATACTCCTTTGATACCTATGTTTGGGTATCTGTTGTTTTTTATTTTATCAAAGTTTTGCAGATAAGATAAAATGGTATTGGAACTCTGTTCTATAAATCGTCTATCATATTTATAAATAGGAACAAAAGAACTTTGTGAACCCATCATACCACTTGAAACCTTAAATTGAGTAACATAAAATATCAGAGGATTGTCAAGCAGCACTCGATTAAAAATCATAAAAATTTCATTTGTTGATAATCGCGGAATACTTATTTCTCTATCTAATCTTTGCAGTCCAGATAAAATCCTATTATAGATGTCCTTTTGACTCTGTGAAAGACAATTGAAATAATAATTGTCGTTTTTTATAAAATGTGTTTGAATATTTGGATTCAAAATTTTCTGAATAAAACCCAAGTCAAGCATAACACACCTCTACAACGGAAGGTTTCATCCAAAAAGAAAACGGAAACGATAAAGTCTGAAAAGGCTTATATTGGACTAAAAAATCGGGGGGGGGGGGGGGGGGGGGGAACAAATCAAAAGAAGGGAAAGACGAAACCCTGGAAAAGAAAAAAACAAAAAAAAAAAAAAAAATACCCTTTTTTTT
>WRLO01000021.1 GCA_009777575.1 Candidatus Cloacimonadota bacterium
AGCCTCCAATTACTTGTAATATAATTAGTTATCATTACTAATTGGTGCTACTATACAAAATGCCGTTTTCTTAGCAAGGTCTTTCTTCGCTTTTTCCAAGAAAAAGCAAATTATTTATAGTTGCTATGTGTTTATATATCATAAAGTTATAAAACAGAGGAGAGGCGTCTCAAAAGAAAATGTAAAAAGATTCTAACGTGCTTATTTAACAATGAAAAAAGCCGACATTTCGAGCAAATTCAACAGAAATTCACAAAGGCAAAAATTCCTCTTCAAAATTTCTCATCTTTTTCTGCCGATTTTTTGCAAAAATAAATCTGATTTTTTTTGGGCTAAAAATAATTAAGGAAAAAAATATATAGATTGGCTTTGTGATAGCATTTTTTAGGATGTAAATAACCTCTTGATAGCAAAAGAATAGGGAAAATTTTTACCCTTTTTTTACCACCTTTCTTACCGAAATGCAGTTGGGGCAATGGTACCTAAGGCTTACGAATGACATTGGCAATTAATATACATAAATGACATGTCCAGAGAGACTTGTGGTGTCTGAAGCCCAGAATGTGTGGAACTTTCCTTCGTATTTTCTCAAACATTATCGTAAAATATACCCTTTTTTACCATTTCTATCGAACTTTACTTCAGCACTATATTGATATAACGCCTTATATATTAACCATATACAGTATATTTGCATCGCTCAAACTTTAAATGACCCCTTTATCAAGAGGTCAGAGAAAATGATTGATAAAAGAAACTCAAAAAAAATCTTGACTTTTTAACCCTATTTGAAAAAACTGATCTTATGATAAAATTAATTAATTCATATTTTCAAAATGACTTTATTAGAGTAGTGATATGCTTCGAAAAGCAGAATTTGATGGTTGCTGAGGGTAATAGCTACGTAAATTGGAGCGACATTAATGAGGCATAACAAATGACTATCAGAGAATTAAAGAAAATTTTGAAAGACTCCACAAAAGATGAGTTGCTTTTGCTCATAATTGATCTTTTGAAAGTATGCCCCCAAGCAAAGGATTTTCTAACTATAAAATTTTCAAGCCAAGATAATATCAAAAAAGTGTTTGAAGAATACAAAAAGACACTATTAAATTCATTTTATCCCGATAATGAGTATGGTGAATTGAATTTACGACAAGCTAAAAAAACAATCTCAGACTTCACAAAAATATCAACAGATAAAGTTATGATTATTGACATAATGCTTTTTTTTGTGGAATTATGTGTTAAGGTTACGGCAGATTATCTTGAGCTTGATAGGGAAATTTTTATAAGTACAGAAACTATGTTTCAAAATGTTGTTCTAATGATAAATGAAAGTGAACAAGAAATCTTTGAACAATTTTCAAATCGTTTGAAATGGGTAATCGATAAAGCTGTTGAAGGCTGGGGATTTCAAGATACCTTGTTGGAGATTTATAACGATATTAGATTTTTAGAAATTTAAATTAGTTAGTAAAAAAATATAAGGACAGTGATATTTATGGTATTGATGAGACTTATAAGAAAATTTAAGAATATAGGTATCAGTGGAGCATTTGCCAGATGGTATGACAAAAACACTAAAGCTAATAGAATAGGTGAAATGCAGTCTTATGCAAAAGAAGTGTCGAAATTTATTACAGAACAATCCACCGTTTTAGAAGTAGCCCCCGGTCCAGGTTATTTTGCTATAGAGTTAGCCAAAATGGGTAATTATCACATCACAGGCATGGATATAAGTCTAGATTTTGTAGAGATATGTAAAACAAATGCACAGCATGAAAAAGTAACTATAGACTTTATACAAGGCAATGTATCAGAAATGCCTTTTGATGAATGTTTTTTTAATTTTGTTTTTTGTTCTGCAGCTTTTAAGAATTTCAAAGAGCCTGTAAAATCATTAACAGAAATATATAGGGTGTTGAGAAAAGATGGCGTCTGCTTGATTGTCGATATGAATAGAGAATCCTCAAAGGAAGCACTTAATGAAGAAGCTAGTAAAATAAGCAAAACAGGCTTTGAAAGATGGTTTATGAGAACCGCATTTAAAGGATTATGCAAAGGAGCGCACTCAAAAAAGGAAATTGAAGAAATGGTAAAACCAACTTTATTTCAAAAATGTGATATAAAAGAAGAGGGGATTACGCTTTATATTTATCTATATAAATGAAAAAAGGAATGAATTTTGATAAAATCTATAATCGGTATATCTTATGACTGCCCCAATGCCAACGAATTAGCAGATTTTTTTGTAAAACTCACTGGCTGGAAAAAAGAATTATCAAGTGAAGAATGGGCTGGATTACGAACTCCAGAGGGTATATTGCTGGTTTTTCAAACAGTGGAAAATTATAAGCCACCTACATGGCCTTGGGAAGCTGGTAAATAACAGCAGATGGCTCATATTGATTTTCTTGTAGATGATTTAAAAGAAGCTGAGGAGCTTGCAACAAAAAATGGTGCAGTAAAATCTGAAGTCCAATTTTATGAGACGTCTACAGTAATGTTTGACCCAGCAGGTCATCCGTTTTGTTTATCAACGGTTAAACAGTAACAGCAATATGACCCTAAAACCTTTAACAATTGATTTATTACTTTACCCCGCTGAATTGCATTCATTTATTTTAGGAGCAAAAATATATGACAGTAGTTGTTCTCCTCATGCAAAGGTGATTTATATTGATAAAGATGATGGTTATTTTTTGAAATCAAGTCAAGTTGGCTCTAAGAAGTTACAAGATGAAGTAGAGCTGACTCAATATTTTCATAAAAAAGGTTTAGCACCTGAAGCCCTTGCTTATATTACTAATGAATGTGATCATGACTGGCTTTTGACCACGAAAATACAAGGTGATGACTGTACAACTTCAAAATACCTTGATCATCCAGAAAGGCTTTGTGATACTATTGCAGAGCAGCTTGTCTTGCTTCACAATATGGATTTTTCAGATTGTCCCGTTCAAAATCACACAGATAGGTATTTAAAAACTGCTGAGTACAACAAACAAACCGACAATTTTGATAAAAGCTATTTCCCAGACAGTTTCGGTTATGAGAGTCCTGAAGAAGCGTGGGTTGTGATTCAGAAATACAAAAATTTACTCAAAACAGAAATTCTTTTACATGGCGATTATTGCCTTCCGAATATTATTTTGAAAGACTGGAAATTTAGTGGGTTTGTTGACCTAGACAGCGGAGGTGTAGGTGATCGACATGTGGATGTGTTCTGGGGAATATGGACTTTGTGGTATAACCTAAGGACTGACAAATTTCGTCAGCGATTTATTGATGTATATGGTAGAGATATAATTAACGAGGATTTACTTCGATTGGTCGCAGCGATTGAAGTGTTTACTTGGTGTTGATGTTGAAATAGAAATGACAAAGAAATTAAACATTGCTAAAAACGAAATAACTTTAAAATCTATTCGGATAACATACTAATGAACAATGGATTTACAAAAGACAAAAGATGGGAATTATAGAAAAATTTTGAATGATTGAATTTTAAATTTTACAAATTTTTCATCATAAGATAGTCATCATTTGTATCATCAATCTTTTCTCCAATTACTTTGTATCCCAGCCTTTCATAAAAATAGTAAGCAGGGTTCTCTTTATGCACGGAAAGTGATGTTTGTTTATATTCATACTGGCGGAGTAACTCAAAAAGATATTTCATGAGTTTAGTTCCGATACCTTGCCTTCTAAACTCTGGCAATATAGATATCGCCAACTCTGGAGTATCATTGTCTATATGTCCATAACCAGCTATTATTCTTGTCCAAGCCATACCGACAATCTTTCCAGCATTTTCAGCAACTACCCCGCAATCGTCAATACCACCAAAATCTTTTACATATATATATATTTCTGGTCTAAATATTATATCACGAGGTGGAGGTGGGAATCCAGTATCAAAGTATATTGCATGATATAAAAAAAACTCAAGTAATGGATAATCTGCTTTTTGTATTTCTCTGAATTGCATAAACACCTATATCAATATCTGGAAATTTTCACGATAATTCTATACACCATTTTTATTTTCTTATGATCGACACTCATCTCACAGTGACTTATTCAACATGTTTTTCATAAACAAGAAATTGATATTTTATACTTTCTTTTGTCTCAAAAATTTCACTTTCTTCTATCAAGCCCCATGAAGGAATATTAATGATCTGTAGTTTTTTTGTCACTACAATATCCTAAAAATAGCAAAATAAAGAGTGTCAATAAAATAAAAGTTTTAATTTCCACCTCTCTATATTCTTAATAATGCCAATGAAAAAATTCTGTGATTTTTGTCAAATAAATTGGTAATCTAGATATCCAGCTTGTAGAAAAAACCTATTTTCCACCTCGTCAATATCTTCTTTTTTAACACCGAGAAGTAAAATAATTGACATACCAAATTATATGAAGAGAATAATCGATTGGGATAAATGAATTTTTCAGCAGGCATTAACTAAATCTGGAATTTTCCCTATTTATTATAAAAGGAGAAAAATAAGTCTTGACAAAAACACCTTAATTAAATAATTGGTATTTGTATTGAAGGAAAATTCTAATAAGAAAGAAATCCCCTAGCTTATGGATTCAAGAAATTAGGAGAAGAATACAGATGAAAGGTTTTATCACAAAAAAGCAATTTTCGCTAATAACTATTCTCATCGTTGTGGGATTAAGTGTATTTATCACGGCCTTTGTTACATCATTCAGGTTTTCACCGTCTCTAACCCTTGATGAAATGTATCAAGCTGCAGTTCTCGATGCTTTAATCTTTCAATCTGACGACATTTATCCTTTGGTGTCGCTTATTCAAGGCGACCCGTTGACTACATGGAACGACACCGGGCAAGTCTTATTGGTCACTTGGAACGACACACCCGAACTATACCCAAGAGATGCAACTGTAACAACGGAAGATTACGAAGTATGGACATTTACTGATAAAGAAATTGCTCAATGGTATCGATTGAATAACAAAGGTGTAAAAAATTGGGATTTGCGATTTAAACAGTTATTAGGCTTGCCGCCCAATACTTCATACTCTCATTTTACTGCTTTCTGGGTATCAACAGAAAACATACTTCGTCCTGCATATAATCAAGATGTTACTTTTCCTGAAATGCCTTCACATTTTGAAAGTACCGTTGACGAGACTTTCTTGCACTGGTTTAATAATAATAAGCTATTTTCCTATTTTGAAGAGCTTTATCCATGGACAAGGCTTGGATACACTTATGATTGGGGAAGTAGTTACACAAATTACGGTTTAACCGAGTTTATTGTCCTTCCCAATACTTCTGTTAATGTAAAATTCACCCTGAGCACAAATGAGTTTTTGAAATTTTTGGAAAGTCAAATTATTGATTGAGCAGGGAAATATGTGTAAACAATGATTTGGATATTGACATCTGTTATGGCTCCTTCAACAAATTTATAATTAGCATATTTCAATATAATCTTTCATGTCTTCAAGCGGTGAGTCAAAATCGTCAGTTATCCAAATTTTACCATTTAAATACCACAGAAATCTTTCATCGTTTTTTTGTTTTTGTTTAAATTCGGTTATTAATCGATTTTTATCGCTGTTAATTATCATTTTTAAATAATCTTCTACAGCATCCTTTAAATCAATCCCCAAATCATTTCGATTGATTTGGGATCTTGTGAATAATTCTGCATCACTAACTAAGTTCTTATGCAAGTCTGACATGTTTTATATACTCCTAAAGTACTAAAATATTCAAATGAGAACAAGATGACACCTCAAAGGTCTGCTACGATTGCTTGAATAGTAAGTTATAAAACATTTAATGTGTGTTTTACCAGAATATATGGTTGTGCTGATTATCATAATTTGAATATATGTTTATTACATAACACGAGCATGCTGAGGTATCTATGGCACTTTCCAAAATGCAAAAAGATATACTGGTGGCGCTCAATACACAAATTGAATGATGGATGGATATCGTATAGGGCAGATTGGAAAAAGAATTTAGGATTTACCGAACTTTACTTTGGCACAGTATTGGCATAACGCTTTAAATAACCAGATATAATACAGTTACATCTCTCAAACTTTTTATATCCCCTTTAATGGTTCTGGGGTTGCGGTCTTATATTAATCATAAATCAATTTCAAACTATAAATTTCAAATTTTCCTTGACAAAAAACATAAGAATAATAAAATAGGAAAAAATAGTATATAAAAACTCACGGAGGTCAATAAATGGCTGACTATTTTATGGAAACGCAAGCTCACGAGTGGATATTATCCGCTCAAAATGGAGCTTATGCTCTTGGCACTGGAAATCTATTGAATCAAAGAAAATATAATGGATTACTTGTAAAAAGTGATAGTGAATTTCAAAGAATCATGCTGGTGTCAGGAATTGAAGAAGAAATCAATTGGCGTGGTGACAAGTTTTTTATCGACAGTGCCCATTATAGCAACTGTATTTATCCAGAAGGATTTCTTCATTTAGTGAAAAGCTGGTTACGTCCATATCCTGTTTTTCTTTATTCAGCATTACCGCACAATGAAGATATTCTAATTAAAAAAGAGATAATGATGCATGAAAATAGCTCAACAGTATTAATAAAATATACAAATTTGGGTTCTCATACATTACATTTCAAGCTCAGACCAAAATTTGCAATGCGAAATCATCATCACTTAAATGAGTTAGGAATATTTGATAAAGTCATGGCTCATTCAGATTTTAGAGAAATCGATAATACTCCCAACACAGCATTTTCTGTTCAAAGAATGGACACGAATACTATTGTTTTTGGTTGGTTACAACATGGTAAAGGGTTTCATGATAAAGTAATTTTCAGAAATGTTTTTTATCCATGGGATGCCTATAGAGGTTATCAGGCTACGGAGGATTTGATAGCTCCTTTAGGATTTGAGTTTGAACTGAAAGTCAATGAAACAAATTATCTGATGTTTTCAGATAAAGATATATCAGAGTCTCCAACAACAGCTGGAATACTATCTACACAATTGATGTTGGTCAATGAAATAGAAAAAAGATATTCAAAGTTACCAGAGCCTTTTGATTTGCCGGGTAAGAAAAAAAGAGAAGAGAAAAGTGAAGAAGAATCAATACTAACTTCCCTCGATTTCGGAGACAATGTTCTATTCAATCATGGAGATTATATGAAGATCTTGGAACAGTCAATGAAGGATTTTCTAGCAAATGATGATATAATAGCAGGTTTTCCATGGTTTGGTGCCTGGGGCAGAGATACAATGATTTCACTCGAAGGTGTATTGCGACTCCCCAAAGGTGCAGAAACAGCTTTTACTATCCTTGAAAAATACGCAAAACAAATAAAAAATGGTCTAATTCCCAATATGTGTGGCGAGTCTCATCAACAAGCAAATTATGTGTCTATAGATGCGACTCTATGGTTTTTGTTGAGACTATATGAAGTGTGCAAGGCATTAAATGATGGTTCTGTTGAATCTAAAAAAGTAAAGTTAGAAAGGTTGAAATATGTAATAAAGTTAGTCGAAGAAATATTAGAAGGTTTTTTAGAAACTAAAGAAAAAAAAGAAGTTTCTACTTCATCTAAACGAGTAGCGCAGAAGCATATCCCTAAAGATTATTTTATTAGAGATGATGGTCTCTTGGAATTGAGTGAAAATTTTGCTTGGGCTACATGGATGGATGCCAAAGTCTATGATATGCCCGTAACACCACGAAATGGGGCGCCAGTTGAGATAAATGCACTTCTTTTCAATGGAATATGTGCTTATGAAATGATGATAGAGGCACACAACACTCTGAGCCCTGATAAAGAAAAAATAATGTCCAACCAGTCTTATTTAGAGATGGGGGCAAAAATCAAACAATCGTTCAATAAATTTTGGATAGGAGATTTTTTATCTGACAGGATAGTTGGAGAAGAACCTATCAGAGAATATAGACCCAATGCTCTTATTGCGACATCATTGCCTTTTACGGATAGATTGTTAACTTTGGATAAAATACAACAAGTATACGATAAAGCTCATACAGAACTCTTTACTCCATATGGAATAAGAAGCCTCTCAGCAAAAGATTTCAAGTTCAAAAGAAAATATATTGGAGGCATAGAAGAGCGTGACAAGGCTTATCATCAAGGAACTGTATGGGGATGGTTATTGCTACCATTTGCGAAGACTTATCTTTGGGCAAATCCATTTAAACCTATCCAAGATACAGTTCAACATCTTGCATATTTAGTTGATAAACTAAGAAATGGCTACATAAGGGGTCATATAGCATCAGTTGCAGAAGTATGGGATGGGGATAAACCCCATTTTCCTAAAGGCTGTCCAGCGCAAGCTTGGAGTGTATCGGCAATTTATTGCATTGAGTGTATTATAATGGAAATGCAAGGGTTAAGAATACCGACAGCCACTCTAACACTGAAAAATGAAAACTACAAACGAATATCAATGACAATGTCGGAAAGAAATTGAAATAAAGGTGGAAAAAATGAAAATACTAATGTTCTCTTGGGAATTCCCTCCAATGATAGCTGGTGGTCTAGCAATGGCTTGTTATGGCATGGTCAAATCATTATTAAAACAAGGTGTAGAAGTGGATCTCGTATTGCCAACAAAAGAATTGATCTATTTTGCCTTTAGAAAAGTAGAAGATGTAGACACATTGCCTGTTGTATTTCTTGACCCTGAAAAACAAAAGGCATATATGTCCTTGAAATTTGAAAACATCTTTTCAAAGACTGAATATGTAGGAATGTCAGCCTTTCCTGAGACCTATTATTCACCAGCAGTAGTAGCTACCTGGTCAAAATTGTTTGAAAATATGATTGTGGATAGAAAAGAATTTTCTACACTTGATGAAAAGATTTTATTCAATCTGACCCAGTCACTCGTGGGAGATGAAGATATATTTAAAAAGGTTCAAGAGATGGCTTCAAGGGCGGCTAGATATTCTCAAGAACTGGAATACGACATGATTCATGCTCATGATTGGTTGACTTATCCAGCAGGGATTATTGCGAAAAAAATATCTGGCAAACCTCTCATCACACAAATTCACGCTACAGAATTTGATAGAGCTGGAGGGTATGGAGATGGCAGGATACATAACCTCGAATCTGATGGAATGAATTTTGCAGATATGGTTATAGCAGTGTCAAAATATACAGCAAATATGATAATATCTCGTTATAGGGTGGACTCTGGAAAGATTCGAGTTCTCTACAATGCATATGATGTAGGAAAAATACCTGAGACACGAGCAAGACTTTTTAAAGGACCTACAATATTGTTTTTAGGTCGAATTACGCTTCAAAAAGGACCCGATTATTTTGTAGAAGTAGCAGATAGAGTGTTGAAATCAAATCCTCATGCTCGTTTTATAGTAGCCGGTTCAGGAGATATGGCTAGGAAAGTATTACATAGATCAGCTTCATTAAAACTAAAAAACCGTTTTTTGTTTGCTGGCTTTCTCAATCGTAAGCAAGTAGAAGAAATCTTTAATTCAGTAGATATTTATGTGATGCCTTCAGTTTCAGAGCCTTTTGGAATAGCACCTCTAGAGGCGATGGCATATGGTGTCACTGCCGTAATTTCAAAACAATCGGGAGTTTCTGAAGTAGTTCAAAACGCCTATAAAGTAGATTTCTGGGATATAGATGAGATGGCAAGAATAATTGATTATCTTATTAAAAATCCCGATAAATGTAAAGAAATTGGAATGGCCGGTAAAGAGGAAGTGTTTAGAATTGGCTGGGATGAAGTGGCTACAAAGCTGATAGACTATTATCGGGAAAATTTGTAGAAGTGAAGAGATAATATGACGCAACCTATAGCAGAAAAAAATGGTTTTTATACATACAAAGATTACAAGACATGGGACGATGATGTTCGTTATGAGTTGATAGACGGAGTTGCTTATGCTCTAGCGGCACCAAATCAAAATCATCAAAGAGTATTAAAATCGCTTACAAGACAACTAGATACATACTTTGAGAAAAAATCTTGTGAATTGTTCATTTCCCCTTCTGATGTTAGGCTAAATCATGATACAGACGATAAAACAGTAGTTCAACCAGATTTATATGTTGTATGTGATAAATCAAAACTGGATGGACAAAATTGCAATGGAGCACCGGACTTAGTTATTGAGATTGTATCACCTAGCACAAGCAATCGAGACCATTATGAAAAACTTCATAAATATTTAGAGGCAGGAGTTCTAGAATACTGGACAGTAGATCCAGATACACAAAGGATAATTATTTTTATACAAGATAAGGGAACTTTATCATTTAAGACATATGGAAAAAATGAGAAATTACTATCATATATTTTTCAAGACTTGATTGTAGATTTGTCTCTTGTTTTTAAAGATGTAATGCCATCTTCAAACTTGCCAACGAAAGAATCAAAGGAGTAAATAATTGACACAACCATTAATAAAAAAGGACAAAATTTATACATATCAAGATTATTTATCTTGGGATGAAGATGTCAGATACGAATTGATTGATGGAGTAGCTTATGCCCTAGCAGCACCACTGCAGATTCATCAGATTATACACAGAGAAGTATCATATAACATAACTGGATTTTTAAAAGGTAAAAAGTGTATGTTACTTTATGCACCATCGAGCGTAAAGCTAAATGCAAGCGAACTCAATGACACAGTTTTTGAACCAGATTTATTTGTGGTATGCGACAGGTCTAAGCTTGATGGACGAACATATAATGGAGTTCCTGATTTGATAATCGAGATTACCTCCCCAAGTACTGCAAGAATAGATAAAGTATATAAATTTCATAAATATCTGCAAGCAGGTGTAAAAGAATATTGGATAATAGAGCCTGATATTGGATCTATAAGTGTTTTTGTGCTGGAAAACAATAATTATACCGCTTTTGTATATGAAAATACAGATAAAGTGCCTTCAAAAGTGCTGGATGGATTGGTTATAAATATGGCTGAGGTCTTTGCTGAGATAGAGTTTTTGGAAAAAGATAGTGGGAATCAATATAATTAGTAGGAGTAAAGATAAATGGATTATATAATTCTAAACCATTATCAAAGAGATATCAAAGCTGAGGTAGATTTTCTTAAAAGTGAGGGTTGTGAAGCAGTTTATCTATTTGATTCATTAGCCACTGGAAATATTCACGAAATATCAGACATTGACTTAGAGATTAAAAGGGTGTCTCCTAGAAAAATCTTTCGAGTATACGCAAAACTTGATGAACTAATGGAAAAATCAAGAATTCTTCTATCTAAATATCTGAAAGAGAACCTGAATTTGGTGAAAAATGTGGTGTGGCACAGATATTACATTCTTATTATATTGATTCAAAATATAAATTATATTATAAAACATATTAAAGTAAGTATAAAAGTATGACTACAAAAATACAAATTTTATCAAACACCAATTATTCTCTTGCTGATGTTCTAAAAAGCGAATTAATGGAAAGTACTCAAGTGAGAATAGCTGTTGCTTTTATAAGAAAAACAGGAATTGATGAAATTTATAAATCCTTAGAATACGCAATGACAATAAATAATGCGAGTATTGAACTTATTATAGGGTTAGACTTCAAAACCACTGATTATAAAGCATTAAAAACTCTGAAAGATATAGAAGACTCCCACAAAAATTTTGTTTTTTATTGTTTTGGAGATAATAGAGATAATTACAACGATCTAATATTCCACCCAAAAATCTATTTACTCGAAACATCGCTCTCGAGAAATACTAAATACACCTCAATAATTGGGTCATCTAATCTAACGAAAGGAGGATTGACATCAAATTTAGAAGTAAATAGTATATTTAGAGAAGATAAACCTAAATATTTTTCCCAATTACAAGCTATCTACAACGAGATAAAATACACAGATAGTGTATTCAAACCAAATAAAAATTATATTTTAAAATATGGAAATATACAACAGGAGGTAAAAAATACGAATAATATATCTGGGGGATCTATTCAATCAGAGATTCATGAACTAAAAAAAGAAGAATTATTGCTGCCAGGGTCAATTCCATCTTTAAAAAGAATCATAATTAATTTCATTAAAGAACAGAATGATAAAGGAATAAATGAAGTCTCTTCAAAGGTTTTAAGTGTCGAAATACCTAAAATTGCTTCTCAATATAAGAAATTTAAAATGAACACAATCGAAAATAGTATTAGAGGCGAATTAAATAAACACAGAGATGATAGCTCACACCCTGATAACATGAAATTGTTTGTTCGCACCAGAACAGGGTTTTATAGCTTATCCATGAAAGGAAAAAATTATAATGGAAGATAACATGACAATAGGTATACAGAACTACTGGGGTAGTAGCACAATCATTAAATAGGAATTTTATAGGTATCTAAAAAACAACGAATACTTTAAAATTACCAATAAATGAATTGATCAGAGTAGAAATTATTTATATTAGGGAAGCATTAATGGTTACCAATAATACTATCAAATTAAGTTGGAAATATTAACATCAGGAATATCTTAAATGAAAAATATTCAAAAAAATCAAATATTATTGTTTGAAGAAAAGCAAGTAAGAAATGTCTGGGATAGTGAGGCAGAAAAGTTTTGGTTTTCTGTAGTCGATGTGATAGGTATACTCACCGACCAACCTACCCAAAGAGGTGCAACATTTTATTGGTCAAAGCTGAAAGAACGCTTGACAAATGAGGGTGCAGACCAGTTGTTGACAAATTGTCAACAACTGAAATTACCCGCAGCTGACGGTAAATCTTACCTCACCGATGTCGCTGATACAGAGCAGATTTTCATTTGATTGAGTATGAAGCTGGGGGATGAGAATGAATAAAAAAGATATAGAAAAACTTTACAAAATAATTTCGGAATTTCATAATAAGTATTTAAAACAATATGCTGTGAAATTGCCTAGATTATTCGACAAGGATGGCAATTATACAAAAGATGCTTTAGTATTATGTTATCTTGCTATTGGTTATCCAAATACTAAAATAGTGTCTAAAGAAGAATTAACTAAATTTATAAAGAGTTTTTATCCTGATACAAATGATGTTCAGCAAGCAAGACATTTAGGTGCACAAAGTGGATGGTGGATAGTAGCAGGTGGTAGAGATAATATAGTATTGAACATAAAAAGAGGTGAGTATCAGCTTTATACACTAGAACAGCCATACCCAAATTTCACAAAAGGTCATAGAATTGAAGACACAGACGATTTTGAACAAATAAAAGCAAACTACAATTTTCGGTGTGCTACCTGCGGCTCTCAAGAAGGTAAACCACATTATCATTGGACTGGAACAAAAACGATTTTACAAAAATCACACAAAGACCCCAATAAACCCTTAATTAGTGGGAATATAATACCCCAATGTCAAAAATGTAATAGAGCAGACAGAAATCGGTGGGTATATGATGATAAAGGTAGAGTAATAAAACTAGCAGATGCAAGTTTTGTTCGTAGTTTTGATGCTGATGTTAAAGAAAAAATATACAAAATCCTATATAACGAATACAAAGGAAAAAATCCCAATGAATGATATTTTAAACAAAGTTCACACTTCGGATATTATGTCTTTTTTACCGCGAATTGAGGATAATTCTATTGATGTGATAATCACTGACCCACCATATTTTCTGGATAAGATGGACAATAACTGGGATGATAGCAAAGTATCAAGTAAAAAATACCTACAGACTATACAATCTCTGCCAGCAGGTATGAAATTTGACAAAGAAAAAGGAAAACAGTTTTATGACTGGTATCTAAAAGTTTCAAAAGGTTTGTATAGAGTATTAAAACCAGGTGGCTTTTTCTTTTCCTTTTCTTCACCTCGTTTGTATCATCGGATGGCATCTGCAGTTGATGATGCAGGTTTTGAGATACGAGATATGTTTATGTGGCTTTATACACAAAATCAACCAAAGGCTATGAGTATCAATCATTTCATAGATAAAATGAAAATTAATGATATACAAAAGGAACAGATTAAATACAATTTCAATGGTTGGAAGACACCACAGATAAAATCATGTTTTGAACCGATAGTAATGGCACAAAAACCCTCAAAAAACACTTACCTTGAAAATATGCTGGAGTATGAGATAGGATTGATGAATACGAATATTCGGCAGGGTGATGATATGTTTCCATCCAATATAGCTACTATTGAGAACATCAGCGAAATTATCGATAAAGCCTTTTTGGTAGGGAAACCCAAAAAACATGAAAAAGGTGATTTTAATGACCATAAAACTGTCAAACCTCTCGCTATATGTGAATATATGATAAGTCTCACTGCCTTTTCAGAAAATGCTGTTGTCTTTGACCCCTTTGCAGGTAGTGGAACGACTCTTGTCGCAGCAAAAAAACTCGGGAAGGTATTTATAGGAGTGGATATCAATAGTAAATATGAAGAAATTGCGATGAGAAGGCTGAATGCTTTGGAGGAATGTGATGTGTTTAAAGACTGGAATTTATCACAAAATTGTATAGTTATAGATAAAAAACAAGTAATGGGGGTAACTTAAATGGATAATAATAAAAAAAGTCAAATACTATTATTTGAGGAAAAACTAGTAAGAAATATGTGGGATAGTGAGGCAGAGAAGTTTTGGTTTTCTGCGGTCGATGTGATAGGTATACTCACCGACCAAACTACCCAAAGAGGTGCAACATTTTATTGGTCAAAGTTGAAAGAACGCTTGACAAATGAGGGTGCAGACCAGTTGTTGACAAATTGTCAGCAGTTGAAAATGGAAGCATCGGATGGAAAGATGCGCCTCACCGATGTAGCCGATACAGAGCAGATTTTAATTTGATTGATTATGATGATGAGGAATGAGAAAATGGCAAACAAGACACAACTAGAAAATGAAGTTCATACAAGCTCAGATTACATACTTAATACAGCTACTGATTTTTCAAGTATATTTAGTGATACATCCTATCTAAAACAGAATTTTTTGAGCTATTTAAAAAGTAAAAATGGTAATTATCGATACAAAAGATATCTTGGTTCACCTCTCAGATATGCAGGTGGTAAATCATTGGCAGTAGGGGAAATAGTTCAATATATTCCTACTGATATAAAGAAAGTTATAAGTCCGTTTATCGGTGGTGGGAGTGTAGAAATCGCCATCGCAAAAGAGCTGAAAATAGATGTAATTGGATATGATATATTTGAATTATTGGTAAAATATTGGCAATGTCAAATAAAAACGCCAATTGAATTATATAAAAGTTTGAAAGCTCTTGAAAATACAAAAGAAGAATATGCGCGTATTAAAGAAATCTTAAAAAATATTTGGAACAAAAAAGAAGGATACTTACCCAATAATCTGTCTGACTTAGAACTTGCGACATATTATTATTTCAATCATAATCTTAGCTATGGACCAGGTTTCTTGGGATGGATGTCGTCTATCTACACCGAACGACAAAGATATATTTCGATGATAGAAAAAGTTAGAGATTTTTATGTGCCAAATCTAAAAGTTTTCCACTCATCTTATGAAGAAGTATTACACAAGCATAAGAATGATTTTCTATACCTTGACCCACCATATTTTTTGGATGGAAATAGCAAAATGTTTAAAGGTATATATCCTATGCGAAATTTCCCAGTTCATCACAATGGATTTAAACATGATTTACTCGCAAACCTTTTAAAGCAGCATAAAGGTGGTTTTGTTTTATCCTACAACGATTGCTCTTGGGTTCGAGAAGCTTATGGGGACTGTGAAATAATCGATGTTTCATGGCAATATACAATGGGACAAGGTGAAACAAGAATAGGAAAAAACAGATTAGAAAGAGATTATGATAATAAGAATATTAAAACATCACACGAATTGATAATTAGGAGATTAGCAAAATGATTGAAATAGACACTGAAAAAATGAACCTCATCCATTGTGGCGACTGTTATGAAATTTTAAAAACATTTCCTGATAAATTTATTGATTTGATAATAACTAGTCCCCCTTATTTTCAGCAAAGAGAGTATGGAAATGGTGGGATAGGTAATGAAGCAACTTTAGACAAATACATCAATAATCTGATGGATATTTTCATGGAATGTGTAAGAATTACAAAAAACACAGGTTCAATCGTCTTTAATTTAGGAGACAAGTATATCGATGGAAACTTACTTTTAGTCCCTTATCGATTTGCTCTCGAAGTTCAAAAACTAAAAAAAGTAAAATTAATTAACGAACTTACCTGGGTCAAGGTAAACCCTGTTCCAAAGCAATGCAGTAAAAAACTTATATCAGCTACCGAACCATTCTTTATATTCTCAAAATCAGAAGATTATTATTTCAACAAAGATGCATTCCTTGAATATCGTGATATTTATCAAAATGGAAATAAAAAGAAACCTGGTAATGATATAGGAAAAAAATACTTTGAGTTGATAGATAAATCAAATTTGTCAAATGAAGAAAAAACTCAAGCTATAAAAGAACTGAACGAAGCTATTTTAGAAACTATGCAAGGTAAAATAGAGAGCTTTCGTATGAAAATAAGAGGATTGCACGCTTTACCTTATGGAGGGCAAGGTGGTGGACGATTGAACCAAATTGTAAACAAAGGGTTTACTATTATAAGAATTCATGGAAACTCTATACGGAGAGATATAATAGAGTCTACAGTCGAATCTATCAAAGGAAATATTCATCCAGCAGTATATCCAGAGTTTATAATACAAGAGATAATAAAACTTCTGACGAAAAAAAACGACATCGTACTAGACCCGTTCTTAGGCTCTGGCACTACAGCTGTCGTAGCAAAAAAACTAAATAGGAAATATATAGGAATTGAGATAAATCCTGAATTTGTGGAATATGCTCAAAAAAGAATTGAAGAAAATGGTGATGATAGCACTTATGAGTGGTTTGTATGATAGATATTTTAGAAAAGTTATTAAAAAAAGCTCTTAAAAATGTGGAATCGGGTAAAAAAACACATTATCATAATGCAATTATTGATAATATAGATGTGTTAATTGATAATATTGACAAGAATAAGTCTTTAATCTCTGTGACAGTAACCTCGCTCTTAAAAAAGATAATCGACCCAGAGCAAGATATTAGGTTACACAGAACAGATTTTGTGGGAGGATATTCTGCAAGAACACTAGACACAAATGCTACTACTCCTTTCTTTAAAAAGTATTTTCCGAAATATGCAAATAAAGAATCAGGTTTTTTATCAATGGTAACAAGAGCAAGTATACCTTGGACTCTAGAGAATTCGGATAAAATAAGAACACGAGCAAGCAAACAGTTGCTTGCTAGCTTTTTAACAATATTTGATTCTATTGAAAAAAAGGTAATATCACCTGAAAAGACTTTGATATACTTCTTTGAAAAACTAACTTTATTGTCTCGCCAACAAAAGAATATTTACGATGATGTTACAAAATCAATTGATGTAATAGGTATCTTAAACATAAATAGAATCCTATCTATGTTAGAAAAACATTTCGCTATGAAATTAAGCTCTCGATTACCTGTGATTGCTATTTATACAATATATCAACATTTGCTAAAACAAATAAAAAGGTATAAAAATAAGGTGTTATTGCCTCTAAATGTCCACACATCGGCTGATAAACATGGATACGGTGATATAGAAATTAGGTTTAGAGATAACAATCCTTATGAAATAGTGGAAATAAAACATAATATTTCTATAGATAGATTTCTTGTATTTGACATATTAAAAAAATCACAGAACACCTCAATAGAGAGATATTATATCTTAACTACTGCACAAGATAACTTTGTATCAGTAGAAGAAGAGGAATATATCTCAAATTTTGTGTTAAGAATAAAAAAAGAATTCAATATCGAAATTATTGTTAATGGTATATTCAATAGTCTCAAATACTATTTAAGATTTATTGATGATTATGAGGATTTTATAAAGTCATACACAATGAATTTAATCCAAGACTCTAAAATTTCCACAGAAATAAAAGAATATCATATAATTGAATGGCAAAATATACTTAAAGATAATAAGATTTTAATATGGGAATAAATTTATTAACACAGAGGAAAAAACACCAATGTTAGAAAAAATATTTACAGATAGAATCTATCTGTATAGAAACGCAAGTAAAACTTTTGGTAAATGGAAGTAGAAAAAAATTACAGGAGTAATAAAATATGTTCCAAAAAGAGACAAATCATACAATAATTCATGGTGATAGTCGTGATATGAATTTACTTGATGATAAAAGCGTAGAGCTTATCATTACTTCACCACCCTATTGGCAGCTAAAGGATTATGGTGTATGAAAGAAAGTTTAATACAATGGACATTTTTACAGAATTTATCTGAATTGTCAAAATATCTTGATTTTCCAATTGCAAAATCAATAGGTCAAGAGATTAACACAGATTTTGGTCGTATAGATTTTATCCTAGAAGATAAGACACAGAAACAATTGATAGTGGAACTAGAAACAGTATTGGACACAAAAATAAAAAGAGATTATTGTTTTGAGCAGACCAAAAGGTATAAAAATGTAAAATTTCGTGAAAACACTGATTATTGTATCCTTTATGATATAGAAACAAACGAATCAGCGAAAAGTCAATTAGAAAAATTCGCAGAAAATGAAAATGTATTACTCAGAACTTATTCACTCCCAATTGTCAAAGAACTTTATACAAAAACTGTTGAGAGAATGAGTTTAAATGTTGGACTTGCATTGCCAAATCCGAAGAATTATACAATTTGCTATCTACGATACTTAAATAAGATACTTAAGCCTTTTTTAGATATTAAAAAAGAAGTTTTAAGTAAAAATGAACTATCATTAGCATTTGCCTCTGAAAAGTCATCAGGTACCAATTTCAATTGTTATAAGAGATTAGCACTTGATTTTGAAATGCTCATTGAAGATAAAAATGATTTCCGATTAACAGAAAATGGCAAGGCATACATTGCAAACATAAACCCTTATGTTTACAGTAAGTTAAATGTATCGAGTATCGACTTAACTAATGAGCAAAAAAGAATTCTCTTAAAGGTTTTGACAAATGGAAACTGGACTGATAAAGTACATAAAATAAATGTTTACTGGTTTATGAGATTTATTGAAGTAACTAATGGAGACTGGTTCCCTAATAAAAAAGAAATTGATAGAGATAAGTTAGAAATAGTAAATAGCTTATTCAAAGTATCATATAAGTCAAGAACAATGTATGAATTTCTGTCATGGTGTTTCAATTATTGCAAAGAATTACATTTAGTGGAAAGGATAGTTTCGACCACTGATTATGACAAGCTATTTTTGACCCCTTTAGGAGTAGAAGTAAATAACATTTTTAGTATGGATTTATTACTAAAGAAAAGTAGGCTAAATTTAAGTTTTAAGGAGTTTTAAGATGACGAATAATGACAATACAATTGCCAAAATATTACTGACAAATGAAAAAATATCTAAAAAGATGGGGAGAAAAATGTATAAAGTGGTAAATTTATTTAATAAGGAAATTACCAAAGAAGATTGTATTATTTATATGCAAAATAATCTTGTCAATAATCGATCTGTTTATAATCAAGTTGAAATTTTACTTGGAAAAAAACTTGATTTTATTCCTGATAAATTGGCAATTCGTTATGAGCTTGATTTTTGTATTATAGTTAAAAATCAGTACATAGGAATCCAAATAAAACCTGTCAGCGAGGGAATTCAACTCTCACAAATATTTAAAGAAAGGAATTTACAGGAAAAGACCCATCAAAAATTTACAAAAAAATACGGTGGCAAGGTATTTTATATCTTTTCAAAAACCGTAGACACAAGGAAAGTAATAATGAACCCTGAAGTAATAGATGAAATCCGTGAGGAGATAAATAGACTAAATGGATAATAATCAAAAAATTCAGATGTTATTATCAGACAATAAATCCGATTATTTCTCAAAAATCTGGTCAATAAGTGAGCCTTTCATTTCTAAACAGTTTAAAAGAGAACAATTGAGTAAACTTCACTCAAAAGCCAGTCATCTCAGTGATTTAACAGATGTCAAAGAGATAATAAAAAAATGGACAGATATTTATATTGATTTTGTAAAAACAGAATATCAAGCGGAATACCAGGATATCAAAGCTCCTCTTGTAGATTTTATAGAGAATAAAGAGAGTAATATCAAAATAGTATGGGGAAACTGCCTAGACATCATGAAAGGGATGAAGTCTGAGAGCGTTCACTTGATGGTTACATCGCCGCCTTATTACAATGCTCGTGAATACTCACAATGGAAAGATTTGACAGCCTATTTAGAAGATATGAGACTTATAATCAGAGAGGCATATCGTGTCATTGACAATCACCGTGTATTTGTCTTTAATGTAGGCGACATCTTTGATAATGACAACATCAGCACAAAATCTACTTGGGGAAAAAGAAGGATACCGCTCGGAGCATATTTTACTAAAATTTTTGAAGAGGAAGGCTGGACTTTTGTAGATGATTTTATCTGGGACAAAGGTGAAGTGCAGAGTGAAAGGCATAAAAATGGTAATAAACCCTATCCATTTTACCAGTATCCTATGAATTGTTATGAGCATATTTTAATCTTTCATAAACATAGAGATGACTTGACAAAATACCCTTGTCCCGTCTGTGGTTGCCTAAAAGTCAATGGGAATGCTATGTCAGAGATAGGACTGAGGAGCTGGGAATGTAAAAATGATGAGTGTTTTGAACGCAGTAAAGCAAATAGAGGAAAGAGATTTTCTTTAAAAACTATCATGACCCAAGGCAGTCAAGAAGTAGAAAATGAAATTGATAAAAGTTTTATCACCAAATGGAGAAGAGACATCATAAAAATAAATCCAGTCATAAAGATAAATAGTAAGGGTGAAAACACATTAGGTCACACAGCACCTTTTCCCGCTGACATCCCAGAATTTGCTATTAAAATGTTTTCATATCCTGACGAATATATTCTTGACCCCTTTGGAGGCAGCTTTACTTCGATTATTGAGGCAAAAAAACTCGGCAGAATAGGAATTGGGATTGAGCTAAATAAAACGATGTTTCGTGAGGCAGGTCTGAAAAATATACAAAAAGCCTTTAATAATAATGTGTTTTTTTATAATACTGTTATTTCAGAGTTTGATGGAGTAGAGGAAAAAAATGAGTAAGATAGATATAGATAAAAAGAAGCAAGTTATTGGATTATTCGGCGAAATGCAGCTTGCAATGAACCTACACGAAAGAGGCTGGCAGGTTCATCGAGCCTACATAGATGAGGGTATAGATTTTATCATAACAAAATATTGGTGTCCATGCTGTAACCTGTATAGTAATCAACTATTAAGATATGATGATTATAAAGGAGCGTCTGTAAAATGCGTTACAAATCTTTGTGAGCATTGCCAAGAAACAGAATTAAATGTAATTTCCAAATATTTACAAGTAAAGACATCAGAAGGCATACCTACTAATGATAGTTCTATACGAGATTTTAGTTTTCATCCAAAAATCAGATATGACATGGGTCATAATGTTTTTTATATATGGATAGCAGTCTTTGAAAATGATAATGAGGATACACAGAGTAAAATATGTCATTTCTATGTTTTTAACACTAAAGATGTAGATAGATTTGACAACACTTCACTACCGACATATCAAATCACCGATAACCAAAAAACAACATTAAGAATCAATAAGAATGGAAAGGTGCTGAATCAAGGTGTGAAATACGATTATAGCTGTTTTAATGAAGATTTTTATAATAATTTTGAAAAAATAGAACAATAGGGATTTTTAAATGAAACAAAATGATATATTAACCACAGAGGAAAAACTAGTCCATATTTCAAAAAAAATATATCCAGAATATACCTCATTAAGTTTATTTGATGAGTATTGTGTAAAGATGCCCGAACCTCAATATCTTGGCAGTAAATTCAAGCATTTACCTTGGATTTTTAAATATATTCCTGAGGGTGTTCAAGCTGTTTTTGATGGCTTTGCTGGTTCACAGAGTTTTAGTTTTGAGGCAAAAAAGAGAAGATATACAGTTTATACAAATGATTTTATGAATTATAGCCATCAGATTGGATTGGCTTTGATAGAAAACAAGGCGGAAATATTGACAAAATCTGATTTATTTCTTTTATTTTCTCAAAATGTAAATAAAAAGGATTTATTTGAACATCTTTTTAAGAATATTTTTTTTACTGAAAATGATTGTATGTTTTTAGACAATTTTAGAGCAAATATAGAGTTACTTAGCAATGAGAGCAAAAAGGCTTTGGCATTTACTATCATCAACAGAGCAATGACTAGAAAGACTACTATGGGGCATTTTGCTCATCTCCAGGCATTAAACTACGCCTCTGACCCTGAAAGAGTCAAGAGAAACCCAAATATAGCTAAAGGAATAGCTGAAGTATTTTTGAGCTTAGTAACAGATTATAATAAGGCTGTTTTTGATAATAAAAAAGAAAATAAGAGCTTTTGTGGAAATGTTTTGGATGTCATATCGGAAATTAATGTCGATTTAGCATATTTTGACCCGCCATATTGTGGCTCTCATTCAGATTATCAAAGTTTCTATCATTTACTTGAAACATATACTGAATACTGGGAGAATAAAAAGTTTATAAATCAAAATAAAAAGTATTTTCCTCTAAAATACAGTGGATTTGACAAAAAAACAGAAATAATAAATTCTTTAAAACAGCTACTTGACTCAGCAAAACATATACCTTATGTCCTATTTAGTTATAATTGCCGTTCATATCCTACAATAGAAGAATTTGTTAAAATTATAAAAAGCTTCCGAAAAAATGTTGATATTTATGAAAATGTCTACACAAATTCGAGAGGGGGAAAAGGTAGCGTAAAAAATAGCACAGAATATCTTATTAGGAGTGAAAATGTTTAAAAAACTTAAAAATCTGTTTGATAATAATAATATATTTGAGTTATTAAAGCATGATGAATCAATATTATGGTTAAAACTGAGAGCAATTTCAAGAAAAGATCTTTTGTTAAAGTTTATAGACTTAAATGATATCAAAATTAATTCTAAAAAATCATCAGAAATATTTGAAGAGTTATTCAATATCGTGAAAGAACATGCTTTAATAGATGATTTCATAAAAGCCAATCTAATAAAATTGACCTTGGAACAAGAACAAAATTTAGTATCTGAACTATACAAAATTAAACATTTTGATTGGGGAGGTGATTATAAAAACGCTCTTGATAGGCATATAGTGGATAAATACATAAAAAAGTATGATTCTTATGATACAATACAAAGAAAACTGGATAATGAGATAAACCAAGCTGTGAGAGGGTATGTCAATTGTAGTTGGTATAATCATTGGTCTACGATTCTAATAGAAAACATCTTTAAACAACACAAAAATGTATTATTTGCTATTGGAGATGTGAAACAAATAGATTTCTTTATACAGGACATACCATTTGACTTAAAAACAACCTACTTACCTGTCAATTTTATAGATAAAGAGAGAAAAAGACAAGGTTTATCTAGTGAGTTAAGTGAATATAAAAAAATAGCTAAAGAATTTGAGATTGTCTTTAACGACAATAATGCAATATATGAGATTCGAGAAAAAGGAATTAATTTAAAAAATATAGAATGTTCAAAGAGAATTAATAAAATAGACGATTTCAAAAGAAATCTATTAAGAGAATGTATCAACAATCCACACCGCTTAATTCAAAATCTATATGAAGAACAAGGTGAAATAAGGTTCGATGCATCAAATAGACTATTCTTGATATTAGTAGATACGAATGATTTTGATAATTCATGGAAACTAAAAAGAGATATAACACTCTTGAAAAATAATGTCTTTTACTATTTAGACAATTTTTCTAAAGATAAAATAATAGCCAATCCTATTCAGTTCTCATATAAATATAGAAACAGTGAAACCTTTAATGTGTATAGCGATTGTATTTTTATTTATAAATAGGAAGTATACAAAGGAAAAAAAACTAATGAATGATATTTTAACTAAAGATCATATAAAAGCATCAATAAAAAATACCTACAGACTATACAATCTCTACCAGCAGATATGTAATATTACGAAGAAAAGCCTCAAACCGCAACTATATTTTCCCATAGTTGCAGGCAAAATTGAATATGAAATTTATAAGATTATAAATAGATAATATAATAAAAAAGGAGCAAAACTATGCTATACATCAATTTTTATTTTCAAGTTCATCAGCCGTTTCGGTTAAATCATTTTAGTGCTTTGGATATTGGAAAATCTCGCCCTTATTTTGATGACAAGTTAAATAAATTTGTCATGGAAAAGGTCGCTGATAAGTGCTATATCCCGACCAATAAACTGCTTTTGGACTTGATAAAGAGATATGAAGGTCAATTCAAGGTCTCTTTTGCTATCACGGGGGTAGCGATTGAGCAGTTTAAAATGTATCGCCCTGATGTTCTGGAGTCTTTTCAAGCTCTTGTAGAAACGGGATGTGTGGAACTGATAGGAGAGACATATTATCATTCTTTGGCATTTTTGTATGATACAAATGAATTTTTGGAGCAAATAGAAATGCACAAAAACTTGATGAAAAAAGAATTTAATTATGTTCCGGAGACCTTTCGGAACACAGAATTAATTTATCAGGATCAGCTCTCTACTTTGATTTACGAAATGGAGGGTTTCAAGACGATATTGACAGAAGGAGTAGACAGGATATTAGGCTGGAGATCGCCATTGTTTGCCTACAAAAATTTTACTGCTGAAATCACTCTTTTGTTAAAATATTATCAGCTAGCAGATGACATTGCCTTTAGGTTTTCCAATCGGGATTGGCCTGAGTTCCCATTGACAGTAGATAAATTTGTCAAATGGATAGAACATTTCAATCTGGATAGAAAAAACTCTCCTAAAAAGAACAAATTTTTGAATCTCTTTATGGACTATGAAACCTTTGGTGAACACCAATGGGCAGAAACGGGGATTTTTGACTTTATGAATCATCTACCAGAAAAGGTTTTGAAAAATCAAAATCTTGCTTTTATCACGCCTAAAGAAGCATATCAATATGCAAATTATCAGCAAGAAAGTATCTCTTTCCCAGAACCAATCTCTTGGGCAGACGCTGAGAGAGATTTATCAGCTTGGCGTGAAAATGATATGCAATATAATGCTCTCGAAACTGTTTACGAACTTTTAGAAAAAATTCGTATAAAAGGTAGACATGATCTGATGCCAACTATCAGATATCTAACCACTTCTGACCATTTTTACTATATGTGCACCAAGTATTTTCAAGATGGTGATGTCCATAAATATTTTTCACCATATGATTCTCCTGAGCAAGCATATATATATTTTATCAATGTGTTAGCCGATTTAGAAGAAGAGCTTATGTAGGACATTTAGCCTTCACATAAAAAAAATAATTCGGAGGAATAAATAAATGATTAAAGATCATAATTTAGTGAATATCCATGTAAAACCAAGGATACCAGACAGTTTATCCCACTTACTTGAGCTTGCCTACAATGTGTGGACTACATGGGACAAAGATGCTTACGACCTTTTTAGTCGTATCGACCCAGTTTTATATAGAAAATGCGGGCATAATCCAGTTAAGCTCCTTGCAACTATTTCCAATGCAAGATTAGAAGAATTGTCCAAAGATTCTGGCTTTCTTTTTGAGCTTCGCAATGTTTACTCAGATTTTTCTGATTATGTAAATTTTCAAGACACTGACTATGTTTACAACGATGAAAGATGGACTGTAAACCACAAAAAAAAATGTGCTTATCTGTGTATGGAATATGGATTACACGAATCTATTCCTATATATTCAGGTGGTTTGGGGATTCTTGCAGGTGACTATCTAAAAGCTGCTTCTGATCAGACCATACCTATGACTGCTTTTGGGCTTTTATATAAATATGGCTATTTTGGGCAAAAAATAAAACCTGATGGGATGCAAGAAGAATGCTACAATGTCATTGACTGGGAAACTATTCCTGTTACTGTAGTCAAAGACAAAGAAGGCAAGGACATGATTTTATCTATCAACATTGAAAAACAACAAGTCTTCTTAAAAATATGGAAAATAAATGTAGGTAAAATAGAATTATACTTACTTGACAGCGATATTGACCCAAATCCTCCTCATATAAAGAATATCACACATCTTCTATATGAAGCAGATAGAGAAAAAAGAGTTTTGCAAGAAATCATCCTCGCTTATGGTTCGATGAAATTGATGGATGAGATTAATTTCAAACCTGTAATATATCACCTTAATGAAGGTCATTCGGCTTTTATTATCATTGAGTTGTTAAGAAAATTTATCAAAGAACAGGGTTATTCTTTTGAAGAGGCAACAGAATTGATAAAATCAAGTACCATCTTTACTACTCATACCCCTGTAGTGGCTGGAAATGAGAATTTTGACAAAAAACTAGTTGAGAAATACATGAAATCCAAGATATTGGAATCTGGTATTACTTTGGATAAATTTAATGAAATAGCTTCAATAGAAGGTGATAACAACAATTATTGGTTACCTGCTTTAGCAATCAGATTTTCAAAGTATATAAATGGTGTTTCTATGCTTCATGCCCATGTTTCAAGAGATATGTGGCGAAGTATTTACCCCAACCTTTTCCAAAGCGAAATTCCTATCACTCATATCACCAATGGAGTCCATTTACAGACTTGGCTCAGTAAACAACTAACCATTCTTTTCAATAGATATATAGGTCCAGAATATCTTTACAATGCAAAGAAAAAATCAATTTGGGACAATGTTTTTTCTATCCCGGACTCAGAAATCTGGGAAGCTCATGTCCAAAGAAAAGAACAGATGATTACCTTTATCAGACAAAGATTACAAAGACTCGAACAAGAAAAAGGCATCATATCGACTGATACAGATAAAAAAAGAATTCTAAATAGAAGAAATCTAACTATTGGATTTGCACGCAGATTTGCGACTTACAAGAGATCAAATCTCCTTTTAAGCAATCCTCAAAGGTTAATCAATATCTTAAAAAATGAAGATAGACCTGTTCAATTTATCTTTGCCGGTAAAGCACATCCAGCAGATTTAGAAGGTAAAAAGCTTATCATGAACATCATTAAATTTGCTAGAGAAAACGACCTTGAAGACAGATTTCTTTTTGTTGAAGACTATGATATGAATGTTGCTAGAAATATAGTTCAAGGTTGCGATGTTTGGCTTAATACACCCATAAAACCAATGGAAGCTAGCGGAACTTCTGGAATGAAAGCAGGCATCAATGGTGTTTTAAATATGTCTATTTTAGATGGTTGGTGGCCAGAATGTTTCGATAAAACAAACGGTTGGGCTATCAATGCTGCTGATTTTTATACTGACCATAATACTGCTCAAAATATGGAAGCTGAACAAATCTATGACCTCATTGAAAATCATATAGCACCGCTATTTTATGATAGAGATAGCACAAATGTTCCAAATAACTGGATACAAATGATGAAAAGCTCTATTTATTCAGTGGGAATGGGGTTCAATATGCACAGAATGCTTGATGAATATGTAAATAAATTCTATTTACCTGCTCTCCGTGATGTCGATATATTAACCGCAAATAAAAACTCTGAACTAAAGAAAATCATCGAAACACAAAAAATAGTCGCTTCTTTCTGGGATAAAATAAAATTAAAAGATTTTTACTTGAAATTCCCTGATGCAGAAACAATAATATCTGGTGATATAGTCAATGTGGAAGCGTATCTTTTTCTGGATTCAGCTCCCAAAGAATTATTCACAGTAGAATTGTTTTATCAATACGACGACGAAGACTATTTTGAGACAATCCCTCTTAAGTTTGTCGAAAAATATGATGATAATGTGGCAAAATATGAAGGAGAATTCAATATCAAAAGCTCTGGTTCTCAAAATCTGAATGTCAGACTAAAACCTAGCTTTACTTCAGAAGTCTACAAAGAATGTAAATTTATTAAATGGAAGCTATAGAGAGAGATAGCCCCCCCCTCTATCGTAGTGTCTTATGTAATAAATGCCTTTCATAGGGGGGGCAATGCTAACAAATTAATGAGGCAGTCGAATAATAAGTATTCCTTATCATTTTGAGTGAAACGAAGTATCTGTAACTCTATATTTTTCAAAGGAGATGTATATTATTCCCATAGTAAAAAAACAGAACCCCCAATTCTATAAATATAATATATCTATTGAAAATGGGGGATTTCTGTTATCAAAATGTATTAACTAACTATTACAGTAACCCATCTCTTTTTAACATAGCATCAGGGTCCGGTTTTCTACCTCTGAATTTAACATACAAGTCCATTGGATTTGCTGTATTTCCTTTAGAAAGTATGTTTTCTCTAAAAGACCTCGCTGTTTCTGGGTTGAAAATACCTTCTTCTTGAAATTTTCCGTAAGCGTCAGCGTCTAGGACTTCAGCCCATTTATAGGAATAGTATCCAGCAGAATAACCACCAGCAAAGATATGTGCAAAAGCAGTTGAGGTGCAAGCAGTTTCTATTTTTGGGAAAAGTCGAAGTTTTTCTATTGCTTCAGATTCATAATCCTTCACATTCGATATTTCATCTGGAGCAGAAAAATACCAAGCCATATCAAGTAATCCAAAACTTAATTGACGGATATTAAAATTTCCTTTATTGAAGTTTTCAGCTGCTTTTACTTTCTTTATCAATTCCTCTGGCATTACATCACCAGTTTTATAATGATGAGCAAACATATCGAGAGTATCTTTTTCAAGAACCCAATTTTCCATGATTTGCGATGGCAATTCAACAAAATCCCAAAGAGTATTGGGACTTGCTAAACTGGTATATGTACAGTTCGAAAGCAAACCATGTAGGGCGTGACCAAACTCATGAAACAAAGTAGTTACATCATTTAGAGAGAGCAATGAGGGTGTATCGGCAGTAGAAGGGTTGAAATTACCGACGATAGTAATGTGTGGTCTTTCGATTTTGCCTTTATACATACCTTGTATCTTGAAAGCATTCATCCATGCACCACCATTTTTGGTTTCACGCGGGAAAAGATCAAAATAGAGTAGACCTACAAAGTTTTGAGAGTTATCTCCACCTTTTAAGGGAGGATTATTTTTATTATCAAACACTTCATAAACCTTTACATCGTTGTGATATAATGGAATTTCTTTATTTTCAACAAAATTCAATCCGTATAACCTTTCTGCTACTTTGAAAATCCCCTGGATACAGTTTTCTGCTTGAAAGTATGGTTTTAATTCATCTGTATCAAAACCAAAGGTTTCTTTTTTTAGTTTTTCACTATAATATGCGTAATCCCAAGGCATGAAATCTTCTATTCCATCAAGCTTTTTAGCATAATCGATGAGAATTTCTAATTCTTCTTTTGCTTTTGGCATAGCTATTTTATAGATTCTGTCCAAAAATTGATTTACTGTATCAGGAGTTTCAGCCATTCTATCTTCTAGGACATAGTCAGCATGAGTTTTATATCCAAGTAGATTTGCTCTTTTTTGTCTCAATTTTACCTGTTTTAACACTATTTCTTGGTTATCATTTTCATCTTTGAAAGAACGAGAATTAAATGCAAGGTTTATTTTCTTTCTCAATTCTCTATTTTTGGCATAAGTCATGACAGGAATCAAACTTGGTGCCTGTAGATTGAAAAGCCAACCACTTTCGTGATTTTTTTGTTTTGCTCTAAACTCAGCTGCTTTTAGGTCGTTTTCTGAGAGTCCTTCTACTTCACTGGCATCAGTTGTATGATAGGAAAAAGCGTTGGTAGAATTTAAAAGATTTTTTGAAAATTGAGGAGATAGAACAGACATTTGATTGTTTATTTCGAGTAGTTCTTTTTTTTTCTCAGAGTCTAATAAAGCTCCATTTCTGACAAAACTTTTATAACTTCTTTCGAGAAGCCTTTTTTGCTCATCATCTAAATTTTCATTGTTCATATTTTCATAAACAGACTTTACTCTGTCGAAAATAATTTCATCTGTGCTTATTTCGCTGTTATACTGGGAGAGCATAGGAGATATTTTCTCAGCTAAGGTCTTGAACTCATTGTTTGATTCTGCACCCAAGAGATAAAAATAAACTCGAACTGGACAATCCAGCTCATGACTTGCTTCTCCAATAGCTACTATTGTGTTTTGAAAATTTGGTTTTTCAGGATTTTCTTTAATCTTTTTTATTTTTTCTCTGGCTATTTCAAGACCTTTTTCGATTGCTGGCATATAATGCTCAAGCTTTATCAAATCAAATGGAACTGCTCCATACTTTGTCTTCCAATCGGTAAAAAAAGGATTGTTCATTTAGCTATCCTTATCTCTTATTTTATTTCGAGAAGCTCGACTTCGAATACCAAATCCGTATTAGGTGCAATAATGCCCCCTGCTCCTCTTTCACCATAAGCAAGCGCACTAGGGATGTTCAAAATACGCTTTTCGCCTATTTTCATACCTTCGACTCCTATATCCCAGCCTCTGATTACCATACCAGCTCCGAGTCTGAATTCAAAAGGTTGTCCTCTTTCTACAGAACTATCGAAAACGCGACCATCCATAAATGTCCCTGTATAGTGGACTACTACGGTATTGCCGCTTGCTGCAACGGCTCCAGTGCCTTCAGTGACGATTTCATAACTTAATCCGTTATCCATTGTTACCATCCTTTCATTTTGGATTTCTTCTGCAGTCACTACCGTGAAAGCTGCAAGGAATAGTGTCAATACTATGATTGAGACTATTGTTTTTGACCATGTTTTAAACATAATGTCCTCCATTTATTTTTTATTAATTTCATATTTATTTGTAAAATTATATAAATTCAAACTGTTTTAAACTCTTATACAAAAGTGTTAAGATCACAGTCACCAAAAATACTGTAGGAACGGCTAATAACATACCAATCAATCCAAACGATATACCACCAGCTACAATGGAAAGTATGACCAATACGGGGTGAATATTGGTATTTTTGCCCATAACTAAAGGATAAACAAAGGCATTATCTATTAATTGAACTCCCCACATTCCAAGTATTGTCCAGAGCAATAAAGTTGTCGATCCACCAGTAAGAATTACAGTCAAACCTCCTAACAATATGCCCATCAGAGGTCCCAAGTAAGGTATGACATTTGTTACTCCTGCAAAAAAACCAATAAATATTCCAAAAGGGACGCCCAATGCGGTCAGCACTATCATTGCCATTATACCTACTATAGAACATTCTATGAACAAGGCTCTGAGATAGATACCTATAGTACCTTTTATCTTATCTATAATGATGACAGAAATTTCAAAATATTTATTGGGAATAAAAGAATAAATCTTTTTCTTTAAAAAAACTTTATCTTTCAATATAAAAAATCCTAAGATTGGTACAGCAAATAAGTATCCAAATATTCTGAACACATTTCCAGAATATGCCAACAACATGTCTGGTATCCTGCTCAATAAATCATTTGATTTTTCAAAAAATCCATCACGAATACTTTCAAAATCTATGAAAGGGAATAAATTCTGAATATTATTAATAATCGTTTGTAAATTGGCGAGATATGGTAAAGTAGCGACATCTGGGTTCTCTTGATTGATGAAATTTATATATATCTGAGCAAAACTCTTTATTTGCCTTACCAATACAGGCATGAGAACAGTTCCGAGCATGAACAAACTGAAAAAAAATATTAAATAAAATATTAATACTGCTAGAGTTCGGGGTACTCCAAGTTGTTCTATTGAGTTTACAAGCGGATTTACAAGAAAAACAAAAAGCAATGAAAGTATGAAATGAACCATGACATTCTTGTAAAAAAATGTACCAAATCCTATTGCTGCAAACAAAAGAATATAATAACTAAACTTTAAAACTTTATTATTTTGTTTCATGCTGCTTTATTACACTAAATACATGCAAAAGATCATTTGATATAGCTTTTCCTAAGTTATATAGTAGCTTTATCCCTGTCCCAGGCTGATTTTTTACAAATTGAATAAATTCTGTTTTATTAATAGCTATCAACTCAGCATTATCTAAAGCATAAGCAGAAGATATTCTATTTGATTCTAAGAAAATGCCTATTTCTCCAAAATGTTTTTTAGCTTCTAAATCACTGATAGTTATTTCTTCATATGGTAAATTTACATGAAGTCTTACTCTACCAGATTTAATAATATACATAAGAGCATTGGGATGATTTTCTTTGAAGATAGTTTCACCTTTTTTATAGCTCTTATGAATAAAAATGTCATTGATTTTTGTAAGTTCATTATTTGTTAAATTTTGTAAAATGTCTATGCTTCGGTAAAAATTATAGTCTATAACATCTAGTTCCTTATTGTATCGAAACATGGTTTTAATTTTTTTAAAAAACATATATCCTCTTTATTTTTTACTTAATCAACATTGAGTTTTTTATCATTTTTTGTTCTTTTTATACTCATTTAAAATATAGCTTACTATGTCAAATCTCTATATAAATTCAGAAAATAGTTCCTTTTTTGCCATTCAATCAAAACTCTTTGAGGCAAAAAAAATAAATAGTCTGATTTTGTCAATAACTTTTTAAAAACTCATTTTAAAAACTCATAAACCAGTAATTTTTAAAACCTTCTCTAATTTTAAATTATCCCATCTTCATAATAAATATCAGTACTTTCCTTAATGAATTGATTTGGATAATTTCCTATTAATTGGGATATTAAATGGAATATCGTATCATCTATCCCCTGCATGTATCCTGCATGTTACCTGCATGTTACCTGCAGAAACCTAAAAAAAAACATAAAAAGTATTAAAAGTAGAAAAAAATGAGAAAAAACAAAAAAACTTGAACCAACCTTTCAAATGTGTTAAAAGAATAGATTATCATTAAATAAAAATAGTTTGATCTCTTTTGGGACCAACAGAAATAATTTTTATTGGAATCATTAATAGCTCTTCAATCTTTTTTACATAAAGTTTCGCATTTTCAGGTAAATCATCAAATGATTTACGGTTTGCAATGTCTTCTTTCCAACCAGGCAGCTCAATAAAATTAGGTTTAATATAGTTTAGCATAGAGCTATCAGCTGGGAAATGCTCTAAAATGTTTTTATTTTCATCTGTATAGCTTATACAAATTTTTATGATATCTATACCAGAAAGCACATCAAGTAAGGTCAAAGCCGCTACATCAATCCCATTTATCATAGTAGAATACCTTGCTGAAACAGCGTCAAACCATCCGCATCTTCTAGGTCTTCCGGTAGTAGAACCAAACTCATTTCCTTGTAATTGTATTTTTGAACCAATCTCATCAAATAACTCTGTAGGGAAAGGACCTTCTCCAACTCTAGTGAAATAGCTTTTATAAACGCCAATAACTTCATCAATTTTTTTTGGAGAAAACCCTACAGAAGAAGCTATTCCCCCAGCAATTGTATGAGAAGAAGTCACATAAGGATAAGTCCCAAAATATACATCGAGTAAAGAACCTTGGGCGCCTTCAAAGAGTATTTTTTTATTTTTTTTGATATATTCATCAATTTTATAGGGTAGATTGACAAAACTCCATTTCATTCTATTTCCAAAATCAGCTAAATCGTCAACTAATATCCCTAGATCATTTTTTGATATATCAAATCCATGAAAATGGCTGATATATTCAATTTTGTTTCTTAATATATCTTTGCTATGCAAATCATATATTTTTACAGCGATTCTGCTTACAGAATCAGCATAAGCAGGTCCAATTCCACGTCGAGTTGTCCCTATCATTTTATCCTTTGACAATCCTTCATTTTTTTCATCAAGCACTTTATGTATTGGGAGTACTAAAGAAACTCTTTCATCAATAAAGAACCTACCATTAAAGGTAATAGATTGCTCTTGTAAAGCTTTCATTTCAACATCAAGTTGAAAAGGATCAATAACAACTCCTGATGCCAAAATGCAGACTTGTTTTTCATGAAATATTCCGCTGGGTATTAGATGAAAAACAAATTTATTATCATCATACAATATAGTGTGTCCTGCGTTGCTACCGCCTTGAAAACGAATCACTACATCCACATCAGATGCAAGCACATCAACAATCTTTGCTTTCCCTTCATCTCCATATAGGCAACCGAGAACTGCTTTTATGCTCATGTTGAACTCCTATTAAGTTATATTTTCTATTAATTTATCATAAATAAATCACTTAAAATGGCGCTCCCGAGCCGATTCGAACGGCTGACCTTTTCCTTCGGAGGGACCTATTCTATCCATCTGAACTACGGGAGCGATATTCATTTTTTCAATAGTTATTTTAAATTAACATTATAAAAAAGGATGTTTTTTAATAAACTCATGCACCCATTCTATTGCTCCCTCAAAATCACTATGCAAAAACAATTTATCTCGGATTTCTTCAAGAGCATCTTGGGTTGCTTGTTTCCATTTTTTTTCTTTTATTTTATCAAGGATAGAAAAAGCTGTAGTATCGTCGTATTCCTCACAAGCAGCAATAAAATGATTAAGTTGATTGTTTAAAAAGACTTCATCTTCATTGATATTTTCATCTGAAGCTATGCTGTAAATCTTATTTTCATCCATAGATGTATCTGATATATTTTTTAATTCGTTAACAAGTTTTTCCAAAGTATTAATGAAACTATTTGTATTGGTATCAATATACATAATATCACCTGTAAGACCAGCATTTTCTAACTCACCAGCTACTACTGACATCTCTTTTTTCCCAAGGTATGCCAAAGCTGATTTCATAGCATGAACAGTTGTTGTAAATAGTTTTATGTCTCTTACCTTAATAGTGTGCCTTAGAGTATTAACTGAATCCTCTATATCTTTTTTAAATACTTCCAATAGCTTAGGATTTATATCAAAATTCTGTAAATTAACCTTATCAATGGTTGTATGATCTATTTTTTCTCTTTTATCTTTTGGAATCCATCGAACCAGCATTTCGTCTAATTTTGCAATATCAATAGGTTTTGCGAGAAAATCGTTGAATCCCTTTTCTAAAAATATCTCCCTCATTCCAGAAACGGCATTTGCTGTGAGAGCAATAATCGGTATCTGAGATTTTGTAGGGTATTCAATTTTTTGCTCTGCTTCCCATTCTCTGATGAGTTGCATTGCCTCTATTCCGTCCATTTCTGGCATCATATGGTCCATAAAAACTATGTCGTACTGATTATGTTCAACCATTTCTATACCTGCTGCACCACTTTGACAGCTGTCTATAGAAGCTTGGTATGGAGCTAATAAACCTTCAACCACTTTGAGATTTGTAGCGTTGTCATCTACTACCAAAATCTTAATTTTGGGAATAATAAACCTAACAGTATTTAATGCTGATTTATCGCTATAAAAATCTTGTTTATCTGAAATTCCATTTAATGTGTTAGCTATGGAAAGTGACTGCACTGGTAAAGATACAAAGCTCACATTGGGGATATAAGCTTCTGTCCCCCATTCTATCATCAATGCTAAGGGTGTATTTTTGTTCATTGGAAGTTCAGAATTTTCCAAAATCGTTTTAATAGTTTCATAAAGACCATAACCCGTAAAGATATAATACCATTGATTATTATTTAAAGCATCTATAAATTCTTCTGTGTTTGTGACCATTGTGAAAGGAACAGAGAGATTTTTCAATGACCAACATAAAGAATTTGCATAGACCAGTCGCCTATCATAAACCAAAACTTTTTTATTTTCGGGGTCATCTACTGCTGCAAAAGATACATCTGATTCTATTTTTTGTGGTATAGTTATCGTAAAGGTGCTACCAACGCCATATTCGCTGTTTACCTCAATAGCACCACCCATTTTTACAGTCAATTCTTTTGTGATAGCTAAACCCAATCCAGTGCCTTCCATGACCCTATTTTTTTTTGAATTTACTTGCATAAAATTTGAAAATAGATTTATTTGATCTTCTGGTTTGATACCTAGTCCACTATCACTGACAGCTATTTTTAGCCAAATAGTTTGATCTTTTCTTGTGTCACTGGTGATAGTCATACTGATATGACCTTTATCAGTAAATTTTGCTGCATTAGACAATAGGTTCAAAATTATCTGGCGTATCCTTACTTCATCGCCGATTAGATTGTTAGGAATACTTCCATCGATATTAGTAAAAAATCGAACAGGTTTTTCTATAAGCCTCATCCGTATAATATTTACTGTGTCATTTACGAGCGATGAGAGCATGTATAAAGCTGGCACTATTTCCAGTTTACCTGCCTCTATTTTTGATAAATCTAAAATATCATTGATGATAGAAAGCAAATTTGATGAGGCGCGTTTAATGTCCTGAACTTCTGCTCTAGCATCATCAGAAAGACCTCTTCGCAACAATAATTCAGACATACCTGAGATGGCATTCATAGGAGTTCTTATTTCATGTGACATTGTAGCTAAAAATGACGATTTTGCAATATTTGCTGCTTCTGCTTCTTGAAGAGCTATACTTAATTCTTGGCGAGAATTTTCTAGTTCCTGTGTCCTTTGGATCACTTGTATATCAAGTCTTTTGTTTATATTTCGATTTCTTGAGTATAAAAAAATTAAAAGAATAATGATAATCAAAAACATTAAAATGGTTCCAATCAACCAAGGTCTTTGCGATTCAACTATTTTTGACCGATAATCAAAAGTTTTCCTCATCCATTGTTCTGATATATTGTTTGTGTCGATAATATCAAGTGCTTTATTAATGATTGAACACAATATTTCTTGGTCTTTATTGAACCCATATGACGAATACATGCTGTAGTCAAAGATTATATTTGCTTTAAATCCGGGTCTTTCTAAAAAATTTGATACAGTTAGTAAAGCACGCATACTGGTCATTAATAAATCAATATCCTCATTTTCTAAAGCATCAAAAGCATCATTGTCTGTCCCAAATTCTATCAAATGCGGATGGTCTGGAAACCAAGTACGAAATAAATTGGCATGCGCAGTATCTTTTTTTACACCTACCTTCATTTGAGCAATCCTATGAATCCGAATATTGGGTTTTGATTCTACAGACATAGCTATATAACTGTTTTTAAACATATTATGCTGGGGCCATAAAAACCTACCTTCCCTTGTGGGATTCCAAAGAAGTTCAGAAATCATATCCCCTTCACCGTTTTCCAATCTCGATATAAGCTCAGTAAAATTTGTCCCTGGTTCGTTTATTATTTCATAATTCAAACCTGTTAGCTCTGCTATTTCATTTAAGACTTCTATCGCAATTCCTTGCCATTCGCGATCATTTTTATTATAAAAACTTATTGGATATGTATCAAATTCAGCTAAATAAGCGATGGTTCTGTTTTCTAATAAATATTCAAGTTCAGCTTCGGTTAGACTTTGGATAAACTTTTGACGATGATAGTCGTCAATACCTTGCTCATAAAGATCGCGTAGATGGTTGTTTGCTCCATGTCTCAGAGCTTTATTGACAACATTTATGATGTGTCTATATTTTTGATTTTGTGTTGTGAGCGATAGTGGTTCATAGATCAAGGGAAAAAAATCTTCGGTAACTACATCTTTCATTTCTTCAATAGCCGCTTCTACATCAATAAAGGCATCGATGATGCCGTTAGTCAGCAAATCATAAACCACACTATATTCATCAATAAATATTGGTTCAAATAAAACTGCTGTCTCAATTAATTTATTCATTGCAGCATCTGCTGTAGTAGAACCTTCTAAAAAAGCGAGCTTCAGAGGTCTAGTTCTTGATATTTCAGAACGAGACGGACTACCGGGCAATCTAAAATATTTAACTGGTAATTCTGTAATAGAGGAAGAAAATATAAATCCAAGCTCCCTTTCGCGTTCATCCGTAGCGGTCAAATCACCAGTAAAATCAGTTTTAAGGACAGGAAAAAGCTCGTTCCAATCTGAAAACTCTGGTATAAATTCTATACCAAATATTTGAGTCAACCATTCACAAAGAAGAGCTGAAAAACCTCTTATTTCTCCATTTTCATTTTGAAAAGCCAGAATACTTGGTAAAGCTCCATAACTGAACGAATGATATTCATTTCGAAGCTCCTCGATAGCCTCAATCTCTTCATCTGTAATCCCGTATATATCCCTATATGTCCAGTTTTCTGGATTGTAATCATTGATTGTCGGTTTTTCAACACAACCAAATAATATCGATAATATTAAACAAAAAAGGCTAATATATTTAAGTTTATTTTTTCCCATCTTAATTTCCTATTATGTAAGCTCTGATTTAATATAAATTTTGTATTTATATATATCCTCACAAGTATAAACGAAAAATTTTAAATCATCAGATTTGTCAACACTTTTATAAAAAAATCGATTTCGATAACGAATTTAATTTCGATAAATTTTTACAATCGTCAACACAAAATGTTTTATCTCCTATAAAGACGCCCTTTAAATGATTTTCTATTAACAAAAAGTTGAACAGAAAAATGAGATAAAAAAAGTGATAAAACTAAAACTATTTTTTACACTAATTCGATAAAATATCTTACTTTATCAATTACAAATCTACTTTCCACAAATTTTTTTGCAATCTTAATATCATCATACATTATTCTATCTTTTTCAAGAGTTTTTACTTTATTTCTAAAATCTTTTAAAACAGCCATCAGTGCTTGTGAAGACTCAATTGATGGGTTTCCAGCTATTGAGTTTTGTCTCATCTCTATAGCTTGGCAAGCAGACATTAGCTCTATGCCTAAAACATAAGCAGTATTTTCAATTATATTTCTTGCTTTAACAGCTCCAATAGTTCCCATACTGACATGGTCTTCTTGGTTTGCAGAAGTTGGTATAGAATCTACTGAGGAAGGGTGAGAAAGGACTTTATTCTCAGATACTAGTGAAGATGCAGTAAATTGTGCAATCATCAGACCAGAATCAATACCCGGTCTTGAAGCCAGAAAAGGACTTAGACCCCTATTTAAAGCAGGATTGTAAAGCTGTTCTATCCTTCTTTCTGAGATATTTGCAAGTTCAGAGACGCAGATTCCGAGTAGATCAGAAACAAAAGCAATAGGTTCACCGTGAAAATTACCACCAGACAATACTTTATCTTGGTCAGGAAAAATGAGTGGATTGTCTGTAGCAGAGTTAATTTCAATTTCAAGGACATTGCGTATGTGTCGAAGGTTTTGTCTAGTAGCACCATGGACTTGTGGGGTACAACGCAGACTATAGGCATCCTGTACATTTGAACAATTTAGATGTGAATCTCGAAGAGAGCTGTTTTTTAATAAGTTTCTGAGATTTTGGGCAGATTCTTTTTGGCCTGGATGTGGTCTTACACTATGTATAAGCTCATCAAAGGCAGTAGGGGTTCCTAGTAAAGCATCGACAGTCATTGCAGCTGTAATATCGGCTGTTTGACAGAGAATTTCTGCTCTTAATAGCGATAAACAAGCTATCGCAGTCATAACTTGAGTGCCGTTGTTAAGTGCTAATCCCTCTTTAGCAGCCAGTCGGACTGGTTTCAACCCTGCTCGTTTCATTGCTTCAGCACCAGAGATAATTTCTCCTTTGTATTCAGCTTCTCCAAAACCTAATAACACAAGAGCTAGATGAGATAAAGGTGCCAGATCACCACTAGAACCTACAGAGCCTTTTTCTGGGATGCAAGGATGGATTTCAGCGTTGAGCATGTCTATCAAGGTTTCTAATGTTGATAATCTGATTCCTGAATGCCCTTTAGCAAGAACATTGATTCTTAATAACTGAATTGCTCTGACTTCATTTATAGGTAAAAAACTACCTACACCTGTTGCGTGACTTAAAATCAAATTTTCTTGTAGTTCTTCAATATCTTTAGTGTCAATTACAATATTTGCAAATTTACCAAAACCAGTTGTTATACCATAAACTATCCTGTTTTCAGAAACTATTTTATCTACATAAGCACGGCATTTATTTACATTTTTTTTAGCCTCTTCAGTCATAGCTATTTTCTTGAAATTTATAGCTACTTCGTGTATCTGATCTAATGTCAATGAATTTCCATCGATTAAAATTTGATCACTCATAATTTACTCCAAAATCTTTTGCTGTCATTTTTTGTATAATCCACTTTTTGTCAATCTAAATTTTATAAACACAATCTATATATGCTATCCTAAACAAGCTATGTAAAAAATATTACCAGTCATTTATAAATCCTGTTTTTATTTCAACATTTCAATCACTAAGCTGGTGACCAGCACCTTTTCCTCAGCCATAGAAAGTTTAGCTCTACAATCGCATAAATAAAGATGTTTTAAGGCGTAAGCTATCTTTGCTTGATTGAAATTGTTTAAATAATTTAAATTTTTAGTTTTGATAAATTGGTGTATATTTCCCATATATTTTGACATCAGCTCTGAATTTGATACTCCTTGCCTTCTTAGAGCATCCCATTTCCATAAATTAAAAAAGAAAGTAGTCAATATACTATTTACCATGATGATACTTTCTCCGTTGTCTATCATATTTTCAGCTATGATCAGAGCTTTATTTTTTTGTCTGAGTCCTATTGCTTCTTGCAAATCAAAAACAGTGTATGTTTTAGAATTAACCGTGCAATTCTTTACATCATCAAGACTAATTTTCCGATTGTTACCAATATATAGTTCTAGTTTTTTCATTTCATTGAAGGCTATAAATGTATCTGGTTCAACTATTGTCGTAAAAAATTGCTTTGCATCATCATCCATATAGATTGGATTGTCTTTTAAATAAATGTTTAACCATTTTATTAAATCTGTAGTATATTTCATTTCAGTAGTTTCGATATGTAAGCAATTGGCTATTATTGTTTTGCATGCCCCAATCCTCGTGTCAAGTTTATCTGAAACTATTATCAGTTTTGCCGATGGATTGGGATTTTCAGTATATTTTGCAATTTTTTCCATAGATTTTTTTTCAAGTTCTTCAAAATATTTTAAAGAAATTATTTTTTCTGATAAATCAAAAGAAATGATGTTTAAAGTATCTAAAACTGCACTTATAGCTTTTTCTGTGTTATACTCGTGACCATAAAAAAGAAAAGTATTCAAACCATCGTTTGCATTATTTCCCATTGGATTTAGAGAAACTTTAGGGAGTAATAAATCCATAATATACTTGAAACATCTATCTTTTTGAAATGCATCTGGACCATGAATAAAAATACATTTTGCTTGTAAAATTTCATTTGTAAAATGTTGAATATTATCTGATGTGATTTTTTGTGTGTCTATCTTTTTTTCTTTCATAATAATTCCAATTAATTGCCCAATAATATCACTAATGAAAAGATTAATGCAGCTCCCCAACAGTAATATGAGAAATAATGCAATTTTGCTTTTATTATTAGCTTTATCAACCAGTTAATAACAAGAAAACCAGAAATAAATGCTGCAATAAATCCTATTAGACTATTAACTATCATTGAACTATCAAGGCTCATTAGATTCTTAAAATCTGCTATATTAGCTCCTAAAATAGCTGGGATGGACAATAAAAAGGAAAAGGTAGCCGCAGATTTTCTATCCATTCCACTAAGCAAAGCAAAAGTAATTGTTGTTCCAGAACGAGAAATTCCTGGCGTGATAGCCAATGCCTGTCCCAAACCGATGAACATTGCTTTTTTAAGGTTCAATTCCCCAGACTTTGGTTGAAATATTGACTTTTTTGATTGAATAAGGTTTGATGATTTTTCTTGAGCATTATAATCTGTTGAAGGAGGAATAATTTTTATCTTATCTGAAAAAAATAAGATAAAGCCTGTCATCGCAATCATACAAGCCGCAAATAAGGGTTTTTCAAACATGTTCTCAAACATATCTTTGAATAGAAACCCCAATACACCTGTTACACCTGATGCCACTAGCAACCATAGAACTGTTTTTCTATTATTTCTTGTTTTGTCAATAGAATTAATATCAATATTTTTATAAGTTATCACTGACTTAATCAAATCTTTCAAGTCTTTTCTAAAATAGATAAAAACGGCTATCAAAGACCCTAAATGAACAAAAACTTCAAAGGTCAATCCGGGCATCTCAACATTTAATAAATATTTGAACAATACCAAATGCCCAGAAGATGATATTGGTATAAATTCTGTCAACCCCTGCACTATACCTAAAATCAATGATTTAAATATTTCCATTTTCTTTTTACCACCTTTATTTTATTGTAGGGTACAGATTTATTCATGCTAATACGATTAAAAATCCATTTCAAACAAATCATAATTATTTCAATTTAAATCAGATACCCTTACTATCTGATAACCACTTTCATTAGCAACATTAATTAATTTCTGGATAAAGATATATGTATCGTCGTCAGGATTTTGCAGCGTAACTATCATTGGATCCATACCTACTCTTCTTAAATCGTTCGTTAATCTTTGATTGTTCGTGTCATTAATATAATCTTTTGGATTAAATATGATTGATCTTTCAAAAGAAGTCAACATCATTTGTTGAGCCAAACTAAATGCTATAGAGGTCTCAATAGCTTTATCATCTATAAAATACATTTCTCTATCTCTTATATAATTCAAAATGATTGGCATTATTCTCCTATCCGTGGTAATAAGACCACCTCTATGAGTGATAGTTCCTCTAGCACCTGGTAATAAAGAAAAGTATTGATCCAGCTTTCGTATCACCTCGTTATCTCTAAAATGACCAAATATGGCATAATCAGGTGATTGTATTATAGGGTGACCTATGTCTTCCATTGGTATCTCAATCAAAGCCTCAAAATTGTTGTTTACTAACTGTTGGATATTCATTCGGGATGTTCTATTTATGGGCAAAATCGAAAAACATATATTTTTATCCAGCTGAATCCATCTTTCAAGATCATTTTGATTTAAATTTCCAAAACCTTTAATTATGATTGCCATTCTTGGTCTGATAGCAGGGTATGCTCCTGTTCTATCGTAAGATATTCTAAAACTATAAATTATTTCATCAGGTGCAACAAAGGTCAATACTTGCATATTTTGATTTGCTGATTCGATACCACTAATTTGAGTCCAGCCTAATGATGTTAAATATGTTGTCAACCGAAAATTTGTATAGTTTAAATCAACAGCAGCAAAATTAACAGGTAATTGAATTTCAACTTGCCCAGCTCTATTCGTTGATCTCATAAGTCTTGGTAATACACCAAAAATTTCTGCAAAAAAAGATATTTGTTCACGAGAAGACATCCCAGTAGCTTCAGATTCGACTTGATGTGTTCTATTGGAATCTCTATCGCTATTAGTTGTATCGGAAGGGGAGTTCTCTTCAGAGTAACTATCAATATTATTTATTTCCCTCGAATTTCTTCGATTTCTTCTTTGTCGACGCGGCAAATTCGCATCGATAATATTACTATCCTCAATATTATCTACAATTGGAATCAAAACATCAATATCGTCTTCTACAGCTATTTTTCCAAAGTCAATATTTCTGCTAGCTATGTATATAAAAAGAGACAAGATAACAAAAGAAAAGACCATTACTAAAAATAATCTACCTTTGTTTTTCTTGTTTACTTCCCTTTTTCTTGTTCTTGAAAAATCAATTTTTCTCGCCATATTATATTCCTTGTAACCAATTTTTTAGGTATAGTTTTTTTGTCAAGTTAGAATGTATTTTTATTATCGAAATTTTTGTTGACAAAAATCATATATTAAATTTTGTGGTTTATAGCATTTCGAATGAATGCCAAATAAATATATTTGGAGGTAAAAACATGAGTTTTAAATTGAAGAAAACAAGTGTTTTTTTGATGATGACCATTTCAATCATTGTCTTTTTTAGTTGCTCTGAAAATAGTATCACAGAGCCAGATATTAATCCTCACGATCCTGGCTTAGAATTTTTCAGTATAGAAGAGTTTAGGATATTTGTGCAAAAACATGATTTTATGATCACTTTTCTACATGATTTCCTTAGAAGAAATGTTTGGTATCTTGAAGTTGACTATGTTGATTTCAGAGATGATCTTCCTTTTGTTGATTTGACGATAAACGAACAGGAGATAAACGCTTATGTCCATAATTGTCGATGTACATGGCTTTATAGCTTTTTAGAGTTAATAGGCTCTGATTTAAAACATGGTCAAGAAATTTCAATGAATATGACAACAGAAAAAGGTACAACTTCCATGAATATAGTGTTGCCCGATAAACCTCTTATTCAGGAATTACCTAAAAATTTAAACCCTGAGGATGATTTTTTTATAGAATGGGAACTATCTCATGATTCAGATGTTCAAATTCTGTCAGTTGTCGTTGAATACCTTACCCATAATGCTAACTATAGAAAAATAATAAAGGGTGATATACGCTCATATACAGTCCCAGCAAATACTTTTCCTGAAGGAAAGCCTTCTTCTTATAGAGTTTACATAGAAAATTATTCTTTAATGAGCATTAACAATGATTTAATAATTGGGTATGCAAACACTGTGGAGGATAGCAACTTAACCCCTTAAAAACTCTATGAGTTAGAAATATTATGTTCAATTAATGATTATATGAGGACATTATGCCTAAAAAAAATTTAATATTCATTTTTATGACAATATTAACAAGTTTTTTGTTTGCAGAACTTGATTTCTGCGACAGGACAGTGCTTGTTGTATTAGAGCCGAGTTTTAGTGAATACACTGGCACACGTGATGCGAGCTTTTTTGGTAGTTTTGAAAAGGATTCTGTAGAGAACATTTTTCAGATTCATAATCAAGCAGCTATCAATGTCTTAGAAGAAAGAGGTGTGGAGTTTAGGTCGATTTATTTGATAACTCTGCCTACACACGACAAAACAAAGGTGCTTGAAGCGATTGAGGAGTTACGGAGGATTGCGGGTATTGAATCAGCAGAACCGAATTATTTTGCTACAACCACACAAATACCAAACGACTGGTACTGGAATCATCCAGGTCTTTGGTCTCTTTGGGGAGATCATGGCATCAAAGCTCCAG
>WRLO01000022.1 GCA_009777575.1 Candidatus Cloacimonadota bacterium
GAGGTGGGGGGATAGTGACACAGAGATTGCTTCGGGGGGATAATAGGAAGGAACCTCGCAACGACGGGAGGGGGATAATGACACGGAGATTGCTTCGGGGGGATAATAGGAAGGAACCTCGCAACGACGGGAGGGGGATAGTGACACGGAGATTGCTTCGGGGGGATAATAGGAAGGAACCTCGCAACGACGGGGTGGGGGGATAGTGACACGGAGATTGCTTCGGGGGGATAATAGGAAGGAACCTCGCAACGACGGTAAATAAACTATATCTCCCCCTTAATAATTAATGTCTTGCAGACGGCAGATCGTAATTCTGCGAGCCTTTTCGCAAGCTCAAAGTCTCTTGAACCGCCCCATAAATGTGGGGGGGATAATAAGGTGTCCCAAATGTGGGGGGAGAATAAGGTATCCCAAATTATTAATCGCGATATCTCTCCATTTCAACAGCTACATAACTCAGTGCTGCATTCATGGGAACGCCGGGTTTTTCAATTAAAACTTTCAATCCAACAACCAAATCGAAATTTTTTAAAATGCTTGTCAGGATTGTATTAGCGCAATCTTCTAGGAGATGAAATTGTTGAATCTCCATAATATGCTTAACTTCATCATAGATTTTTGTATAATCAACAGTATCTTTTAAATCCTTGACTATTGAATCAAGGGTATCATCAGTATATATAGAAATACTGACATTAAATCTCTGACCGAGCTTCCTTTCCTCTGGATATATACCATGAAACCCGTAAAAAACCATATTATTTAGATGTATTTTCATATTTCCTTAACATTATTTATATTAAAAATTCAATAATTTCATAGCTATTCTTGGTAATACATTTGCTTGAGCGAGAATTGCAGTAGAGGCTTCCATCAATAATTGGGATTTTGCGAAAACAGACATTTCTGTGGCAAAGTCAACATCAGCTAATTGAGAATTTATCCCGTTTAAAAACAAAATCTCATCTTCTCTAAAATTCAAAGAAGCTTCCAATCTATTTTGCATTATACCCATGATATATCTATTCCCTTCTTTAGCTATCAAAGCTGAATTGATGGTTTCGAGTGTTTGCTGGGCATCGTGTTGAGAAGCTATTCCTATTTTATCATAAGCATCTACATCAGGATCACCAACACCTTTCAAAAGTCCATTCATTGACAAATCGCCTATTCTGACAAAATAATAGTCTTCTTGTCTCTCATTACGGACACCAAAATGTATTTTCATTCCAGACTGTTCTTGATTAAACTCGTCTTCTATTACTCTTTCTGAATCAGTAGTGTAAAAAGAACCATATCTTAGAGCCATATCTTTTTCAGAAAGAGAACCATCAAGTAATTTATGTCCTTTAAATTCTGTAGCTCTTGATATTCTATCGATTTCATTGGCTAATTGTCCAAATTCTGACGACAAAATCATTCTTTGAACATCAGTAACAGTCCCAGTGGCTGAATTTGTAGCAATTTCTTTCATTTTTATTAAAAGTTCATCAATGCGAGCCATAGCTGATTCAGCAGTTTGAACCATTGAAATAGCATCATGTAGATTTTGTTTACCTTTTTCTAATGTCGCAATTCGACCATTGTGAACATTGTGAACAGCCATGTCTACAGGAGAGTCTTCGGATGAGTTTAGTCTTTTTCCAGTGGTCAATCTGTGAACTGACCTACTTAAGTTTTCATAATGCGATTGCACTCTGTTGCTCGCTTTAAAAGCAGCTAAATTTGTATTAATGTTTAGTGACATTTTTCCTCCCTGAAAAATATGTAATTAAGGCATCCTTGCCGAGGAGAATCATCTCAAAGTAGAATTTTATATTTAATCCTAAGTTTTCTTGTCGATGAAATGCGATTTAAAGTTTGGTTGCCCATACTGCGAAATCGCCTTTGCTCCTTTTTCTTGTTTTGTCATATTGAGCTTCATTCTCTCTTTTAAACTTTGAAGCTCCACACTATTTTTATCTTCTTGAGTCATAATCTCATTGATTACTTTATGTATATCGGATAGAATCTCATTGGCTTTAATTCTTTTTGCATTTTTTGTAGGAAATTTTTCAAATAATTTAAAATTTATTTCTTTTATAACTTCATCTATTTGGTTCAAAATTTCATCTTTCTGTTTTAGTATTATATCAAATTGATCTATTTCGTCATCGTTCAATATTTTGCTTTCTTCTATGACACATTTATAAAAAACTGTATATAAATCTAATAGGTTCGCCATTTTTTCTAATGTCAATTCTGTATCAACAGAAGGAGGTAATGATTTTGTATCGAGATTTTGAGCTTCTTGGTTTTCATTCGTTTCTTGTGAATCATTGCTATTTTCATTTATTTCTTCTAAATCAGTAGCTGACTCTTGATTATCTTGTTTTGCTATCTGGTTCAATAACATTTCTTTTTTTAACCTCACAAATAATTTCATCTCTATATTTCGATTTTTAAAAACGAGCCTACCAAAATCTATCAATTCATCTATATCAAGGTCTTCAATTGAATTTAGATCGTCATTATTCTTTTGATTTTTTTCTCTTTTTTGCTTTTGTTGCTCATATTGATTTTGTGAGCTATCTTGACGAGAGGATATTCGCAACATATCTCCAGTAGGGATTTTCAAAAAATCTTCTGTATCAACCATTTTGACCTCATTATGAGATTTATTTATTTTAATTTCGCATGTTCATCAATATTTCTAATGCTTCTTGAATATAGCTTTCTCCAAAATTAACTTGTAATAGAGCTTCTGTGGCGGCTCGATGATTACCAGCTTCATAAAATCTGATACCTCTATCAAGATACTCTCTACTTTCAGCTTCTATTACAAAAGCGAGATGGTTTTCAGCACTATTAATTAATTGATTTAAATCTCTAGTATTTATGCTTATATTGCTATATGCTCGATCAATAGCGTCATTTTCATTAAGCTCACTAAGACCTCTTCCAGAACCTTGAATGTTTCCAAAAACAGCACCAGAATCTACTACACCGAAAATTATGTCAATTTCAGCATCAACAAGGTGACGAGATGTTCCAAACCCATCTACAACTCTGGTTTCTTTGATTGAAACCACGCCATTCATAAATAGTGAAGAATCGTCGTTTGGTATGATATTGTTGTTGGTCAAAATTCTTGAAAGTTGCCTTTGAGTGTTTTCTATAACTTCTCCATTTTCATTTATTATACTCAATTTTATATTTAAAGGAATAGCTTCTGTTAATCTAAAATGAGCAGAGCCATATACATGCATCATATTTCTTGTGTAAAATATAGGAAAACGGACAGGATTGATTTGAATAATTATTCTCCCTCTATCCGCTTGTTCTGGAACAGCAATTGCATAAACTGTATATGTGCCTTTTTCATTTGTGAAGCCTGCATCAATAAGTCTGCCATCACCATATTGAATTGAGACTGGGAGATTATCAATATTAACTCTATCTCCATTGGGTATTCTGCTGGAAGCATTAAAAATAATCGCTTCAGGGAGTATAGTTCCTTGTTTAGCAGTCTGATGATTTCCTTGCAATACCTCAAATCTTATAGAAGCAATCAATCCTCTGACTCTGTTTTCTATGTCATTACCTGTGATAAGATGTTGGACAGTGAAAGGACTTTGTGCAAAGTGATCATAAAGCATTTTTAATGAATAAAAATCAATCAAATCATTGTGTATAACAGAATAAGTGTCCATTACAGATACCAATTGACCATGCTCTGTAAGTAACCTTATGCTATCGAGGTTTATTTGAATCTTATTTAATATTTCATTCATCTCAATTTCTAAGTTTGTAAACATTCTTGTTTTATTTAGAGAAACCATGACATAAAATTGCTCGGATAGCTGTTCTTGTCTCATTATTTCAGAGTTTTCTGTTTGTTGTTCACTGATCTTTCTGATGTTTTGATTTAAACTTTCTAAATAATAACCCTGACTTTCTGCTTCATTGGACAAAAAACTGATGTCTGTTTCAGTGTTAATAGTTAAAGAAACTTGATTTGACAGATCTTGTCGTGCTTCTGAAAAAGCATCGTCAAGGCTAATACCCTCACCTATCCCAACGAAAAAGTGTTCCGGATTGTAAAATCTTTGAGGGTTTTGATACCACGATGGATTTGCTTGAATTGATATAAAGACAATCAGCATTACCAAAGAGATAAAGAGCTTTTTTTTAAAATATTTATGAATCATCTTATACATATATATCACCTTTTTTTGCCATTTCACTACAAGATATTTAAAAGAGTGATTTTGTCAAGCAGTTAATAATAATGTCATTCCTCAAAAGTACCCCGCAGCCTCCGTGGACAGTAAGTCGAGCTATCAAAGCGGTAACTTTCCCCCCCCCCTGGTAATTAATGTCTTGCAGACGGCAGATCGTAATTCTGCGAGCCTTTTCGCAAGCTCAAAGTCTCTTGAACCGCCCTATAAATGTGGGGGGATTTTTCGTCCACAATTGTTGGGGGTGCAGGAGGGGAAATTGATATTATAGGCAAGCGGTCTTTATATCCCCTCGTCACATTCCAGCATCACCAAGCAGTTTTTTTGATAAAAAGCAATACTATACTTATATATTTTATTAAATCCCTCTTTTTTTAGATTGTGGATGTATGCTTTTTCGTCTATTTGGTCTAAACCTTTTTGGGCTTCTTCTTGGAGAATATCTATAAATCCACCCTTAATACCATCTTGTAATGTTGGTCGAGATTTGCAATGTTTAAATTCTATCACTACTGCATATTGGTCTTTATTATTAGGTTTGATGAGGCAATCAGAGCGACCTTTGCCAGATTCGGGATTTGAATAAACCACATAATCACTTGTCACAGCAAGCAAAATGCCGAAAATAAACAGATGATAACTGTTTTCTTCTTTGAAATCATGACAACTGGGATTATTTAATATCTCTTCATTGAGGACAGTCTGGACACCTTGTTCATCGCCATTCATGAGATATTCTACAAATTCTTGGATGTTCTTTTGGATTGTTGGTTGTTGTCGTTTAAACCATATATTTATACAATCTGATAATATGTTTTTTATCTCCAGGTTTACAAGTTCTGCATAAAATATATTTTCTGTAGAATCAACGCAAGGTTTTATATAGCCAGTATTTAACAACATAGACCAAAAATAATCGTTATTTACATATTCTATTGGATATGTAATATGCTCAACATATTTCATTTTTATTGGTTTATCGGTCAATAATCCAGCTATTTCGTCTTTCAGAGTAGATGAGCCTTTAAAGAATATATTACTCAATATATCAATTCCACCTGTGTTTACCCAATAATTTTTAAATCTGTTTTCTGACAAAAAACCAGTTATACTCCATGGATTATACATATCTTGTTGTTCTCCAAAAAGATAGCCATTATACCATTCTTTAACTTTCTCAAATTTATCAGCTAACCCATAGACTTGGCAGGCTGTTATAACTTCAGATTCTGTAAATCCAAAACAGGTGGAAAACGATTTATCCAGTATTCCACAAATTTTAGGATTATTAAAACTACTTAGGAGGCTTTCTCTAGATATTCTCTGAACACCAGTCAAGACACCAAATTCTAAGAAATCGTTTGTTTTAAACACATTTCCTAAAAATCCTCTCATAAAATCTATCATCTCTTTGTAATATCCATTTAAGACAGAGTTATCAATAGGGGCATCGTATTCGTCTAACAATATAATTACTCTTTTTTTATGATAAGTATAAAGGCTTTCAGATAAAAATCTTAATGCAAATTTTAAGTCGCTTAAGCTTGATGTTTCTGCTAAATAAGAGTGATATTTTTTCTTATGATCTTCATCAAATATATCACTTTCATATAAATATCTATTTTGCCTAAAAAGATAAGATATTATTATTCTTATGTCATCTAAAGATTCTTCAAAATTTCTTCCATTTATACCTTTCAAAGTCATAAAAAACACTGGATATTTATTCTGATGTTTTTCAACAAGTTCTTTGTAATCCATGATTTTGAGACCCTCAAAAAATACTTTGCTATCCTTGGTTATATCAAAAAAAGATTGCAACATGCTCATATTCATCGTTTTTCCGAAACGACGAGGTCTTGTTATCAATGTAACATCGCCTTTATTTTCAAGCAATTCTTTAATAAATAGGGTCTTGTCTATGTAAAAATAATTTCCTTCGATTACTTTCTCGAAGAACTCTGCACCTATTAATATTTGTTTTTTCATATTTAATGTCCTAAATAAAAATTCTAACGGGACAATAAAAAATTTTTATGGTTTATTGTCAAGATATATACCAATTATTCATTTTCAAATCTTCTTTTCCTTTATCCATTTCAAAAAAAAAGTCTTTGCGAGTGTCCTTACTTGAAACTCCCTCCGAAGCAATCTCTGTTTATCCATTTTCCATTCATCAAAGCCCGTCTTTGCGAGGATCCTTACTTGAAACTCCCTCCGAAGCAATCTCGTATCCCTGTATCTTAAGAAAAAGACTTAACGCTCAATATGACGGGTTTTACGCCTCATAAGACTAAAAACAGGGTTTTCTGACAGCTGACTTGGCATATCTGACAGAAATAATTAAAATAAACTCAAAAAAAAATCCATAATCCGTAAAATGCTTGTATAAAAATCTCTAACTCACTAATTATCAAAAGGTTAAATGTGCTACGAATGAATCTTAAATATATTCATCAAGAAAATGATGCTAAAAATCTAAAATATAATAAGATAGATAAGAAATGCTTTTGATTAAAATATCTACAAAAAAACTAAAAAAAAACATTTTTACATAATGCTAACTATTTAAATTTATATATAGTTAGATGCTTAAATTGAGGATGCAATTAAGGGGTCATTATTTTGAGACACTTATTTTTGTCAAGAGCTTTTTTAAAATCGGCTTCTAATCACATTTATTAATCTTTTAAGAAAGCAAAAAAGTGTTGCAAAAAACTGACCCCTTTAATGGAACAAAAATTTAAAAATGATAGAGGAGGAAGTATGCAAAATTACTTCGAACTTACTAACGAACTCGCAGAGAAATGTCTGCAAAATCCATGCAATTCAATGAATAACGCGTCATGGAGAAATGAAAAATGTGAAAAAATTAAAACAATTTTTTCAAAGTTTAGACACTATTATGTCTTTTTCTTAATCTTGTTTCTATTGTGCTTTGGAAACTTGATAGCTCAAGGAACACCCGGATTGGCTTACTACTTGATCAATAACAACACTGCTTATGAAGTATTCAGAGGATCAGCGGATGAGCCACATATCAACATTCCAGAGACACACAATGGACTGCCGGTTTCAAGGATAGGAGATCAAGGTTTTAGTAATTTTCCGACAATGATCTCAATCACTATCCCAAATAGTATAACATCTATCGGAATGATGGCGTTCTTTAATAGTGCAGGTTTAACCTCAGTCACAATCCCAAATGGTGTGACAAGTATTGAGCCTCAAGTTTTCTATGGATGTACAAATCTAACTTCAGTCAGTATTCCTGAAGGAGTAACAAGTATTGGTGTTGGTGCATTCACAAATTGCACAAGTTTAACATCTATCGATATTCCAAATAGTGTGACAAGCATTGGAATGTTTGCATTCCAGGAATGCATTGGTTTAACCTCATTATCTATAGGTAGTGGAGTAACAAGTATTGGCAATAATGCATTCGTAACAGTAGTTGATGGGCTTCCTATACCACTTCCTGCGGTTACTCATTTCTTTGTTGACAGCAACATTGCTGTAGGTTTGTTTAGAAATGATTATTATTATTATATCAGTTTGGAGTCGGTTATTATAGGAAACAGTGTAACTTCCATTGGTAATTTTGCTTTCCAGCATTGCATAAATCTGTCTACTGTGGTCATTGGAGATAATGTTACAAGCATTGGAGATTATGCATTTAATAACTGTAACCTAACCGAAATCATAATCCCTAATAGTGTGACAAATATTGGGCACGGTGCTTTTGGTAATTGTACAAATTTGTCATCTGTAACAATAGGGAATGGTATAACAAATTTAGGTTCTCTAATTTTTCTAAATACACAAGTTACTACATTTTCTGTAGATAGCGACATTGCTGTAGGTTTATTTGCTGCTTCAGTAGGAGCCACAAATACTACACTAAGCTCAGTTACTATAGGAAATAGTGTTACAAGTATTGGTGATAGAGCTTTTTATGAATGCACTAACTTATCTTCTGTATCAATTGGAAACAATGTGACAAGTATTGGTTGGCAAGCTTTTTTCAATAATACAAGCTTGTCTTCCATTACTATTCCAGATAATGTTGTGAGTATCGGAAATCAAGCCTTCTTGTATTGCACTCAGCTAAGTTCTGTGAATTTCGGTAATGGCTTGACTCATATTGGTGATCAAGCTTTTTTACTTTGTATGAGTTTAACCTCTATAAATCTCCCAAACAGCTTATTAAGTATCGGTGATTCTGCTTTCAGCAGTTGTACGGCTTTAAACTCAGTAACTATAGGAAATGGTCTTACGAATCTAGGTTCTTTAATTTTTTCAGGCACTTCAGTTTCTACATTTTCCGTAGATAGTGACATTGCCGTAAACTTATTCGCAGGCAGTGGAGGAATACCCAATGGTACATTAACAACGGTTATTTTGGGTAGCAATATTACGAGTATTATGGATTATGCCTTCCTAAATTGCATAAATTTGACATCTATTAGTTTTCCAAGTACCATAACTAGTATCGGGGTTGGGGCTTTTTATGATTGTTCAAGTTTGAATACCTTGCTTATCCCAATTGATGTTACGATTGTTGGAAGTAATGCCGTTTATGGGTGCCACAATATAACAATTTATGCAGAAGCTCCCAACCTTCCAGAGGGATGGGATCCAAACTGGAATCCACATAATCGACCAGTTTTATGGGGGTATGCGATTCTACCACCTTTGGGTCTTGAAATAGATATTTTAGGTAATGATGTAATCCTTTATTGGCAAGTGCCTCCAAGCTCGCTACTTGTAGAAGGTTACAATGTATACCGCGGAGATGATTTACTGACCTCAACACCTGTCTCTGAATTAACCTTTCAAGCTGTGAACACACCTTCTGGGATGCATGTTTTTGGTGTAAAGGCTGTCTATGCAGAAGGCGAATCCGAAGCAGTAGAAACAGTAGCTTATGTAGGATTCAACCCTCCAATGGAGCTTATAACAACCGGGGGAATTGGTAACATATTACTATCTTGGACAGCTCCAGTTATCCAACCCACAGTCTTTTTATCTGGATACAAGGTAGAAAAGAGGATAGGTAATGGGGGATGGGAAGTTGCTATAGACAATTTACCCATAACTCCTGTCTCATGGACAGACACATCAGTGATTAGTGGAATTTTATATGAATATAGAGTATTTGCAAAATACATTAATCCTGAGTATGAATCTGAACCATCAAACCTATCGTCAGCTATTCCGATAGCTCTACCAGAATTTAACATCGACCCAGCATCTCATGATTTTGGCAGCCTTGTGGTTGGTGAAATTTCTGAAATGCAGACCTTTACGATTACCAATACCGGTGGGAGTCTGCTCATCGTAGAGTCAATCTCCGACTGCCAATCAGATGATTTTATAGCAGATGGAATAAACACCATCCCTACAGAGCTTGCTCCAAATGAATTTATGACATTTACTATAACCTTCTCACCTCTTACTGCTGGGACAAAAACAGACCAAATAAGCATTACCCATTCTGCAAGCCAGACTCCTTTTATTGTTACTTTATCTGGAGTAGGTATTGGTTTACCGGAATTTATTATAGACCCTGAATCTCATGATTTTGGCAGCCTTGTGGTTGGTGAATTTTCTGAAATACAGACCTTTACGATTACCAATATTGGTGGGAGTTTGCTCATCGTAGAGTCAATCTCCGACTGTCAATCGGATGATTTTATTGCGGATGGAATAAACACCCTCCCTACAGAGCTTGCTCCAAATGAATCTATGACATTCACTATAACCTTCTCACCCCTTACTGCTGGGATAAAAACAGACCAAATAAGCATTATCCATTCTGCAAGCCAGACTTCTTTTATTGTTACTTTATCTGGAGTAGCTCTGGGCTTACCGGTATTTAATATAGACCCAGAATCTCATGATTTTGGTAGCCTTGTGGTTGGTGAAATTTCTGAAATACAAACCTTTACGATTACCAATACCGGTGGGAGTCTGCTCATCGTAGAGTCAATCTCCGACTGCCAATCAGATGATTTTATTGCGGATGGAATAAACACCCTCCCTACAGAGCTTGCTCCAAATGAATCTATGACATTCACTATAACCTTCTCACCCCTTACTGCAGGGATAAAAACAGACCAAATAAGCATTACCCATTCTGCAAGCCAGACTCCTTTTATTGTTACTTTATCTGGAGTAGGACTTGGTTTACCGGTATTTAATATAGACCCAGAATCTCATGATTTTGGCTCTGTTGTGGTTGGTGAATCATCAGCACCATGTATATTTACAGTTACAAACACAGGCGGTAGTCCTTTAGTTGTGAATACTATTGATTTAACAGGGGTAAATCATGACGAGTTTAATGTATCTGCTTCTGGATTACCCTGGACTATAGAGGCAAATGAAACAAGATCATTCACAGTATCTTTCACTCCTTCAGAACCTGATGGTCCGAAAATGGCAAATTTAAATATAACTCACAATGCAAGCGATTCGCCTCACACAACTACAACCCTTATAGGTGACAGTGTAGTTTCTGACAGTGATGTAGTAATTGTGGTAACTGCTCTTCATGGCAACTATCCCAATCCATTCAACCCAGAAACGGCTATTAGATTTTCTTTGTCAAATTCTGGTCATGTAAGGATGGATATTTTCAACATAAGGGGAAGTCTTGTTAGAACATTAGTAGATAATGAGATGAATCAAGGTTCACATACTGTAGTTTGGAACGGAAAGGATAATAATGGGCAGCAAGTGAGTAGTGGTATCTATTTCTATCAAATGAGAATAGGAGATTATTTATCAATAAAAAGAATGGTTTTGATGAAGTAGAAATCTGTATTCCTTCGTAGGCTCGTAAGGAATGTAGAGAGGATAATGCGAAAATAGGATCCCTTTTTGTCATTCTGAACGGAGTGAAGAATCTCCTCTTTGTCATTCTGAACGGGGTGAATAATCTCCACCTTGTCATTCTGAACGAAGTGAAGAATCTCGGAAGTTGTTAAAATCAATATGATGAGATTCCTCGCTACGCTCGGAATGACAATGGTACGCTCGGAATGGCAATGGTACGCTCGGAATGGCAAGGTTTGCGCTCAAAATGACAATCTATTTTCATGCTTAGTGGTGAAGATGCTTAACGGGCGGATAGCACGATAATAGGATCCCTTTTGTCATTCTGAACGAAGTGAAGAATCTCCACCTTATTCATCGCCAATCATGAGATACTCTACAAATTCTTGGATGATTTTTGGGATTGTTGGTTGTTGTCGTTTAAACCAAATGTTTATAAATAAATGGATAATTCTTAATTATCCATTTCCCCTTTCATCCAGTCTATTGCCTTTTGAACAATTGCCCGTGTCATTACATGGGCACCATCATAAGGATACATTTCTACATCATAGCCTTTAAATTGTAGTCTTTGATATGCCTCAATACCGCTATCAAAAGGAATAACTGTATCATTTTCACCATGGATTATCAATACACGAATTCTTCCATTTCTATCTATAGAGCCTTCAGGTAACATTAAAGCTCCTCCAAAACATATCAAACCATCAAAGGCTTCCTGATTGGTTAAACCGATACTAAAGCTGTTTATCCCTCCTTGTGAAAAACCTCCTAAAAATACTTGACTTACCGAGTATTTTTCTCTGATAGTTTGATTGAGCTTTAAAATATAGTTCATAGTCAACCAACTACTATGATTTTCGTTGTATTCACCTTCATCATAATCGAAGATATTCCAACTCAAACTGGTAAATTCTTGAGAGGATAATTCCCAAGGATAGGGAGCAAAAGGAACTACAAAAATCATTTCTTCAGATCTGAACATTTCGGACAATCCAAAAATATTATAGGGACTTCCACCAAATCCATGTAAATAAATCATCACCGGATATTCTTTTTCAGGGTCAAAACCTTCTGGTAATATTGTCCTATAGCGAACTTTAATATTCGTTTCAATATAAGAAATATATCCTCTTTCTTTATTTTTTTGATCGATTAAATCAAAAACCTCGTTTAGATAGATTCGAAATGTTGCATTATCCCAGACATTTGAAAAATTTCTTTCTGTATTTTCTTTACTAAATTGGGTTATGGTTCTCTTTTTCGCTTCTAAAAGAAACTTGCCAGCTAATTCAGGATTGTTTAGATGATTGTAGCACAGAGCAATAAAATACAAAGAATTTTCATCATCTCTTTGAGTTTGCCAAAATCTGAAAAAGTATTCAAGAGCCTCTTCATATCTACCCTCGCTGTAAACAGCTTGTCCCAATCTCATATATTCATGGTTATCATGATTCAATAATACATCGACTAATTCCATATTCAAGGAAGCTAATGTCGTTGATAGCACCATCAGCATTATTCCTATCACTAATAAAACTTTGCAGTTATACATTTTTACCTCCAAATTTTATTGATTAAATTTTTTCAAATCCATTTGTGAAGTGAAAAAAATTATCTTAGTAAATCCTCTAATTTTACTGCTTCATCTGTCTTATCATCACGATATTTGATTATCACTGGACAATATACATTTATTTTAGGGTTATTTTTCAATGATCTTGAACCCGGTATTACTACAGAGTTTGGTGGTATAATCAAAGGTTGAAATTTGACTCGTGGAACAAATATTCCTTTTGTGGAATCATATAACGGTATACTACCGGTTAAAACAACTCCAGCGGCAATGACAGCTGATTTTTTTACTATCACGCCTTCATAAATTCCGCAATTTCCACCAATAAAAACATCATCTTCCACTATGACCGGACTGGCATTGATAGGTTCAAGAACTCCTCCAAGCATAGAACCAGCACTTAGGTGAACATTTTTTCCTACTTGAGCGCAACTACCTACTAGAGCATGAGAGTCTATCATAGTGCCATCATCTACATAAGCTCCAGCATTGATAAAACTAGGTGGCATGATTGTTACATTTTTTCCTATATACGCAGTATCTCTCACCGTTGAACCACCCGGCACTATACGAATAGCATCCGAAGCTGAAAATTTCCTTACCCCATAAGTATGTTTGTCGATAAATCCCCATTCCTTGTCATGCATAGATTCAAGCTTACCGAGTCGGAAACCGAGTAAGATGCCTTTTTTTACCCATTCATTGACTATCCATTTACCTTCATTGTATTCAGCTGCTCTTATTTGACCAGTGTTTAGCAATACTTTAAAGGTCTCAAATGTATCTAGAGCTTCTTCTTGATTTTCTAAACGATCAAATAATTTTTCTATTTGTTCTTTTATCATCTTATCTCCTATTTATTTTGTCTATTTCTTTTTTCAGATTCAACATTGCTTTTTCAAGAACTTTTCTCGAGCATGCGAAATTCATTCTCATAAATCCAAGACCGTTTTCGCCAAACTTTGTCCCAGTTACTAATCCAAGTTTTGCTTTATTGATCATAAAATCCTCCAATTCCCATTGCCTTAGTCCTAAAGCACTGAAATCTATCCATGCCATATATAATGACTCTGAATCTGAAATTTTAAGCTGGGGGATTTCATTTTCAATAAAATCGTGAATATATTGTCGATTACTATCGAGATGTTCATTCAGGGCTTCAAGCCAATCCTCACATTTTGAATAACATATCTCAAGTGCTTTCAAACCTATTACATTTGAAAAAACCGCACCATCACTTCCTATGAACCCGATTCTTTTTAACATTTCTTCCATTTGCTTTCTAATCTCAGGATTTGGTATTATTAGCATTGAAGTATTCAGACCACCTATATTGAACGATTTACTAGGGGACATCGCTGTAACAGACATATCATGAAAATCTTTAAGGCTACCAAAAGGTATATGTTTATACCTTTTAAAGACTAGGTCACTATGAGCTTCATCGGAAAAAATTTTTACATTGTGTTTTTTACAGATATTTCCTATTTTTTCTAGTTCAATATGTGTCCATACCCTTCCGACTGGATTGTGTGGTGAACAAAACAAAAATAGTTTGGCTTGTTTTGCTTTTTCTTCAAAATCATCAAAATCTATTGAATAATAAATTTTGTATCGATGATCGATTTTATTTGCGATGAGTTCGTTATATAAAACTTTTCGATTATTTGATAAAATAAGCTCTGCAAATGGATTATACACTGGTGGTTGGACTATTATTCCGTCCCCAGGCTCAGTAAATCCTTGAATTGAGCTATAAATCGAAGGGACTATGCTGTGGATGGGTATGATTGAATCGTTTTCTACCTCCCAATGATACCTCTTTTTTAGCCACGATGTCAAAGATTTGAAAAAATCATCTGTTCGCATGGTATACCCTAAAACTGGGTGTTTCAATCTCTTACGAAGTGCTTTTTGAACTATTTTGGGTATAGCAAAATCCATGTCAGATACATTAAACGGTAATATGTCTTCTGTTCCAAATATTTTTTTTCTGTGATCCCATTTGAAACAGGAAGTCTTTTTTCGATTGATTTTTTTATTGAAATTGTATTTCATTAATTCTCCTTTTTCTTCTTTTTATATACAACTAACGGATTACCTTAAATCCTAACAGCTCTATTACCGATGATAAAAAACCTTCTTTGATAGGTTCTTCCTTTGCGTAGTCTGTCGAAAAGTATTTTTTATTGTCGTCTGAGAAAACTGTAGCTATATTAGCTTTTTTTCCAATTAAATCAGCTGCTTTGATTGCAGCGATAAAATTTGCTCCTGATGATATACCAACACCGAGTCCTAAGATTTTGCTCAGTTTTTGAGCCATGATGATAGAATCTCCACAATCAGCCATGATAATCTCATCACAAAAATTTAAATCCATGATTGCTGGTATAAACTCATCTGAAATACCTGCTATCCTATGTTTTCCTACTTGATGACCTGTTGAGAGTGTTGGACTGGACTTCGGTTCCATAGGAAAAATTCTTATTTTAGGATCGATACTTCGGAGATATTTACCTACTCCCATCAATGTCCCTCCTGTCCCAACACCGGATACAAAACCGTCTATTTTGATTCCGAGTTTATTCACTTGTTTTAAAAGTTCCGGTCCAGTGCCTGTATAGTGAGCTTCTACATTAAAGGGGTTTACAAATTGATCCGGGATATAAACATTTCCTTGCATTGCAAAATCTTTTGTTTTTTGGATACAACCTAAAAAACCACCTTCTTCGCGACTAACCAACCGAACTGTAGCTCCAAAACTCTTCATCATCTTTATCCTTTCTTCGCTCATCCAATCTGGCATAAAGATCATACATTCATGACCTAAATAGCTTCCCTGTGCAGAAAATGCGATTCCAGTATTACCACTTGTAGTTTCAGCTATTGTGTAACCTTCTTTGATTTGGCCAAGCTGATATGCTCGTCTTAAACAATTTAAGGCCATTCGGTCTTTGATACTGCCTGTATAATTGTAAAATTCAAGCTTTACATACATTTTACGCTCGACTCCTTTAAATTTAAAGGAAATTTCGATTAAAGGGGTATTACCTACTAAGTTTTCAAGTTCTGCTAATTTTTTTTGAGGCTTTTCCATGATAACATCCTTTTACCTACTAGATAATGCCAATCGGAGATTGGCTCTACAGCTTGCAGGTTTTACATTTTGTTTCCACTGAACATCAGCGTTTCTAACATAATGGGGTTCTAACTGATATATATAATCTTCATCATATTCAAGTTTTATCTTTTTATATTTCATTAAACTAAACTGGGAGGCTGCCATGAGCATGTTTTGATGGGGTAAAGCAAATTGAAATCTGCCACCTTCATCTGTTGTGATTATTTCTAATTGTTCATTATATTCATACTTAGAAATTAAATGATTTTTTATCAATGTTATATCTCCTACACAAATATATTCACCCACTAAACCTTCAGTGATTTTTTCATGTCCTCGGCTATGACTTTCCATTATGATATTTAAATATGGGTCATAGACAGCAATATAAGCCTCTTTCATGCGAGCATCAAGTATAGACAATATATTTTGGTTAGTTCCAAGCACATTACTGGCTAGAACTTCGAGAGTATTAAAGGCTATTAAGGGTATTCTCAAACCGGTTGAAATGCCTTTTGCTGTAGCCAATCCAATTCTCAAACCTGTAAATGAACCAGGTCCTATAGAAATGCTGACTGCTTTCAAATCAGATTTATCAATTTTTACTGTTTTTAAACCGTTTTCTATCCTTGTCATTATAGTTTCAGAATGTGTTGTTAAGACTTCTGCATAGTCTTGATAAACAATCTTATTTTCCTTTAAAATACCTATACTTCCAGAAGATATAGCAGTTTCTATTGCTAATATACACATAAAATATTACTCCATTCTACGATTTGTGCATTTTTTTTTCGTATTTTAATTATGTCAAGAAAAATCAAAAAATCAATTTTTATTTCTTTTTAATTTATCAATTTACTAACGAAATTATGTATATATATATTTTATCAAGAGGCATAATTTGGATATTTACAAAACTGTTGACGAAAAAAGTAAAAAAAATTAATTGTCCTCTTTGTAGATATAGTTAATAATAAAAAGGAAAACAATTATGAAAAAAGCTAATTCTTTGATAGCTTCAATATTAAAACTTTTCTTTAGACCTGCTCTTTTTTTAGTTTACAGGTTCAGATTTGATAGATCTACCTCAAATCACATAAAAAGACCTTGTGTTATACTTTCAAATCATCAGACCGTGATAGACCAATTTGCTTTAAGCATGGGTTTTAAATTTGCTATAAATTATGTTGCTTCAGATACCATATTTAGGCATGGTTTTTTGAGCAAAGTAATGATTGCTTTGGTTCGACCAATAGCATTTTCTAAAGGTAACTCAGACTTTATTGCAGTTAAAAACATGATTTCAGTCATAAAAGACGGAGGTTGTGTAGCAATGTTTCCCTCTGGAAATAGGAGCTTTTTTGGGAAAGAAAATAAAATTGTCAATGGTATTGGGAAATTAGTAAAAAAACTTGATGCTCCACTTGTTTTGGTGCAAATTAAAGGCGGTTACAACACTAAACCTCGATGGAAGAAAAAAACTAATAAAGGCAAAATGACAGCTTCTGTTGTAAAAATAATTCCAATTGATGAATTAAAAACTGTTTCAAACGATGAATTAGACAATATCATTCAAAATAACTTAAATTTCAATGAATTTGATTATAATAAACAAGCAAAAATTGTTTTTAGCGGAAAGCATAAAGCTGAATATCTCGAATCCGTATTATTTTATTGCCCCCAATGTTTTTGCTTTTCAAGCTTATATTCAAAAGGTAATGAATTTTTCTGTCAAGATTGTCAAATGAGAGTAAGAATTAATGATTTAGGATTTTTTGAAAGAGTACATAATGCTGATAAAATACCAGAAACTATATTGGAGTGGGGTGAATTACAATTAAATTTTATTAAAAATTATGATTATTCACCTTATTTTGATAAATTCTTATTCTCTGATAATAATATAAAATTTTTGAAAGCTGAGAGAGCAAAAAAAGAGCATCTAATAGCTATAGGCTCAATAAATTTTTATTCTGATAAAATTTGTATTGTAGCGAATCATTCTACAACACCTTATCCCTTGATTCAAGAATTTCTGTTGAAGGATATTACTTTTGCTATACAAGGAGTAAGAAAATTAACAATTTACAAAGGTAATGAAGTATATGCTATCATTGCCTCACATAAAACAAATTTGTTTAAATATATGGTTTGTGGTTACCATTTAAGAAATAAAATTTTAGATATAAAAGAGGAATATTATGGGTATTGATTTTAATAGTCTTGTAGACATAACAAATGAAAACCTATCTTTAGGCGTCATAACTGTCTGCTTAGTTTGTTCTTTCATGCTGATTGCAAATGTAGCTCGTAGGAATATCAGAGTATTTAGACGTTCTCTCATGCCTACAGCTGTTATTGCCGGTTTGTTAGGACTGATTATCAAAGAATTTGTCATAAAGATATGGGATGTTAATCTTTTCAGCATGATTACATTGAGTTCCATGGTCTACCATCTGTTACCAATAGGATTTATCGCTCTTTGTCTTCGGGACAAAGGTAATTATTCTGAAGAATTCGATGTCGGAAAAGTAAAATCAGAAAGAGTTGTGGCTACAAGGTCTGGAGCTTTGATTATAAGCACTTATCTATTGCAGGGAATGATAGGAATTGCTATTACATCAAGTTTAGGTTTTACTTTTATGAAAAATTTGAACAAAGGCACGGGTATCATGCTTGCACTTGGTTTCGGGCAAGGTCCACAACAAGCAAATGCTACTGGGTATATATGGGATGCTGCACATTACATGGATGCTTGGGGAGCTGGGAGTGCGAGAAATTTTGGACTGGCTATAGCTGCTATGGGATTTTTATGGGCTTCTATTGGCGGGATTATCTTAGTAAATAGAATTGCTAAAAAGAAAGGGCTTATCATAAAGAGAAACGAATATCAAAAATCAGGAGAATTATCGAGCTATTCTATTGAAGAACCTAATGAAGTTCCACTTTCTGAGTCAATAGACAAATTTACTCTGCAAATTTGCATGGTGGGAGGGGTTTATATTCTTACCCAAGCTATCATTATCTTGATTGAAATTATTTTTCGTGCTTCTTCTGTCCCCTTTCTCATTGGCTTGATACCAACTTTTTGGGGATTTTCTTTTATGATTGCTGCACTTGTAGCTATCATAACAAAAATATTTTTACGGCATCTTGTAAAAAAGGGGATAATGAAAAGAAAATATCCTAATAGTTACATGATGAACCGGATTGCTGGAGCATCTTTTGACTTAACAATAACAGCTGCTCTGTTTTTGGTTTCTGTCACAACTCTTGGAACTCTGTGGATTCCTGTTGTTATTATGAGTTGTATTGGGGGTATATGCACGGCTATATATCTACGCTATCTTTGTAACTATATTTACAAAGACTACAAAGATGAAGCTTTTCTCGCATTTTATGGTATGTTGACAGGAACGATTGCCAATGGTATGATCTTACTCAGAGAGATAGACAACAATTTTTCTACCCCTGCCGGAGACGATTTAGTGATAGGTTCATCAGCGGCTATAGTTTTAGGCATTCCAATGTTATTACTCATAGCTCAAGCACCAGGCGAGGGAAAACTCTGGTGGGTAACCGGGATTATTGTTTTATATTTTCTAATTCTTAGCATTTATCAGTTCAAGACTTCTCTGTTCAAAAAAAGATAATTCTTGCATTTTTAACTGACTACTCTACAACATTGATAATTGAAATGTATACTGTTTTACTGATTGCACGATGCAGTATTTTGGTTAAATTTGTTATCATGCCCACCACCATCATATACACCAGTAAAAATATGTAAATTAGTTTGCAATGGAACCGAGGTGTATCATATGGGTTGAACCAACTAGGTCTGTAAATGTCCAGTCTGCTGTTATGGACTGTTAGGCGTATTGTCTATGATGCTCGTTCTTCCCACATTTTCCGAATAGTATGTTTCTTTAATTACTTCGAATGTTGATCCTGCATCTATTGTATCCCGTAGCAGAAATCTCCGATTTCTTTGTTTTTCAGAGGTCATCGAAGTAGGACCAATCGGAGATTGGTGCTACAATCACAAATATGAGCCTCAAAAATTATGAAATCGGAGATTTCTGCTACGGATATGGTTTTCAGAGAGGACTCCTCAATATGAGCCTCAAAAATTATGAAATCGGAGATTTCTGCTACGGACATGGTTTTCAGAGAGGACTCCTCAATATGAGCCTCAAAAATAATGAAATTAGTCCTAATAATAGGATTGTTAGTAAATGTCTTTTTAATGTCATTTAAATCTCCTTTAAATTTTTCTTAAATACGGTATTTATCTAATTTATTTTAGATAAATACCATGGTTTACAATCATTTTTATGTAACGGATACTTTCGGTTTGAGATTTTTCTCAAAATATGAAAGCCACATTACAGTTATCAATTTTTCCTCCTGTAGTGGTTTATTGCATAAACCCCCATTTGTTTAGGGTAGGGAATTAGTTCAATTTTATTTGGCGTAAGCAATACGCCCCTACGCTATCGGGTTGTCAATCGAGAAGCTAGCAGAATTACGATAAAGCATTATCCCTACGGGATATAACCTATGTTCTGGTAATCGCTTTCTACCAAGCCATTATTCCTCTGGAATATTCAAAGAATAACCAATATGATTTGTCAACTTGAAGATGTGGATGGTCTTAAGATTCCTCGCTGCGTTCGGAATGACAGTGTTTGCGCAATGTAAAATTAATGTGTCAAGAATAGATTTAAGACCTTTCACTTCGTTCATGGTGACAGGTGAGGATCAAGAGACAGGAGTTAATATAAAGTTGTTGACATTTTTAATAAAAAAATAATTTTTGTCCTAAAGGGATAGTTTTTTGAAATAATTTTTCAAAAGATTGTATAAGATCCTTAAAATGATACTCATAGGATGATAGGTTTGATAATATGCATACATTGATAGAAAAGGCAAAAGAGGTATTGATAGCTGTTTTACCAGTAGTTATTTTTGTAGTTATTTTGCGTTTCACCATTGTTCCTATTCCGAATATCCCCTTTTTTCAATTTTTATTGGGAGCAGTCGCAGTAAAGATAGGTTTAATTGTTCTTTTATTTGGAGTAGAATTAGCAATTCTCCCACTTGGGGAAAATATGGGAACAGCTTTTGTCAAATCTAACAAGCTTTGGTTTATCATTATTACTGTGTTTATACTTGGTTTTTTTATTAATTTTGCCGAACCAGATGTTAATGTTTTAGCAAAACAAGTTGCAGCTATCTCAAATAATATAATTTCAACCTTTACCATACGAACTCTTGTTGCTCTCGGAGCAGCCACTCTATTGGCTCTCGGCGCTATCAGAATAGTAAAAAATTATTCTCTTCGGAAAATGTTAATAATTGCTTATACTTTAGCTTTTTTATTATCTTTATTTGTCTCTTCAGACTTTGTTGCTATTGCTTTTGACGCCTCTGGTGCTGCTACAGGCGCAATAACTGTTCCTTTAGTCCTTGCTTTAGCATTAGGTATGGCTTCAATGAAAAGAGATAGTAAATCAGCTGAAGAAAATAGCTTTGGTTTGGTGGGTATCATGGCATCTGGAGCTATCTTTGGGGTATTATTATTAAAATTCTTTCTCAAAACAGAAGAAATAACTGGTTCCCTACCGGCCTATAATTTTGATAATACTTCTGTCTTTGGTCCTTTTTTACTGGAAATCCCAATAATGATTCGCGAGACTTTTTTATCGTTGATGCCGATTTTGGTATTGTTCCTCATATTTCAAAAATATAAATTTCATCTCTCACATATTCATTTTCGTAGAATGTTAATAGGTTTTTTCTATACATTCTCAGGGTTGGTAATATTTTTTGTTGGTGTTCATGCTGGATTTATGAACATGGGCAGTATTATCGGTTATCAACTAGCAAAAATAGGAAATCCAATAATTCCAATAGGTTTAGGGGCTATTCTGGGAATGTTGATTATTCTTACAGAGCCAGCGGTATATGTTCTAACTCACCAAATTGAAGATGTAACCAATGGATACATCAGAAGAAAGACTATACTGACTTTTCTTTCCATTGGGATGGCTTTTGCTGTCGGCTTATCCATGTTAAAAATCATTGTTCCAAGTATATCATTGTGGCATTATATCTTACCCGGATATTGCTTTTCCTTGATTATGATGTTTTTTACACCAAAAATCTTTACAGGTATATCTTTCGATTCTGGTGCTGTATCTTCTGGACCTATGACTGTGACTTTTATCTTAGCTTATTCGCAAGGTGTAGCTGAAGCAGTCCCGCATGCTGATGTTTTTAAGGATTCCTTTGGTATAATAGTTATGGTCACTATGATGCCTGTAATAGCCTTGTTAATACTTGGTTATATATATAAAATGAAATCAAAAAAAGTTGGAGTTGACTAAAATTATGATGGGTTTTGGTTTAATATGTTGCGTTGTCGATATAGGCAATGCCTCGAAAGTAATAAAAATTTCCAAAAAATATGGTATAAAGGGAGCTACTGTTTCCATTGGAAAAGGATTCGCTTGTAGTTCTATTATGAATTTTCTTGCTTTAAACGAAGAAAGAAAAGAAATCGTCAGTATGATAGTGGAAAATGAAATTGCTGTTCAAGCAATTAAAGGCATCAGTGTAGAAATGAAATTTGAGAAACCTCACAATGGAATAGCCTTTTTATATAGTGTCAGCGATTTTATAGGTAGTAAAAATCCTTATGTTAGTTTAAAAAATCTCGAAGGAGGAAAAAATATGTTTAATGCCATTTTTGTTGTTGTGGAAAAGGGAAAAGCAGAAGAAGTCATTGAAGCTGCTAACAAAGTAGTCTCAATTTGTGGAACCATAATAAATGCACGAGGTGCTGGAATACATGAAATTCAAAAATTTTTTTCAATTGAGATCGAACCAGAGAAAGAAGAAGTTTTTATCATTACCAGAAAAAAAAACAAAGACAAGATAGTCAAATCTATTAGAGAAAATCTAAAGATAGACGAACCAGGTAATGGTATTCTGTATGTTTTGGATATTAATGAAGTTTATGGATTGCACGGTGTTTAGTAAATTTGATGTTTGATAGATTATCTCGTGAATATTTTTTTTTCATCTCTTTTCTCTGTTTATTTTTTGGATTATTAAGTTATTCTTTAGTTTACGTTGAAGATATAGATGAAGAGATTATTCATGAAAACACTATCAATTATCAAACAACACCTGCTGACACCTTAGAAGCAATAACTAACGATGAAATAAATACTATAGAATCTTTGATATTTTTAGAAAATGCTGAAACTCTCATTGATACTACTCTTGTATTAGCTACAGAGACAACTATTTGGGATTCTTTGTATTATGAAGCTGATTTTCTGCATTATTTTGTAGATTTAGATAAAATATTACTTACCGGAAATGCCCAAGTCCGCTATCATACTTCAACCATCAAAGCAGATAGTATCAGCATTGATTTTGAACGAAATCAAGCTGTAGCTACAGGTCATGTGATTATGGAAGATATTGACCAACTGATAATAGGTCAAACAGCATTTTTTGATATAGAAACAGAGGTAGGTATTGTTTTTGAGGGAGCAAGTAGTTTTAATCAGGGTTTTTATTATGGTGAAGAGATTCGCAAAGTTGGAGAAAATGTTTATGATCTAGACCAAGGTCGCTTTACCACTTGTGAAGCCTTGCATCCTCATTTTGATATCAGATCTTGGTCTATGAGATTATATCATGACAATGTCATTATTGGTAGACCGATTATATTTTATGTAAATGATTTTCCTTTAATTCCACTGCCTTTTGCGGCTTTTAGTGTCAAAAGTGGTAGATCTAGTGGATTTTTGATGCCTTCTCCTGGGTATAGTTCAAGGACTGGTAAAAAAATTGAAGATATCGCCTATTTCTATGTTATTAATGATTATGCTGATGTTTTGTTTAAAGCTGATTTCTTAGAGAAAAAAGGAATTAACTTTTTAATTAATTTTGATTATCATGATAGATATAGATATAATGGTAATTTAAAAACAACTTATAAATTTATTAATGATATCGAACATGAAGTAAACCCTGACAGTTATAGACATGAATGGAACATAAATTATAGACATTTTCATAGACTGCCCGAACGAGCTACTTTTGATGTTACAATTGATTATTCTTCCAGTAGAGATGTATGGTACGATGAGATTGACCCGAAAATTAGACTACAAGAGAATATGAGATCGAGTATTTCATGGAGAAAACCTTTAAGATCGAGTAGTTTTCTTGCTGCAGCGTCTTATCAAGAGAATTTGATCTCCAATCAAAAAAATATAGTTTTACCCAATATTTCGTATAGCTTGCCCTCAAGACCTGTTCATGAATTAATTCCTTTTATTTCAGATGAAGTTCGCAGACAAGACCACTGGTGGAAAACTTTCTCTATGAATTGGTCTATGGCGGGGGTTCATCAAGGTCAAATAACAGATGACGATCCTACTTTTGCACAAGTTATTTGGCAAAACAAAATGGATGATGAAGGCAATTATCTCAGTCAACATCATGCTGGTATAAGACAAAATATAGCCTTATCATGGAACTATACAGCTTTTGGTTGGCTGAGACTTAGTAGTTCAGTAAACTATCAAGATGCTTTAATGGATAGAGATAGAGAAGGGAATGTGCTTGTTCATGGTTATTCTTATGGATCTACTAGTTCTGCTTCTTTTAATGTCTTTGGTATGAAAAGATATAATTCTGGACCCATTCTCGCTGCAAGACATATTGTCACTCCCTCTGCGAGTTTTAGATATAGTCCCGATTTTTCAGACAATAGCAGATTTTATAGTTTTTCGGGTATTGGCGTTTCTCAAGCTCGAAAAGCAAGAAATTTAAATTTAAGTCTTGATCAAAGATGGCAATTTAGGCTAGTTCCTGATAGTAATGGGATGGAAAGAAGATTAAATGATTTGTTTACCCTTCGTAGCTCTTCTGCTTACAATTTTGAGAATAAAACGAGACCTTGGAGTGATTTAAATCATTCTTTTTCTATCAATCCGGGTTCTTATGAATTGATTGGTGTAAATTTTGGTTTGAATCAAAGCATGACTACTACTCAAAGAGTTTATGAAGACTTTGAGTTTTCCTCATGGAGATCAAGCACCCGTTTGAGTTTCTCTGGAAACGCAAATTACTTCGACTATTTTCCTTTACAAAAAAATGATTTTATTACAAACAATCTATTTAGACCTGAAACCCCTGTAGAAGAAAATATGAATATTATGACTATTGATGATTTTGAAAGATTGTTTAATCCAGCTGGATGGTCTTTGTCTACTACTTTTGACTATAATTATGATAGAAGAAGTAGAAGAAAAACGCAAAATTTAAATACTGATGCGAGTTTTAGAGTTACTCAAAACTGGAGTATGACTTACTATAATTATTTTGATTTCACTACTATGAGTATGAGAGGTCAAAGGATTGGGTTGATACGAAGTTTTGATTGCTGGAATATTACACTTGATTATAGACAAACTGGGAATGCTTGGCAATTAAGTCTACTCTTTGCCAATATCAGGTTGCATGATCTCAGGTTACCTTACAATACGAGCTCATGAAAGCAGTTTTTATAGACAGAGACGGAACTATCAATCATGACCCATCAGGGTATATAGCCTCAATAAAGGATTTTCATCTATATCCTTATACTGCTGAGGCTATTAAGATATTTAATAAACTCGATTTCAAAACAATAGTAGTCAGTAACCAGTCTGGTATTGCAAGAGGATTATTCACAGAAGATGATTTAAAATCTCTACATCAGTTTATGAAAGACGAGTTAGCTAAAGAAGGTGCTTTTTTAGATTTGATTTTATATAGTCCTTTTCATCCAGGCGGGATTGTAGAGCCTTATAATGTTGAACATTTTAGCAGAAAACCGCGTTCTGGTATGTTTTTTGAGGCATTGAAAACATTTCCTATAAAAGCAAAGCAAAGTTATATGATAGGCGATAAAGATATTGATATAGAATTTGGGAAAAATAACGGAATGGTAAGTTTTTTAGTCACACCTTCATTGACTAATGACACTTCTGCATTTTCTATATTGAATAACACTATTTTACCAGATTTCATTGTTTCGAATATTCTTTCAGCTGCAAAAGTTATAAAAGTTTTAGAGAGACAAAAGAATGGCTGAAAATAAAATCATAAAAATAGTCCTTGATATTGAAAAAAGTTTTGTCCCCAAAGCTGAGTATATTTTTACAACATTTTGTAGATTGTTAAGGTTGAAACCTGTTTTTTTATATCAAAGTGATATAAATAATCTAATGGAATGTGCGGTTGATAATATTATATATTATGGAAAAAATATAGATTCTGATTATCCTTTATGTATTTATCACAACTCTGAAGTAGTTCATTTTTTTTCAAGAAAAAATATTTATCCCAATGATGAAGTGAATTTTGAGCAATACAATGATGTCAAAATTCCTTTTTTATTCTCTCCTAAAGGCGAAATAATTATTTTAAATAAAGATAAACTTAAGGAAATTAACACTACTCAGAAATTAATTATCACCAAAGACATTATAGCTTCCTCATTTTATTTCTTATCATGCTGGCAAGAATATGTTGTAGAAGATAATATAAAACCGGGCGATAGATATGATTATAAGCTTTCTATGCAATGCTTTTGGGGATTTTCAGAAATTCCTGTGGTAGATTTTTATTATATTATTTTTCGTAGTTGTTTAGAAAAATTTGTGAATTTTGAAGGGGTAGAGTTTCCAATACTTTACTCAGCTCAAAAACATCAATCAAAAAAGAAAGCTTTCTCTTTTATCTTAACGCTCTCTCACGACATTGATTATTTTGATTTTTGGTCCAGACAGCACTTATATTCAATTTATAAATACAACCTTAGGAGGATTGCTTTAAACCCTCTTAATTCTGTTTTTAAATTGATTGGTCATTTCATCACTAAACATTTTATTCATAATCCAGATAAAGAAATAAATAAAATACTAATAAAAGAAAAAAAACTAAATTGTAATTCTACCTCTTTTCTTCTATCACAATCTGATATTACAGACGAAAGACAAAATTATTTTAAAAATAAAACTCAGCTAAATAAAATTAAATATATTTTTCGAAATCAATCTGTAGGATTACATGGAACAAAAAATGCAAGCTCAGATCATGATTTATTGGTAGAACAACTTAATCGTCTGAAAAAAGAAAATTTTCATGTAAGAGGATATAGAAATCATTATTTATGTTTTAATTACCAAAAATCTTTCAAGATCCTTGAAGAATTAGGCATTGAATATGATGCTACTCTCGGGTTTTGGGAACATATCGGATTTCGCTCTGGGACATCAATACCTTTTTATCCTTTCAATATTGAAGAAAATAGAGTTTTTAAAGTTCTTGAGATTCCGTTAAGTATTATGGATGTAACTCTCTTTTCTTCAAAAGCTATGAATATGAGTTATAAACAAGCTAAATTAAGAATTTTTAAAATGATCGATTTAGCTGAAAAACAACAATCACATTTATCAATTCTTTGGCATATAAACAATTTTGATATCATTGATTATCCCTTTTGGGGGAAGCTATGTTGGGATATAATAAAATATGCTAAAAGAAAAAATGGTTGGGTCTGTTCTATAGAAAATTTAGTAGATCATTTTTATGATTTGGAGAGTGTTGTTTTTAATTAGTGCCTTATCAAAAAAATGTTAAAAATAATTTTTCACTCTAAATCAGAAAATTACAAAGGATATTCAATTATATGATCTTCAGGAACTATAAAATGAGTTCTAGGAAAAATATTTAGATTATAAAAGTTTGTAGAAAATCTTGGTTGTGTAAATTCTTTAAAGGATTCCAAAATTGTTTGTTCATCAGGTTCGGATGGTAATAAACCTGTTTGTCGAGACACTGAAACTCTGATGATTCCCGGGGGCATATCAAAATCTTCCATAGTATTTATACCTTTATCAATCATTGTATTTTCATAATGTCTCATGATAGGTATCCACACTGGCAAAGCTGCTACACCACCTGTCATAGCTCTACCCATTGTTCTATTGTCATCAAAACCCATCCATACACCTAATACAAGATCTCTGGTAAATCCGACAAACCAAGCATCTCGATAATCGTCTGTAGTTCCTGTTTTGCCACCTGCAGGCATTCTAAATCCTCGATTTCGAGCCGCTACTGCTGTGCCTTCATTGATAACAGATTTCATCATATCAGTCATAATATATGCTGTCAAAGGGTCTAAAACTGGTCTTCTATTGATTGTAGCTTGTTCGAGAACGCGACCATGACTATCGGTAACTCTTGTTATAAACACAGGTTCTACGAGCTGTCCTTTACCAGGAAAAATACTATAAGCAGCTACCAATTCATATGGTAAAACCTCAAATGAGCCTACAGATAAAGATAAATACGGATGTATTGGTGTAGAAAAATCTAAGGTATTCAGAAAATCCACCACTGTTTGAGGACCAATATCATAAACCATTTTTGCTGTAACTATGTTTATAGACCTTTGTAAAGCTTCTCTCAATCTAACAGGTCCACGAAAATCAAGAGTATAATTTCTTGGTTCCCAAAAGACTTCTCCTCTTCTCATAAAAACGAGTGGCTCGTCAGTGACTATAGTAGCAGCAGTATATCCATTATCAAGAGCGTTGGCAAAAATAAAAGGTTTAAACGATGAACCCGGCTGCCTTCGGGCTTGCATCATACGATTAAATTTACTATGTTGAAAATCACGCCCTCCTATCATCACGCTGACATAACCAGTGTGCGGGTCTATAGCAAATACTCCACCTTGTAAGTAGTCTGTTCTGATATTAACAGCATTTGCAGGTATATCGGAGTATCTATGTCTATATCTTCTGCTTTCATCCAATTCCGAAAGAACCTCATTTAATATACGATGAGAATATTCTTGCATTTCCCAATCTATTGTAGTATAAATCCGGAGACCACCAGTAAATAATTGATTTGTTCCATAAGTCCTCTCTAGATAGGGACGAATAAATTCGATAAAATAATCAGATTCTCTGTTGCTATTAACAGTGACACGATTTACTACTAAAGGCTCAACGATAGCTTCTTCATATTGCTCCAAAGAAATAATATCATTTTCATAGGCGACGCTCAATACTAAATTTCTTCTACCAGTAGCCCTATCTGGAAAACGAAGCGGATTGTAAAAACCGCTACCTTTGAGTAATCCTACTAAAAGCGCTGATTCTGAGAGGGTCAATTCAGAACTGGTTTTCAGAAAATAGTTCATAGAGGCTTGTTCAATACCATAATACCCGTTTCCAAATAATACTTTATTTAAATAACTCTCTAAAATCTCGTTTTTTGTAAACTGACTTTCTATCATTACAGCAAGCATCATCTCTTTAATTTTTCTTGAATAAATCCTTTCTGTTGATAAAAACATATTTCTAGCAAGCTGCTGAGAAATTGTGGAAGCTCCTTGCGTAACTCTTCTTGCCCTAAGATTTACCTCCATTGCTCTCATGACACTAAAAATGTCTATTCCCCAATGATTATAGAAATTTTTGTCTTCAATACATAATAACATGTCAATTAAATATTGAGGAACATCAGACAGTTCGACAAGTTTTCTATGTTCAAAAGCATACATGTGGATGAGTCTTCCGTTGATGTCAAAAACTTCAGAACCGGTATCAAATCTATAATTTAAAACCTCTTCAGGTGTTGGCAATTCCAAATACAATTGATATAAATAATAACTGACCGCTCCTAAAATCAGTAAAAAAATAATAAAATATACTAAAAAATATCTAAGTATAAGCTTTAGCATAATAACTCCGTAAATCAATAGTTTTATTAAAATAAAAACCACATAAACCTGTCAAAAAACCTGTTACTATGGATATAACTGCTATCAAAGGATAAAGTAACAAAATACTATCGCTTTGTATAATAAAAATCCTCACTACAATTAATTGGGTAAGTAAATGGACAAAAGAACCAACTATACTCAGACCGAAAATAGATATTCTAAACTGCTCTCCTTCAAAAGATGAGGGCAAGGGTGATATATTTCGGTTTTTAACCTTCAAATTTGAAATAATCATAACTCCCATCATAATAACACAGGATAAAAGACTTCCAAAAATAGAAAGTAAAAAAGTAGGACTAAACAAAGTTCCGCTTATAAAAGACCCTATCAAAGATTTTGATATTGCCACAATAACAGCTTCCTTGAAAAATGAACTATAAACTAACACCAATACAACAATATTGGAAAAACCTATTTTCATGAAAGGTAAGGGTTTGGGTATATACATCTCAAACATATATAGGCTAGCAGCCAATGCCGTCATTAAGGCTAAAAAAAATATATAGTTTTCATTCAATTTTTTTATTTTATTCATACACCTCGTGGTTTAAAAATATTTTTATTATATTATCATATAAAACGCTGATTTTCGTAAATAATTTGAGTTTCTACGAAAATCAGCGTTATTTTACTAAATACTCCCAAATCATGATTATTAGCTTTTATCCGTTATCTTTAGCAAATTTTATCATAAACTCTGCTAAAACTTCACAAGCTTTCTTGGGCAAGGCATTATAAGTTGAAGCTCTACAGCCACCAACACTTCTATGACCTTTGATACCAGATATTTTTAGACTTTTTGCTTCTTTGATGAATTTTTCTTCTAGTTCCTCAGAAGCGAGCCTGAAAGTTATGTTCATCAACGATCTATCTTCTTTAGCTGTGGTTCCTTTGTAAAACTCACTATTATCAATAACATCGTAGATCAAACCAGCTTTAGCGATGTTGTTTTTCTCAATGTTTTCCAGACCTTGCTTTTCAATCCATTTCAAGACCAATCCGACAATATAGATGGGAAAAGTTGGTGGAGTATTATACATCGAATTACCATCAATATGAGTTTTATAAGAGAGCATAGTCTCTTTAACTGGAGCAAATTTGTCAATCATGTCTTTTCTGATAATGACTGCAGTTGTTCCAGCTGGACCAATATTTTTTTGAGCCCCTGCGTAAATCAATGCATATTTGTTTATATCAAGAGGTCTTGAGAGAAAATCAGAAGACATATCACAAATCAAAGGAATATTAGTTGGGAAAATGCTGTCGTCTCTGTATTCTGTTCCAAAAATCGTGTTGTTGCTGCAATAATGTAGATAAGCAGGATTTTCAGAAATATTAAATGCTTTTGGTAAATAAGAAAAGTTCTTATCTTCAGAGCTAGCAGCTACATGAGTCAATTTACCAATCTTTTTTGCTTCTTTATAGGCTTTTGATGCCCACTCTCCGGTTAGGACATAATTTCCTACTTTTCCTTCTTGAATCAAGTTCATAGCAGTCATCAAAAACTGAGTATGAGCTCCACCACTCAAGAACAATACAGCATAATCATCTGTTACTTTTAGCAATCTTTTCATTGTAGCTACTGTTTCATTGAATATTTCTTCATATTCTTTTGAACGATGGCTCATTTCCATTACCGACAAGCCATTTCCTTTGTAACTCAACAAGTCTTGTTGTATTTCCAACAAAACTTCCTCTGGTAAAACTCCAGGACCAGCACTGAAATTATGGATTCTTTCCATAGTTTCCTCCGATATTATTTATATTATTTTTTTTCTTACATACCAGGCACTGGTGGAGATACCATCGCTATCTCAGATGAAACAACAGTCAAAAGAACCAATACAACACCAATGTAGATCATAACAAACATTTCTATACTACCAATCACACCTTTCATTTTGTAAGTAGTTTCTTGTTCAAAAAAGCGAGCTATTTGGTTTGCTGAAGCCAAAATATTACCTGTTTCAGCTCCAGACCTGAGTCTGTTCAAAGTAGTTTGATTGAAAACCTTTGAAGCAGCCATTGCTGGCACAAGTGCAGCTCCGTCTCGCAACATCATAGGGATAGCTATTGTTTTTACGCCATGTTCCATCCATTTATTTCTACTAGCTTCTGATGCTGCTTTAAGAGTTTCAATATTGTTATCAGCTCCAGAATAAACAGACCCAAAGACCCTAAAAAATATTTCTATACTCGTTTTGTGGAGAAGATGCCCAATCACGGGCAATTGTACCATCCATTTATCACGGTAAAATTGACCTTGCGGTGTTCTAAACCAGAGCAAAAGTGCTGCGGTTGGGACTACGACGAGGATTGATATCCACCAACCATTTGCTATAAACCAATCAGATAAATCCAATGTTGCTTGAGTCAAGGGAGGAGCTGGTAAACCAAATCGTGTAAACATTCCAGCGGTTGCAGGGAAAATCCAGCCAACATAATACACCACGGCACCCATCATCAAAACCACAGTAAACATAGGTGATAGGAAAGCAGAACGTAATGACCTTTTATACTCGGCATCGCGTTCCATATATTTCGCAGTAGCAAGGTAAACTTCGTTCATATTACCTGATTTAGTAGCCAGACCCAGCATATAAGCTGGGAATTTCCCGAAAACCCATTCATATTGTTTGAAGACATCTTCACCTTCACGACCTTTTTTTAGCTCAGATTGTATATTTTTAAGAGCATTCTTCAAGGTAGCGTTTTGTTCTTCCTCTGCTAATATTTCTAAAATTTTGTCATAAGCCATTTCTTCTTGAAGCATAAAAGAGCTAAGGTTTATAAATTGTAAAATACTCTGCATAGGCGGAGCGACTTTGAAGTCTAATAAAACAGCTTCGACTTTTACATTTTTATAGCCATGTTTTACAAAAGCATCTTTTAGTTCTTGAGTGCTATATGCTTGTTTTTTGCCTTTGAGTTTGGTATTTGTCGGAGTTGTGACTGTATAATTAAACTCTTTTCTTTGCTCAAGTTTGTCAATTCGAATTCCTTTGCTTTCAAGAATTCTTTTTGCTTCTTGCTTCGTCTTTGCAGATAGAACTGCTTGTAAGGGAGCTCCATCAGGACCCTTACCAGTTACTCTAAAATCAATCATAATCTCACCTCAAATTTATTGTATATAGATTTTATCTTGCCAAAATATATTTATTATCAACTTAAAAAATACATTTTTTAAGTTGATTTTGTAACATACGAGACATTTTTTATTGAACCGCATTTTTGTCAACAGTTTTCTAAAAAACAAATTATGATTTTTGGTAGAAATAAAATGATATAAGAAAATACTCCTTTAGGGACAAGGGTTGGGTAGAAAACGATATCCAGCACTGACTCTTATCCCGTAGATATGTAACCAATTTGATAAACAATAAAGACATTGTAAGAGTGAACGCAGACTGGCACTTCAAACTCAGAAAAGGTTGTATTTGTAATTGGAGAATTTTCTAGTAATGTATCACCTCAATAAACATAATATTCCTAAGGATTATTTTCTGATGCATTCCACTTAAGAGTTACAGTATGCTCATCTACTACTGCTAAAAGATTGATTTGGTGAATACAATTTTTTTTTGAATTAATTCTTCGAACTAATCGCATAGCCTCATATTTCTTGAACTGACACTTTCAGCGTGTGTAAGGTATGAATTTATGAAAACATATTTTACGAGAATTTAGGTTACTTAGATAGTTTTCAAAGTCTGATTCAAGTGTCCAAAGTATGAAAAACAAAAAAAGGTTGACAAATTATCCCTTTTTGAAATTCTTGTATTGGCTTAAAAATATAAATGTGTTTAAATGTATAAAAAATATAGCAATAATCATTAAGGAATAAACAGGGAGAATACATGGGACATAAAACATTTCCGGGTGGCGTGCATCCGTTGGATTTCAAGTATTTTTCAAAGGATGAAATAATCGAAAGGTGTCCATTACCGTCTCGGGTAATATTACCTTTATCTCAGCATATTGGAAAATTACCAGTGCCAATAGTGAAAGTAGGAGAAATAGTAAAAACTGGTCAATTGATAGCGCAAGCCAGCGATGGAATATCCTTGAACATGCATGCAACAATATCAGGTAAAATAAAGTCAATCGACACAGTATCGCATCCAAAGTGGAATTTTATTCAAGGCATCGAGATAGAAGGAGATGGTCGCGATACATGGGTGGAACTTGTAGATGAAGAAGATTTTATGCAGCTATCAGGCGAAGAGATGAGAAACAGGATAGAAGAAGCAGGGATTTGCGGATTGGGGGGAGCTGGATTTCCATCAGGCATAAAATTGAATCCACCATCATATAATACTATCGACACTGCAATAGTCAGCGGAGTAGAATGTGAGCCATACTTAACAGCTGATTGTAGGTTGATGATGGAAAAACCAGAAGAGATAATCTGGGGATTAAAAATAATGATGAAGATCTTAGGGGCTAAAAATGGCATCATAGGTATAGAATCGAACAAACCTAAATCAATAAAAACCTTAAAAAAGCTGGTGAAAAAAGAAAAAAATATACGGGTAGTAACCTTAGAATTTAAATATCCACAGGGCGGTGAAAAACAGCTTATATATGCGACCACAAAGCGTAGAGTTTTATCAAAAAGCTTTCCGAGTTCAGTAGGTGTCATTGTAAATAATGTCGCAACTGTAGTGAGTATGTATGAAGCAGTAAGATATAAAAAACCATTAGTAGAAAAAGTCATTACGATATCTGGAAAAATAGTAAAACGTCCATCAAATTTCATGGCAAGGATAGGCACCAAAATGTCTGATATTTTAGCACATTGCGAAGGGACAACTCATCCAATAATAAAGGCAGTAATTGGAGGTCCAATGATGGGTTATGCAGTTAACACATTGGATGTTCCATTGATAAAAACAGTATCTGGCATGATATTATTTGGAAAATCGGAAATCAAAACCGAAGAGGAAAAACCTTGTTTACGCTGTGGAAGATGCATCGATGTATGTCCTAATGGACTAATGCCAAATTTTATAGCATCCTCAGTAAAATACAATGATTTCGTAGGTGCAAAAAAAGCAGGTGTTGTGGATTGTATGCAATGCGGATGTTGTTCATATGTTTGCCCAGCGCATATAAAATTTATACAATGGATAGACATTGGTAAATTGAAGGTGATGTGAGAGATATAATAGGAGAAATATATGGCTAAACCTTTTTTAGTTACAGTTGCACCTCATTTACACGGAGGGACATCAGTAAAAAGTGTAATGTGGAATGTAGTCGTAGCATTGATACCGGCTTTGTTAGCTGGGGTTTATTTCTTTGGCATAGAAGCCTTAATATTAACATGTTATGGTGTAATGTCAGCGATAATGACAGAAGCAATTATATTAGCTTTTCGCAAAAAAACAATAACCATAAGCGATGGTAGCGCGGTAGTAACAGGCTTATTGGTCTCATTCAATGTTCATACAGGAGTTCCTTGGTGGATTCCAGTGGTAGGTTCTGCATTCGCAATAGCGATAGGTAAGCATGTATTTGGAGGATTGGGACATAATATAGTGAATCCAGCGTTGTTGGGCAGGGTGTTTTTAGTAGTGTCATGGCCAGCGATAATGACGGGAAATTGGCAAAAAACTGTAATGAATTCCATCAATGGATTATCTAATCAATCGTTGTTAGATTTACCAGAACAGATAACAGGAGCCACACCTTTAGCAGTCTTAGAAACCTTACAAGATACGGTGTTTATCGAAAGTTTGGGAGAAAATGCTCGAGTCATATCAGAAAGTCTTTACCAAGAAATGATAAGTTTCCCAACATTGCTCAACACATTTTTAGGTAATATAGGTGGTTGTATAGGAGAAATATCAGCCATTGCGTTATTATTGGGAGGCTTTTATCTTTTAAGTAAAAAGATCATCGAGTGGCGAATACCTTTCTTTTACCTCTTTACAGTAGCAGTTTTGACTTATTTACTTGGTGGTTATGACGGATTTATGTCTGCTTCCTATAATCTTCCCTTGTTTCATATATTATCTGGAGGTTTATTATTAGGGGCATTGTTTATGGCAACCGATCCTGTTACATCTCCAGTATCGAAAAAGGGTAGAATCTTATTTGGTATCGGTTGCGGTTTAATAACTGTTATTATCCGACTTTATGGTGCCTACCCAGAGGGAGTATCCTTTGCAATATTGATCATGAATCTGTTAGTTCCTTTGATAGATAAATTTACATATTCACGACCATTTGGGAAGAAATGAGGTAATTAAAATGAAAGATTTATTAAAATATGGGTTAGTTTTATTAATAGTAGCATCTATATCATGTGGAGTTTTAGCCTTTGTAAACTCAATAACCGCACCCTTGATAGAAGAAAATAAGAGACAAGCTAGAATAAATGCACAACGAACTGTGTTTCCTGAAGCGAGAGATTTTATTGAAGTCGACAATGTAAGTATGACATTTTATGTGGCATTAGACTCGGAAAATGAATTACTTGGTTATGTTTTAGAAACAGTCGGTATTGGATACAATGGAAACATAAGAGCAATGGTTGGCATAAATCAAGATTTGAGTATTAAAAGAGTAGCGATCCTAGAACATGAAGAAACTCCAGGTTTAGGAGATAAAATCACCAGAAATGATTTTCTAAACCTATTCATGAATTTAGAAAAACATGATCTACGAATAGATAGGGAAGGTGGTAGAATCACTAATATAACTGGAGCAACCATTTCTACAAGGACATTAACAAATTCTATCAGAGAGCATATAGAACTCTTGGAAAGTAGATATATCAACGAGTTGGAAAATCATGACTGGCTTACACCGATTTTACAGAGATTGCAGGTAGAGGAAGATATTTTCGACGAAAGTGCAGAAATAGATGATGAAGATGATGTGGAAGATATAGAAATAGATGAAGAACAACTAACTGAAGATATAGAAGTAGTTATTGATATTATAGAGATAGAAAATATATTCCTCACAACAGAAGAAGATATAAGCTCAATCGACACAGTTTCAGAACCCGTAGAAGAGCCTGAAAACAACGAAAACGATGAATTAGAATCTCCAGAAGAAGAAGACACAGAATCCCAAGACGAGGAGGATGCAGATGAAAAAGATGATGAATAATTTTTCCAAAGGAATAATAAAAGAAAACCCGATATTTGTCCTTGTTTTAGGCATGTGTCCGGCATTAGCAGTGACTACATCAGCGATCAATGCCATAGGAATGGGTTTAGCAACTACCTTTGTTTTGATATGCTCAAATATCTTGATTTCCTTGATGAAAAACTTAATCCCTGACAAAGTAAGAATTCCTTGTTATATAATAGTGATAGCTTCTTTTGCGACTATATGTCAGTTGGTCATGGAGGCATATACGCCTGAGCTTTATGGAGCATTGGGAATATTCATCCCCTTGATAGTGGTAAACTGTATCATACTTGGTCGTGCAGAAGCTTTTGCCAGTAAAAACAATGTATTGGCTTCTTTTTTAGATGGATTTGGAATGGGATTAGGATTTACAATGTCATTGATATTGATAGGATCAGTTCGAGAATTGCTTGGTACAGGCGAGGTATTAGGTTATGCAATATTACCTGAAGCTTATCAAAGTAATCCAATGTTGATAGCAATCTTAGCACCTGGAGCTTTTCTCACAATGGGTTTGTTGATGGGAGGCATCAATATGTTAAAAGGTGTAAAGTAAAGAGTGAGAATTATCACTATGTTTAAATATTAGGAGAGAAAATGGATATATTATCGAATATTTTTGTGATAGCCATATCGGCAATTTTTCTAAATAATGTGATATTGACAAGATTTTTAGGGTTATGCCCCTATCTTGGAGTATCGAAAAAACTGGATTCAGCACTTGGTATGGGAATGGCAGTAACCTTTGTGATAACAATGGCATCAGCCATCACTTGGGTAATCAACATGTATCTACTAGGAAAATTTAATATGCATTATTTACAAACTGTGGCGTTCATACTAACTATAGCCTCATTAGTTCAGTTTGTAGAGTTGTTTATCCAAAAAACAGTTCCCGCATTGTATAGGTCATTGGGAGTATATTTACCTTTGATAACGACCAATTGTGCAGTATTAGGAATAGCAATAATCAATATAAATGATAATTCAAGTTTCATCGACAGCGTATTAAACGGCTTTTTTGGTGGTATCGGTTTTACCTTCGTAATCATATTAATGGCAGGACTCCGTGAAAGGTTAGATAAAGCAGAAGTTCCAGCAGCGATGAAAGGTATGCCGATAGCATTAGTTACTGCAGGTTGTATGGCGTTAGCATTTCTTGGATTGTCTGGATTGAGTTTTTAGGTGGTATAAATGTTAGAAATAATAGTATTCCCAACGATATTATTCGGTAGTTTAGCATTGATATTTGGCATAATATTAGGTTATGCATCCAAAGTTTTTCAAGTAAAAACTGACCCGAAGATAGAAAAAATAAATGAGGTACTCCCTGGAGTCAACTGTGGCGCATGCGGTTATCCGGGCTGTGCAGGATATGCTGAAGCGATAGTACAAAACGATGTAGAAATAAATCTATGTCCGCCTGGTGGCAAAGCAGTAATGAATCAGATCGCAGAAATCATGGGTAAAGTAGCCAGCGAAAAGGAAAAAAATATCGCTTCTATACTTTGTAGTTCTGGTGGCTATGTAAACACAAATTTTAAATATGACTATCATGGAATTGAAAATTGTAAGGCGGTAAATTTATTATCCGGTGGACCAAATCAATGTAATTATGGTTGTGTCTTTCAAAATGACTGTATCAAAGCTTGTATTTATGGAGCCATATCAGTAGATAAAACAGGTATGAGAATTATTGATATAGAAAAATGCATCGGTTGTACAGCTTGTGCGAAATCGTGTCCAAGAAAACTTATAAAAATGATACCAATCAGCAAAACAATCAATGTGAAATGCTCTTCAAAAGATAAAGCATTTGAAGCTCGCAAAAATTGTGGAAATAAAACACCCTGTATAGGTTGTGGAATATGTGCCAAGAACTGTCCTTATAAAGCGATAGTATTATCAAACAATCTAGCAACAATCGACTATGATTTATGCACAAACTGTGGATTGTGTGCAAAACAATGTCCAACTAAAGCCATAATAGATAACAAAAAAAGAGGCAAGGCATTGATAGATTTTAAAAAATGTATCGGTTGCACAATATGTGCAAAAAAATGTCCTGCCAACTGTATCTCTGGCGAGCTAAAGAGAATGCATATAGTCGATCAAGAAAAATGCATAGGTTGTGAGATATGTTATGAAAAATGCCCTAAACAAGCGGTTGTAATGAATTATTAGATATGAAAAAATTAAAAAACATATTATCTCAACCTGGAATAGGTAGGCATTTTTTCGCATATTTCACGATATGTCTGATCATAATCTTCATCGTTGTTTTTTCGATTCAATGGTCAGCAATTTACTGGTTTTCTAATAGATATGAGCAAGAAGAAATCCAGACAATATTATCAGTCATAAAACAAGGAGTCGTAGAATCTGACGACCTTCATCACGAAAAGCTTCTTCTATTAAGAAATATATATTTGATGAATAGAAATCGTATTGACCAATACGAAAGATTAAGGGTAGAAATTGAGCAAAGCTCATTGTTTTATGTATTTAATGAACATAAAGAAACAGTTTTTGGCTATGAATGGAGAAATTTCACAGATTTTATAGCCTCATATGACATATTGCCCACGAAATTTCTTTATTTTGACAATGTTTCTGTTTATCGTGTGTCCACCGAGCTTGATGTATTACCTAACGGTAATATCGGTAATAGATATGTATATATATCAATGTACAGAGCGCCAATAATAGCGCAGTTTGATTTCATGACCATACCATTTTCTTGGTTTGGATATTCAATCGATAAGCAATTGCAATTTGCTTATAAACATCTTCAAAATCAAACTGTTTATAAGGAATATACTTTTTTACCAGTGGACAGTGCGACAACCTTTGGAATATATTCCCAGTTTGATATAACAGGCAATAGGGTTTTAGTGCATTTATATGAATATCCTCGTGAAATATATCAATTTTTAAGAAACACATATTTTTTAATTATTTTTATCCTCATAGTATCTTTGTTAGTTTTGACCATAGTTTCATTTGCGGTAATTTCAAACAAAATATTCAATCCTTTGTGGAAATTGGTAGATAAAATGAAATCAATTTCTAAAGAACCAGAACAGATATCCTTTGTAGATAAAACTGTAAGAGGAGAAATACTCCAAATAGGGACATTTTTTAATGAAATGATCCTTTCTATAAAAGCCTATCAATCAGAACTTTCCATAGCTCAAGAATTGTTTGAGAAAATAAATATAGGCATTTTTTGGCTTGATGAAAATGAAAAAATCAAACTATGTAACAACGCTTTTAAAGATATATTTGAGCTTAAGCAAACAGCAGCAGTAAACATCAAAGATCTAATACCTTTTGAAATGTTTAAACACGGTAAAAAACTTGAAATAAACCCATTTTATTATGCTAAACTTGATAAAGAACTTTCTATAAGTATTCATAACTATCAACACGACAATATCATAGAATACTTTGGGATTGTTTCTGATATCACAGAAGAGATAAAAATGGAAAAAGCACGGAGATCACTCGAACTCGAACTTGTGCGAATAAACAGACTCAGTGAAATGGGTCGAAGAGTGCAAAGCATAGTTCATAATCTCAATACACCACTAAATTCTGTGATAGGTTTTGCCCAGCTCATATCAGACGAAGACCCTAAAAATGAGGATATAAAAAAGATCATAATGACTGCTTCATCTATGTCAGACATAATAAAATACTTGCTCCAAAAAACTGTCGATGACTCCATAGCCATGCCTATTGTAGTAAATATAAATAAACTACTTAATCAAGAATTAATGTTTTGTAATCATGATCTCTTTTTTAAACATAATGTCACTTTGGAGCTTAATCTTGCAGATGATATACCTGATCTGAATCTTGTTTATGGAGACATAGCCCAAGTCTTTCAAACATTATTCAACAACGCAATGGAAGCAATGTATGAATCAAAAAATAAAAACTTGTTTATATCTTCCTTTGTTTCTGAAGGTTATGTATGTTTCTCAGTTCGAGATTCCGGTATTGGTATGAGACCTGAAATATGTGCACGAATATTTGAACTGAAGTATTCAACCAAAACGATGACCTCATCTGGCGGTTTTGGAATAGGTCTACCGTTAGCAAAAGCAATAATAGATAAATTAGAAGGTAAAATCGAAGTAAGGTCTGAGGCTGATGTTGGAACAGAGTTTATAATATATTTACCGTTTGGGAAATAGAGTGGGGAATGGGGAATAGATAATGGATAATGGATAATGGATAATGGGGAATGGATAATGGGGAATAGGGAATGGATAATGGATAATGGAACTAAGATTCTTCACTTCGTTCAGAATGACAGGGTAGGGGAAAGGAAAATAAAAAATAGATTTAGGAGATTATATGAAAACAGTCCTCATCTGTGATGATGAAGCTGATGTATTAGAAATTTTCAGTAGAAAGTTGAGTAAAATTTACAAAATTATAACTGTAAATAGTGTAGATAAAGCACTGAGCATTTTAGAAAAGAGTCATGTAGATTTAGTGATGTCTGATCTAGTAATGCCTCAAAAGACAGGTTTAGAATTTTTGGATATTATAATGAAAGAGTATTCACATATCCCTGTGATAGTTATCAGTGGTAATGCTACTCTTGGGATGGCTGTGACAGCAATGCAGAAGGGTGCAGCTGATTTTATCGAAAAACCTGTAGTAGATTTAAATTTATTGACTTTAGTGATTAATAAGGCTCTGGAAACTGTTGAAAATAAAAATGAAATAAAACGACTTAAAAGTCTCTTGAATCAAGATTTTGATTCAAGCAAGATCATAGGCAATAGCCTCGCTATCCAAAAAGTCATGGAAAAAGTCAGAAGAATAGCGAATGTTGATACAACAGTGTTAATAACAGGTGAAACGGGTGTAGGTAAAGACTTATTTACGAATTTAATAGTAGCAAATTCAGAAAGAAAGAATAAAAGATTTGTAGCAGTAAATTGTGGAAGTATTCCAGAAACTCTGCTTGAAAGCACCCTGTTTGGTCATAAAAAAGGATCATTTACTTCAGCTATAAAGGATCAAATAGGTTATTTTGAGGAAGCTAATGGCGGGACTATATTCCTTGATGAAATAACAGAAACAACACCTGCCTTTCAAATAAAACTATTACGAGTTCTTGAAAATCGAGTAGTCAGAAAAATAGGAGATACACACGATATACCAATCAATGTCCGAGTTCTGACTGCTACGAATAAAAGTTTAGAAGAAGAAGTGAAAAAAGGCACTTTTCGTGAAGATCTCTATTATAGATTAAATGTAATTCAAATAAGCATTCCACCACTACGCGAAAGACCTGAAGACATACAATTGCTCTCTGAATTTTTTATGAAAGAATTTTCAGAAAAATACAAAAAACCTCTTGATAGATTTGATCCAAAAACCTTGAACATACTCCTCAAAGATAATTGGAAAGGTAATGTTCGAGAACTAAGAAATGTCATCGAACACGCGGTGGTAATGGCTACACACGATGTCATTTTACCTGAAGATTTACCAGCATATATCTATTCTACCCAAAAAAATCAAGATATAGAAGACATAAAAAAAGAATTTTTTGAAATCGAATATTCAGAAGCCAAAGAGCTTTTTGAAAAAAGATATATAATGAATCTTTTATCTAAGACAAAGGGGGATGTCAGTAAGGCATCAGAGATGAGCGGAATCAAGAGAGAATTCTTATATACAAGATTGAAAAAATACGATATTGATATTGATTATTTTAGGAGTAATATTTAGTAAGATGTGTTAGAGTAGGGTGTTGCTTTTTTTGAGGTTGTTTTGGTTTTGCATTATGCGAGAATTAGGTTTTCTATAGAACTAAAATAGTAGATATGTGTCGCGAGAATGGAGGTTATAATGTAAAATGAATGGGTCAAATTTAGCATAAATGTGGGAGGTAGGGGGACAATGCTAACAACTTAAGCTCTTTCAAGTCCGTAGAGGCAATCTCCGATTGCCATAAACTCGTATAAAAAGCCAATCAAAGATGACAGACTACTCCGCTTCGCTTCGTAGTGGCACTACGGAGCAAATTCACGCTAAGTTGTTAGCATTGGGTATGGGAGCGCCTGCTCTGTGTTAAATAAGAAAAACTCTGTGTTTCTCCGTGTTCTCAGTGGTTAAATTTTTGAAGTTATAGACAATTCAAGGAAGGTACCTCGCAACGATGGGAGAGGGTATAGCGATGAAAATATACATAATTAAAAAATATAAATCCCATAAGATATTATTTACAAATACATTACCTGCTCATAAGATTTTTTCACTTTTTTCTTGACATAAGTAACTACATTTTATATTTTGTCCAGAATTAACAAATTCGGAGGATTTATGCAAGAAAATTGCATTGAGAAGAGAGCAAGATTCTTGTAATTAGGGATAGGATACTATTTATCCCATTCATGTCTTTATTTATTATTCTCAGTCGATTAGTCAAAACTTTATTGAATGAAATTCAAGATGCTGGAATTTATTCAGCAATCTGGAATGTAGACAATACAAGAGGCAATAGAGTTGCTTCTGGTGTCTATTTCTACAAATTTGAGACAAACAATATAACAGAAGTAAAAAGAATGGTGCTTCTTAAGTAATGGAAAATAAAATCCATAAAAAAAATA
>WRLO01000023.1 GCA_009777575.1 Candidatus Cloacimonadota bacterium
CCTTTTTGTGGGAATAATTAAAAAAAAAGTTTTTTTTTTTTTTTTTTTTTTTTTTGTACGAATATTTATCCGCAAATTCTAAAAAAAAAAATTTTTTCCCCCCCCCCCCCCCCCCCCCGAATGATCTGCGTGTAATAAGGCTTTTTGTCACATTACTCTCTTCACAGCGCTGGCAACTTCCGTTTTTGCGAAGATTCTCCCTTGAAGCTCACCTTGAAGAAATCTTGGATTCCAATCTATGCATTAGAACACGAGATTGCTTCGTAAGAATAGCAAATAGTGTCAGCTTTACAATTAACATACATGCTCAAATAAAAAAAACAAAAAATAAATGGAGGATAAATGTGTCCAAAACAAAAGAAATCATGAGTGGCATCCTCATGAATGATGTATTGAATGAGGTTGTGAGTTCATTAGTTGAACTTTTCACAACAGCTGTAGGTTTGTATTGTATACACCCACATTGTAATAATCCTGATCTCAGATCGGGTTGTAGAAAAAGCCAATATTTTGATACCCACGATAGCGGGAAAGGCGTTTTGGTGAGAGCTTATTGGCAAAATGATCGCGGCAATCTTAATAGATGGAGCGAGTCGAAAACGGCGATGATGCCGTAGGTAAAGCTGATACAGAAATTGTAATCAACGAAAAACAATAAGTCCTATGGAGGAAAAAATGGGCAAATTACACATGAATACAGTATTAATAATCTTTGTAGTGATAATGCTATCTGGATGTACCCAAAACTGGGGAACCTATTCAGCTATCTCAACAAGACAAATTAACTGGGATAAAATCAATGAATACGAACTAAAAAATCTTACAGAAAATGATGATGAATATTTAGCAATTGAACTAGGCATAGATCCTGGTAACATGGCTGATGTTATTGATAGAGCATTGCTTAATATACCAAATTCTGTTAGTTTTGTAGATGTAGATATTAAGGCTCGTAAGCGGTTAAGCACGCCATTTGTCTTGCGATTTGATAAAGTTACCTTATATATAAGAGGAAAAGTATTAACAGATCCTAATCTTAGCGGTACTCATCCACCAAGAATAACTTCAAGATATTCAAATATCAATCAAGATTATGATTATCGTGCAGAAAAAAATCATATATACTATGGAACATTTAGTTTATTATCTACAAAACAATTTGACTGGGCAAGACTAAATGAGTACGAAAGAAAAGATTTAAATAAAAATTATCTTACTTCGTTAATAGTTTTTTTTGTTCCTTTAGTTGCTAGAAGTGGTGACCCTGTAAAAACAATCGAAAGATTAGAGAAATCAGAACCAAACTTGGTTTTTCTAAATAATGTGTCCTTAATTGGAGAAAGAAACAGTGTGCCACCAATATTTACGAGTAGTTTTATCTTATATGAGGGAAATATTTTTATTGATGGTAAACCGTAAAATGTTAATGCATTGATGCTAATCTAATTAAATTAAGACTGGACAATCACTTTTTCAGGTGAAATTGGTGTGTTTGCGGAACGCAAGATTGCGTCCCCTACAAAACCGCTACGGAAAATATCAGATTGGGGATGCTGTTTTCTACCAGTCCATATTTCCTATCGGAGAGGAGTCATAATTGACCGCAGTCTGAGAACCCATATTTGTAGTGGCGTATTGCTTACGCCTTATTTTCGACGCGAATACAAGCGTTTAGAAGGCGTAAGCAATACGCCACTACAAATATGATTTCATAAAAATAAATAAAAACGACTGTTTTAGAAGACGTAAGCAATACGCCACTACAAATATGATCTCATAAAAATAAATAAAAACGACAAAATAGGGGTTCTCGGATTGCGGTCATAACGCCCACCGAAGGTGTCGATTCAAGAGATATGAGGCTATGCGAATAGCTCGCAAAATTACCTCAATAGAAAATGGTATACACTAAATTATCCTACCCTGAAGGGGTGGATCTCGTCAAAGTCCCACCCCTACGGGGTGGGAGATGGCGTTAAATATCGTTTTCTATTAAAAGCCACATCACCTTCGGGATGTGCAAAGAATATCATTAATTATATTTGACTTTTCGGGGCGGATTCCTACAGAAAATATCAGAAAGGGGACGCTATTATCTACCAAGCCATATTTCCTACGGAAAAGATCAGATGGGGGATGCTATTATCTGCCAAGCCATGTTTCCTACGGAATAAAAATCGTTCGGGGGACATTGTTTTCTACAAAGATTGATTCTCTTCGAGAAATTTTACGAATGTGTTGATAAAAATAATTCGTAGGATTTCAGATATTGTAGAAAAAGATATATTGCACTAAGATTGGTTTATCCCGATATGGATTGGAGAATGGTTCTTCATATTTTTCCATCATTATAAGGGTGAAGAATATTTAAAACCTCATTTCCACCTAAACTCAAATTAGGTTAATTAGGTTTTATTTAGGGTTTACAATCGGCTACTGAGGTTGTTTTGTTTGAAAATTAGGTGATAATTAGGTTTTCTACCAAACCATATTTCCTACGGAAAATATCAGATTGGGGTGCTATTATCTACCATGCCATGTTTCCTACGGAAAAAACAGACGGGGGATGCTATTTTCTACCAAGCCATATTTCCTGCGGAAAATATCAGATGGGGGGGATGTTATTTTCTGCCAAGCCATGTTTCCTACGGAATAAAAATCGTTCGGGTGAAATTGTTTTCTACAAAGATTGATTCTCTTCGAGAAATTTTACGAATGTGTTGATAAAAATAATTCGTAGGATTTCAGGTATTGTAGAAAAAGATATATTGCACTAAGATTGGTTTATCCCGATATGGATTGGAGAATGGTTCTTCATATTTTTCCATCATTATAAGGGTGAAGAATATTTAAAACCTCATTTCCACCTAATTTGCAGACAAAACAACCTCAGTAGAAGGATTTGATCCCGAGGATAAACCTAATTAACCTCATTTCTCCAAAAAAAAGACAAAACAATAATTCAAATTAGGTTAATTAGGTTTTATTTAGGGTTTACAATCGGCTACTGAGGTTGTTTTGTCTGAAAATTAGGTGATAATTAGGTTTTCTACCAAGCCATGTTTCCTACGGAAAATATCAGATTGGGGATGCTATTTTCTACCAAGCCATATTTCCTACGGAAAATTTAAGGTAATCGATTTTTCGGAGAGGAGTCATAATAGTTTACATATTCTGCTTGACTTTTTTACATAGTTTTGAAAATTTGTAAAAAAATTAGTTTCAAGGAGGGTTTGATGAAAAATACAGTAATGTTAATGATACAAGAGAGCAGGTTTAAAGAGTTAAAGAATATAGTTGATAAGATCAATGTAGTTGATATTGCAGACCTTTTTGAGCTATTAAGTAAAGAACAAATCATCATAGTATTTCGGATATTAAATAAAGAATCTGCTGCAGAAGTTTTTTCTTATCTTGATAGAGAGCACCAGCAGTTTATTATTGAAAGCATATCCGACAGGGAAATCAATAATATAATCGAAGAGTTGTTTATCGATGATACTGTAGATTTTCTCGAAGAAATGCCCGCTAATGTAGTGAGTAGGGTTTTAAAAACAGTTGATAATGAAACAAGAAAGCTAATTAACCTTTTCTTAGCTTATCCAGATAATTCTGCTGGAAGCTTAATGACTATTGAAATGGTCGATTTAAGAAAGGAAATGACAGTTCAAGAAGCCATAGAGTATATAAAAAAAAATGGAGTAGACAAAGAAACAATAAATAACTGTTATGTGATTAATAGATTTAGGCGGCTTGAAGGCACCGTTTCCATCAGACGACTGATTTTGAGTGACTATGATACGCTTATAGAAGACATTATGGATACCGATGTCGTGAAGATCAACACATATGATGATCAAGAAGATATTGCTGAGCTGTTTAAAAAATACGATTATACAACTATGCCTGTAGTTGATAAAGAAAACTGTTTAGTAGGAATTATTACAATTGACGACATAGTCGACATCATCGAACAAGAAAATACAGAGGACTTTCAAATAATGGCTGCGATTACGCCATCTGAAGAAGTTTATATAAAGACTCCAGTATTTACATTATTTAAAAACAGAATTGTATGGCTTTTAATTTTGATGGTTTCTGCGACTTTATCCGGCGCCATCATAAGTGGTTTTGACAATATACTAGCAGCAAATATGATTTTGGCTTCATTTATACCAATGTTAATGGATACAGGTGGAAATGCAGGTTCACAGGCCTCAACAATGGTTATTCGGAGCATTGCATTAGGCGAAGTTGTTTTTAAAGATCTCTTTAGGATTGTATGGAAAGAGTTTAGAGTCAGTTTGTTAGTCGGTTCTTCGTTAGCAATCGTCAATTTTTTGAGGATTTTATTATTCAAACAAGCGAGTCCAATAATCGCTTCGATAGTATGTATAAGTCTTTTCCTGACCGTTGTTATGGCTAAATTTCTTGGAGGGTTACTGCCTTTGTGTGCAAAAAAATTAAAATTAGATCCGGCAATAATGGCAAGCCCTTTTATCACGACATTAGTAGACGCAATGTCATTAACTGTGTTTTTTAGTCTTTCTGTTTTGTTGTTAGATTTGTGATATGAATTTATTGAATAGAGATTGTTAATATGGAGCGATACTCAAGACAAATTGTTTTTAGTGAAATAGGGGAGGAGAGACAAAAGATTCTTCTCAATTCGAGAGTAGCTATATTAGGTCTTGGGGCATTAGGAACGGTATCAGCCAATAATCTATGTCGCTCTGGGATAGGAAATTTGAGATTGATAGATAGGGACTATGTTGAATTATCAAATTTGCAACGACAGATGCTCTACGATGAAATAGATGCAAAAGAACGTTTGCCTAAAGCCATAGCCGCAGCCAATCATCTAGCAAAAATTAATTCAGAAATAGTCATAGAACCAGTCATAAAAGATGTTAATTCATCAAATATAGAAGATTTGATAAAAGATGTAGATTTGGTTTTGGATGCTACCGATAATTGGGAAATACGATTTTTATTAAACGAAGCGTGCCATTTTTTAAAAAAACCTTGGATATATTGTGCAGCTCTCGGTAGCGAAGGAATGACAATGAATATCATGGCTGGTGACAACAACCCTTGTTTAAAATGTTTTCTGCCGAATAAAATTTCAAATCAGGGGCAATCCTGTAGCACTTTTGGAGTATTAAATATGGCTACTATGGCTATAGCATCGGTGCAGTCTGCAGAGGCTTTAAAGATACTTATCTCAAATCACAGAACACAAAATGATTTTGATACTTATTCTCAAAACCCTTGTCAATGGGGGCAATTATTCACAATAGATTTATGGAAAAATCATTCAGCAAATGTGAAATTTCAGAAAAACCCTGATTGTCCTGTTTGTGCTTTGGGAAACTACGAATATTTCGGTAAATTATCTGGTTCTTATACAACGAACCTTTGTGGGACAAATTCTATTCAGATAGTTCCGGCAACTTCAATAAATGTGGATTTTTCTGTTTTAGCAAACAAACTCAGTAGTATTGGAAATGTTAAATACAACCAATATTATCTAAATTTTGCAGATAATAAATACGAAATAATGCTATTCAAAGATGGTAGAGCTATCATAAAAAATGCAATTGATGCAAATAATGCAAAGTCGATTTATACAGAATATTTAGGATTATAAAACGAAAATAGTTTTTATACATTAGAAAAATATGAATCATTTATTAGAAATACTAAGAAATAATCGAGATTTACCTGATGATGATTTTAAAATAATCATAGAGGAAGAGCAATACGAAGAAGAGCTATTTTCTATAGCTGATAGTGTCCGAAGGCAACATTATGGTGTCGATGTCTATATTCGAGGTTTGATAGAGTTTACAAATTATTGTAAAAACAATTGCCTTTATTGTGGTATTCGTAGGGACAATCAACATGTAAAAAGATATAGATTAGATAAAAATGAAATTTTAGCATGTTGTAAACAAGGCTATGAACTCGGTTTCCGCACCTTTGTTTTACAGGGGGGTGAGGATAATTATTTTACAGATGAGATGATTTCAGAAATAATCACTGAGATAAAGTCTTTATACTCAGATTGTGCAGTCACGTTGTCCATAGGAGAGAGAACAAAAGAAACTTACAAGGCGTGGTTTGATGCTGGTGCAGATCGTTATTTACTCCGACATGAGACGGCAAATGAAGAGCATTATAAAAAAATCCATCCTGAATGTTTGAGATTAAAAAATAGAAAAAAATGTTTATGGGATTTGAAAGAAATAGGTTATCAAGTAGGCTCTGGATTTATGGTTGGTTCACCTTTTCAGACCATAGATTGCTTGATAGAAGACATTCGTTTTTTACAAGAATTACAACCTGATATGATAGGAATAGGACCTTTTCTTTCACATAAACAAACACCTTTTCATAGTTTTCCCAATGGCGATTTTCATAAATGTCTTCGATTGATAGCAATTCTGAGGTTGATATTTCCATATTCACTCATCCCAGCAACTACAGCTCTCGGAACTATTAATACTCAAGGGCGAGAAATGGGGCTAAAAGCAGGTGCAAATATAGTGATGCCAAACCTTTCACCTGTAAAATTCAGAAAACAATACGAATTATATGACAATAAAATCTGCACAAATGAAGAAGCTGCCGAATGCAAATCTTGTCTCGAAAAAAGGGTGCAGTCCGCTGGATACAGGATAGTTACTGATGTAGGTCATGTAAGGAGATAAAAATGGTAAAATTTAACAATAGCTGGGACAATTATCTCTCAGTAGAATTTACAAAAGATTATTATTTAAGACTGAGAGAGTATTTAAAATATGAATATGCAAAAAAAACTGTTTATCCAGATATGTATGACATTTACAATGCCTTGAAAATAACAGCTTTTGACGATGTTCGCATAGTGATTTTAGGACAAGATCCTTACCATGGGGCTGGACAAGCTTCAGGTTTGTCTTTTTCTGTTAATAAAGGTATAACAAGTCCGCCTTCATTAGAGAATATTTTTAAAGAGCTTCAAAGCGATTTGGGATGTTTTATTCCGAATAATGGTTTTTTAGAAAAATGGGCAAAACAGGGCGTTTTGTTGTTAAATTCAGTTTTGACAGTGCGTGCAAATATGGCAAATTCACATAGAGGTAAAGGCTGGGAAATATTTACAGATACAGTCATCAAACATTTAAACGATAGAGAAAAACCAGTTATTTTTATGCTTTGGGGTAATAATGCAAAAAATAAAAAATCAATCATCGTAAATCCTCAACATAAAATACTGGAAGCAGCTCACCCAAGCCCGCTCTCTGCATATTCTGGATTTTTTGGATGTAAACATTTTTCACAAGCCAATACACTTTTGAAAGAAATGGGTTTTGAGGTTATTGATTGGCAAATAGAGAATGTATAGGATATAGCATTCAGAGGAGATCCTCCCAATATATTACACGAAAACAATATATTATCGTAGGGGTAACCCCAAAAGTGTCAACTTTTCGTGATGCTGTCTGTAGTGGTGGAGCTTGCCTCCGTTCAAACATATTATATAATGGTAAATTGGACGGAGGCAAGCTCCGCCACTACAATCACAAACTGCCGAAAGTTGACAGATATGGGGTAACCCTCGCGGTTACCCATACTCAATGTGCAGGCGTCCTCAAAGGTTACCCCTACGGTTTTCATGCTTGGTGGTGATGGGGTATAATGGACGATTCTGAGAGGAGCAAAGAATCTCAATTCCATTGAAATTTATAGAGTTACAGATTCTTTGCTACGCTCAGAATGACAAGGAATTCCTATTATGAGACAGCCCTATATGTGTCTTTTCGTAGAAAAAGTGAGGAGACTTTCTAGGAAATGAAAAAATGAAAACTTTTGACTCTGTAATACCCTATTTAAAAAAAAGCTTGTGGAAATTATCCATAGGTGTTCTGATGCTGATTTTGGTCAATGCCATTCAGTTGATTATGCCTTTGATCATCAGAAATACTATTGATGGAGTTAATATAAATGGTTTCAGTCAATCAGACATTTTGAGAGCTTCGCTCTTAATTATCATTCTATCTATATTTACTATTATATTGAGATATTTATGGCGAATACTAATTGATGGAAATTCTTTTTTCATAGAGTTCAAATTAAGAGAATCATTATATAAACACCTAATGAAACTCTCTCAAAACTATTTCAACTTCACAAAAATAGGTGATTTATTGGCTTTGGCAACCAATGATATAAATGCAGTTAGAATGCTTTTAGGAGTAGGTTTTATTGTAGCAGTAGATATTTTATTGATGTCAATATCATCATTTATCTTTATGATTTACATAAATATACAATTGACTCTATATACTCTCATTCCTTTGATAGTTTTACCTTTTATGATATATTTTTTTGGCAGAAAAATCCATGAAAGATTTTCATTAGTTCAAGATTCTTTTGCAAGTCTCAGTGGAATGATACAAGAAAGTATAACAGGCATACGAGTGATAAAAGCCTTTGCGCAGGAAGAAGCAGAACTGAACAGAATGAAAATTTATTCTCAAGATTTTATAGATAAAAATATAAATATGGTGAAATTGAGTAGTTTATTTCGTCCTGCTTTTGGAGTTATCATCAGCTTTAGTTTATTGGTAGTAGTTGTCTTTGGTGGATTTGCTGTTATCGGCGGTGAGATAACAATTGGAAGCTACATAGCCTTTTTTATGTATTTATCAATGCTGATATTGCCGATGTTTGAGATAGGCTGGTTTGTTGATTTATACCAAAGAGGAGCAGCTTCGTTAGATCGACTGAACAAAATATGGGAAACAGAGCCTGAAATTGCTGACAATGAAGATACGGACTATAATATCACAGAGATTAATGGTGACTTAGAGGTAAAAAATTTGTCTTTTGGGTATGAATATGTTTTACAAAATAGCAGCTTAACTCTACCAAGTGAAGATGAACAAAACATACTTAAGAACATCAATTTTACAATAAAGGCAGGGGAAACGCTTGAGATTTATGGTAAAACAGGGGTTGGAAAATCTACTCTGGTAAATTTACTCTGCAGAATTTATAATCCTAAAAAAGAAATGATTTATATAGATGGAAATGATATAAATATTATACCTCTTAAGTTACTAAGATCGTCTATAGTAATGGTTCCACAAGATATATTTCTATTTTCAGATACCATTGCGAACAATATATCTTTTTCAAAACCAGAAATAAGTAGAGAAAGTATAGAAAATATAGCGAAAATCTCAGCGATTTATAAAGAAATTATGGAATTTGAAAAAGGATTTGATACTTTAATCGGAGAGCGAGGAGTAACAATCTCGGGAGGACAAAAACAAAGAATAGCTATAGCAAGAGCTTTGCTCGCCGAACCAAAAATATTGATTCTCGACGATGCTCTTTCAGCAGTTGATACAAATACTGAAAATGAAATACTGAACAATATAAAAGAACACAGAAAAAACAAGACAAATATAATCATAACCCACAGAAATTCATGTTTTAGCCATGCAGATAGAATAAAAGTAATAAAAGATGGGATTATATCAGAAGATGTAACCCATTCAGACTTGTTGGAAGAAAGAGAATTTTGTAGAGAATAGTAAGTAAGCATAAATATAGAGACTGTTTTATTATTAAATATCGAAAAAACAGATTTCAATGGACAAGATAATTTTTATGTCAACGAAGCGATTTATGTTATCTATCTCCGTGTAATATATTGGATAAAATATACTTCAAACCCGAATTACAAAAAACATCTTGACAATTTTGGTGTTATATAAAATATGAGAAAAAATATAATATAATCGATAAAAATATCGTAAAAAATATAGATATTTCATAGATAAAAGGTTGTTTTAAAAAGGATTAAGAAAAAAAGAGAATTAAGTCTTGTAGGAATGATTTATGTCTAACATATATAAAAGCGAAAATGGTGTTTTTACCATAGAAATTTCCGATGATAAATTTAGTGCATTTCTAACAGTTTCATCAGAAGAGGACTTTATAAGCGAAAAAGATTTGATTGAGGTTGTGGAAAAGTCTGAAATTTCCTTTGGTTTTGAAGAGGCAAGAGACCTTATTTTTTCCAAAGATATACAAAGAAATTTTGATCAACCATTCCCTATCGCTATAGGGATAAAACCCAAAGACCCAGAAATTGAATTTTCTCCCCTCTTTGACACCGATAAATCATATAATCAAGCCATAGGAAACCAATTTCATTTATTAAAAAATCTGCCAAAGGTAAATAAAGGCGAGCCTTTAGCACATTTGTTTGTTACAAAACAAAGCAAAGCTGGCAAGGATATCTTTGGTAAAGAGGTTCCGCCAGAGCATTATGAAAATCATTTGATAGAAAACTATCTCGGTGAAAATGTAAGTTATTCTCAAGAAAGAGGGCAAATAATTGCTGATAAAACAGGTTATCCATACATGGATGAACTACCAAGAATTCATATCAAAAGTGAATTTGTATTGGATAAAAATCTGGATTTAACTTTTGAAGATATGGATTTCTTTGGAAGTATGATAATTAATGGGGATGTGATAGATAAAGTTAAACTTAAATTAACTGGTGATTTGACTATCAACGGAAATATTAAAGACGCAGAAATCGATGTTAATGGGAATATTTTTGTAGATGGTGATATTATAAATTGTAAAAGTCCGGGTGTCGTTGCATCTGGTAGTATTAGTTTTCATGCTGCTGAAAATTCCAAAATAGTGGCTGGAGACCGAGTTAAATTTAGTAAAAGTCTACAATTTTGCCGTGTGATAGCCGAAAATGGACTTTATGGAAATGAGAGTAGTGGGATGATCGTGGGTGGTGTTTATCAAAGCGGAGAACATATAGAAACGGCAATTATTGGTAATACTGGCGGGATATCTACAGAAGTAGAGATTTCTATAAGCCCATATAAAAAGGATAGAATGGCAAATATCACCAAACAAATGAATAAACTAAAAGAGCTTGAACTTGAAAATTCGAGAGATTATAAAGAATTGTTAGAAGAAATAAATGACCTTGAAATGCACTTAGAAGAAGATATTAATAGTATGCTGAAAAATCAGGATAATCTTCCCAAGCATATTATTGCTTATAAAAGGGTTTTCCCTGCCACATATATCAGAATATTGAAAAAATCCTTGCATGTAACTGAAGAACTTAGCAGAGTTAATTTTTCGATTATTAATGGCGAATTAACTATTGAGACTTATTAAATCATTTTATTATGATCCGAACTTTTATAGCTTTTGATATAGATGAGAATACCCGCAATGAGTGTATGAATTTGACTTACAAGGGAAAAAGCATCTATCACAAAGAAATAAACTGGGTTGAGCCTCAAAATCTCCATTTTACCTATCTATTTTTAGGTGATATAGTGCCTTCCGATAAACAATCAGTAATAAATTTAATTTCAGAAGTTGCTCAGAAAACACCTATTTTACACCTGAAACAAGGACAACTAAGATGGAATCCGCCTTTTAAACCTCATTGTTTATGGATAGAATACATAATTTCACAACATAACAACCTAAATAAAGATGGAAGTAATTTTGATTTTAGCAATATCAGAAAAAGATTTATTTATGACCTAAAACAAGAATTGACATATTTAGAATTTGATAAAAGAGATTTTAAATTTCATTTGACCTTGGGTAGAGTGAAATCAAAAGAGATTAAATCGTTGAATATAGCTAAATGGACTTTAAACGAAGAATCTATAGAAACAGAAATCTATTTGCAGAATATTTCATTGTATCAAAGCATTTTATACCCGCAAGGACCTGTGTATAAAAATTTAGCTACCTTCCCTTTACAAAATAATACAGGCGGTTTCTGACCGTTGAAGATTTATTAATGAAAAATTTAAATTTGGAGGAATAAAGAATGACTGACAAAGGAAAAGAAGCAGCCTTAAAAACTGCAATGAGCCAACTCGAAAAAAAATATGGAGCTGGCGCTATAATGCGATTAGGAGACCGCCCAAAAATTCAGGTAGATGTCATACCTACAGGGGCTTTAAATCTTGATATAGCTCTTGGAATAGGAGGTGTTCCTAAGGGAAGAATTACAGAAGTTTATGGAGCAGAAGCATCTGGAAAAACAACATTGACCCTTCATATAGCTGCTGAAGCTCAAAAATTGGGTGGTGTAGTAGCATTTATAGATGCAGAACACGCACTTGATCCAATATATGCAAAGCGACTTGGGGTTAGCACTGAGTCTTTATTACTTTCTCAACCAGATGGAGGTGAACAAGCCCTCGAAATAGTAGAAACCCTCGTAAGAAGCAATGCCATCGACCTGATAATAGTTGATTCTGTTGCTGCTCTCGTTCCCAGACAGGAAATAGAAGGTAATATGGGAGATACGCATGTAGGTTTACAGGCAAGGTTGATGTCTCAAGCGCTTAGAAAACTTACAAGCATAGTCAGTAAATCAAATACATCAGTCATTTTCATCAATCAAACTCGCATGAAAATAGGAGCTCCTCCCTTTGTAAACCCAGAAACTACCACAGGTGGTGTTGCATTAAAATTTTATGCCTCTCTTAGAATGGAAGTCAGAGCAGGCTCTTCAATAAAAGACACTTCAGGGGCAGTACAAGTCATTGGTAGTATGACAAGGGTAAAAATAGTTAAAAATAAATTCGCACCACCTTTTAAAACAGTAGAATTTCCAATTATTTTTGGAAAAGGCATTTCAAAACTCGATATATTACTCGATCTCGCAGTAGCCAAAGAGATTATTGCTAAATCTGGGTCTTTTTTCAAATACGATGGAGTTAATATCGGTCAAGGTGCTGAAAAAGCAAAAGCTTATTTGATAGAAAATATCAAAGTTCACGATGAAGTCATGACAAAAGTCAAAGCTCTGCTGACAAACGAAGAATTTGACAGTCCTGCTCGTGATGTCGAGGATGATGACGAAGAACCAAATTTCGATGAATAGTTTTGTGGATTATATGGATATTTAATACTAATCCTCATTTAGAAAGTAACGTCAGATTTCCATCTGACGATTGATATATATACTCGAAATAGAAAGTTCGAGCTACATTTTAAATGAGGATTAGTATAAGGAGTGTGTAGGAGATAATTTTTAAAATTATGATTACTGTGGAATATTCAAAAAAAAAAAAGAATTTCTATAAATTATTCTATGATGATGAGTATATCGGTTGTGTTCCAAAAAGTTTGGTGCCTGAAGAATTCTTTTTGAATAATGATAATTCCAATGATTCACCAAAAACAAACGAAGATGAAGATTATATCAACACCCTCAAAGAATGGGTTTACACAAACGCTCTCAATAAGTTGTTAGAATACCTCGCTAAAATGGAAAAAACTGTTTTAGATTGCAGGATTTTTTTAAAACGACATGAGATTCCCGAATCTGTGATTATTAGAGTCATAAAAGAAGCAGAAGAAAAGAATTGGTTGTCAGACGTTCGATATGCTGATTTATACACTGAAGAGGCTGTTTTATGTGGTAGAAGTCCCTTAGAAATAAAACATAAACTTCTCTTGAAAAAAATTGATAAAACTATCGTAGAGAATGCCTTAAAAGAACATTATACTTCTGAAACTAAAGATGAAGTTTTATTAAATTTGATAACTTCGTTGATTAAAAAAAATCATGGTCTGGACAAAGAAATACTTTTTGAAAAGATAGCTACTGCTCTATATAGAAAAGGCTTTAAATACAATGAATATGAAGATTTATTAAAAAAGAAAATCTGGATATAGTGTTCCTTTTCTTTCTGGAACGAAAAAGATAGACACTTACATTTCTTGCCCATTCTAGAAGGATCTCGTCAAACATTAATAATTAGCATATTTTAAATAGTTTTACTTCTTTATATTTTCCTTTTAGAATGGGCATGTTTCAATACGACAACACTTGTTCTTCGCGTCTAAAATTCTTTTAATAGAATTGGTTGATGTTTTTGCAATATCGGGAATTGTCTTAAGACGATTGACGGTTTCTGCAAACTGGATAGAAGATTCTCTTATCATAATTTTCTATGGCTTGTTCTACATTGACATAACGCATTATATAATAACCACATACAATATGTTTCAATCTCTTAAACTTTAAATGACCCCTTTACTAAGAATAGTAAGAAAACATAATCATAGTATCCTTTTAAAAAAAAATCTTGTCAAAATAGGTCGAAAAAATATAATGGCGTAAAAATATATAGTGGAGGTCTTAAATTGAGAAAGACAATCATTTTTTTCGTATTGATATCCTTTTTGACAGTGTCTTTTACGGGCTGTTTTGGGAGTTTTGCTTTGACAAGAAAAGTTTATGAGTTCAACCGCTCGATGGATGAGAAGTTTGTGCAGTCATTACTTATGTGGGCTATGATGATCATTCCTATATATGAGCTTGCTACTCTTGTTGATGTCGCTATCTTGAACCTGATTGAGTTTTGGACAAATGATAATCCTCTTGCAATGAGTGATACTGATATTGAGCAAAAGTATATAACTCATGAAGAAAAGACTTATGAAGTTATCACTACTAAAAATAGGTTTGATATCAGCGAAGTGAACAACCCAGAAAACTCGTTTTCTCTTGTTTTTAATGACTCAGAAAGTTCATGGTATCTGCATAGCAATGAGCATGTTATCAAAATAACTGAGGAAAAGGAAAACGGATTGCAGCTTTTTGGTTTTGATGGGACTTTGTTAGCTACTTATTGAGATTAATCAATCACAAAAAACTCACTATTGCCCCTCAATTTTGATTGAGGGGCATTTAAACTCTATTTAATTTAAACTACCCTAAAATCCCCAACAATATTCCCGCTACGACAGCTGAGCCAATGACACCAGCGACATTGGGAGCCATAGCGTGCATTAGTAAATAATTTGATTTATCGTATTCCAGTCCTACTTTATGAGCTACTCTTGCCGACATAGGAACAGCAGAAACACCAGCAGCTCCAATGATAGGGTTAATTTTTTCTTTCAAGAATAGGTTCATGAATTTCCCGCCAATAACACCCATTGCTGTAGCCATAGTAAAGGCAAAAGCTCCAAGTAAAAAGATTTTTATTGATCCCATATTTAAGAATAATCCAGCAGTTGTGGTGGCACCTATACAAAATCCTACCAAGATAGTACAAATGTCAATGAGGGTAGTTCTTGCTGTGTTTGCTAGCCTTTCAGTCACTCCAGATTCTTTTAGAAGATTACCAAAAAAAAGCATACCGAGCAAAGTGGCTCCCCCAGGAGCTATCAAGACTGTAGCAATAAAGCCAATTATAGGAAATAATATTTTTTCTCTTTTTGACACTATTCTTGGGTTTTTCATGCGTATAATTCGTTCTTCATCATTTGTTAAAAGTTTTATCACTGGAGGTTGAATGATAGGTACAAGTGCCATATATGAATAGGCTGCCAAGGCTATGGCACCTATTAGATGAGGTGCGAGATTGTTGGTTAAAAATATTGCAGTAGGTCCATCGGCACCTCCAATGATGCCGATAGATGCAGATTCTGCTACAGTAAATCCCAATAGATTAGCCCCTAAAAAGGCACTAAAAATACCAAATTGTGCAGCAGCTCCAAGAAAAATCAGTTTAGGATTTGCAATCAAGGCCGAAAAGTCAGTCATAGCTCCAATACCCAGGAATATCAATGAAGGATATATACCCCAAGCAACCCCTTTGTATAAAAAACCAAAAACAGAACCTTCAGAATCTATACTCTGAAACATCTGACTCATACCTGGCATGTTTGCAAAAAGCATTCCGAAACCTATTGGTATCAACAGTAAAGGTTCAAATCCCTTTGTCAGAGCTAACCAAATAAATATTAAGGCAATAAATACCATAACTAAATTTCCCCACTCAATGTAAGCAAAACCAGTTGTATAAAAGAATTGAACAAATCCACCCATACGTTATCCTCCGGAAATCTTAATTTATTTTTTTGTAAACAAAGATTTTACCCTTAGGTATTATAGCCATAAGTTATATGATAAAATCTTTTAAAAAATATGGCGGAGATGTAGGGATTTGAACCCTAGAGGCGCTACTAACACCCACACGATTTCCAATCGTGCTCCTTAAGCCAGCTCGGACACATCTCCATAAAGAACCATTTTTTTTAAGAGACTTTTTTTGTAAAGAACTATTTTTCTTATAAATTTTCGATTAATTTTCAAACAATGGTTTTTCTGTTTTTTTTCATATATTTTGAGGCTATCGCATAATAAGTTTTCCTTATCATACTACGAAAATAGAGATAGTATTGTAGGGGTAATTTCTATAAATGTCAACTTTTACTCGTAGCGGCAATCTCAGATTGCCATAAACCCTTGTAAAAAGCTAATCGGAGATGACAGGCTACTCCGCTTCGCTTTGTGGTGGCACTACTTTCTTATTATTTCAACCGCTTTTTCTAAAACCTCATCTCTCCCTTGTCTAATACCTTTTATAGTAGGCTCAACCCAGACATCAGGGACGATCCCAATCCGCTGTGTTTGCGTACCATCTGGATAATAGACACCTATACCAGATATACCCGTGTATATAGCACCGGGTAATGTGATGCCCGATACATTACCATCTGCAGCAGCTGTCGTGCTACCCACAATGGTAGTATTAATGCCTGCTCTGAAAGCCATTGCGGTGAATTCTGCATTACTAACAGAAATTTCATTAACTATCACTATTAGTTTACCTTGATATGCTTCCCCTTTGCTTTCTATATCATAACCTGCTACGAAAGTAAACTCTCCTGGGTTGTTTTTATTTCCTTTGGTGAATTTTGCATATGATGTAGGTGCTGATACAAAATAAGCACTTAAGTGTATATTCAGAGTTGGTACAGATGGGTAATTACGAATATCTATTATTATACCTTTTGTATCTTTGAAAGCTTTTATTAATTTTGGAAAATCATCCATGTCAATGCAAGCTACATTGACATAGCCTATATTATCTTCGAGAAATCTGAAACTCACATCATCATCCTTGACATTCCAAAAAAGCCTGTTGTAAAATTTTATTTTTTCTTTTTCATAAAGCTGTAATTGTTTTTTTTGAGGTATTTCCTTTGAAATATAATCAATTTCAAGAGTGTTTTCGGTAGAACGCAATATATCTTTGGAGATAAAAGTCAGCCTTACTGCTTGATTTGAAGCCGGATATTCTGTTCTTAGGCTTTCCACGATAGATTCGATGTTTTCTCCGTTTATATGAGTGATAATATCTCCGATTTCAAGTCCGGCTGTTTTCTTTAGTTCGGGGTTAAAATAGTCAACCACTACCAATCTGTTCTCTATGAACCAAACCCGAAAGGGTGGATAGAAATTTCCTCTTCTATTTTCTATTTCATATTTATTACCTACCAAGGCGTGAGTATCATGCACTTCAGTTATGAGTTTGAGGGTGATGATTTCATATTCATATCTATCTTTCGCTTTCAAAAACACTGATATATATTCAGGTAATACATCATTCCAATCTTTATCAGTAATGTATTTGTAAGGAAAAAAATAGTTTATCATATTCCAATATCTATATAATGACAATAAGCGAAACCCTGCATCTGGATAAGGCATATTCTTATATTCCCTTTCGTTTGTAAACACCGGATTTTCCGCCCAAGGGTCCATTGAAATATAATAATTGTCCTCTTGATTTCTGTATATATATATTTCTCGGATTTTATTTTTTAGTTCATCATCCATATCACTATTATCTACCCAACTCATATCAGGTTTTAAATAAGCATCAGGATGGGTTTCCGGGGCAGCCATTTCATAATTAATCTCTCCTAATTTGTTTATCCAATTGAGGATCAATATGTCTCGTTCCTTTTGCCGATTTTTGTTAAAAGGGGTGGATTGAATTATTTTTAAAAATACTGGTAGCATTCTAAATAATTCATAATCCCAATTATACATTCCTTTTGCTATCTCTGGATGATGATATTTTAGAAATCCCCAGATTCTTCCGAACAACACTAAATTATTTATTATGGTTTTATTATCGGAATGGACAGAGGCAAGCTCTGCCACTACATTTGACCCTTCATCAAATTCTTTATCGTCATCGGCAAGATAATGTTTAGGTTCTAAAATTATAGCTTCTGACAAATCTTTTCCGTCTATGCTGACTCTGAGATCATTTAACCACATCTTACCTTTGCCCATCAGTAATCCACCGATGTAAATTCCAGTAGTTTTTGATGGCATCATATTTAAGTTGATTTCGTATCTAGTCCAGTCTGTTGTGCCTATCACTCCTCGATCTTCCATATCATAATAGCCTAACTGCGGGTCTATTCGTAGAAATAAACCTGCATATCCTTCCGATACATTTTCCGTTTTAATATATCCAGATAATGTGATTTGCTCTCCTTCATAATTATGAGGCAATGGCACCCAAAGCGCATGCCAGTCAATAAAATCTGTAGTTTGTTCTATGACGACCGACATCTCTCCATTTTTTACATTTTCAGTATCAAAAGAGATTGGATAACCTGTTTTTTGAGCGATTTTCCAGTTTTCTTTGTCTTCAAGCCAATCCCAACGATTTTGTTTTTCTGTGTTCATAATTGCTCCTTATTCTATCGAATAGTTTTCTACTGCCTTTATAAAAAGTTCAGAGGCAGTAATGTTTGAATTTTCGTTATATCTTTTTTCATAAAAATCTTTTAGATGATTTAGAGATTTCCACAAAATTCCCTTTTCATCGGTTACTTGTTCTAAGTAAAATTCTGCTAAGGCTTCAATGTTATCATAATATGTAAAAATCTCTGAAGAGAATGCAGGTGTATTTTTTAAGGCATTTTTCAATAGTAAAATGACATATTCATGTGCGATAAACAGTTTAGCTTTATTAAAATCTCTACCGATGCCGAATATCACTTCTGGGTGCATATCGAGAGCTTCTGCTCCATCATCTATGGAATTTACAAAAGATGGTATAAAATCAGATTCAAGAGACACTCCTACTATATTTTCTAATTTATGTGTAATATCATCTGTCTCAAAAATGTCTTGAATGGTATTTGCATAAATAAGCAAGGTTTCTTTTGATTCGTCCCATACTTTATTAATAAAAATATCATAATTTCTGATCATCACATCAGTAATAGCTACTATTTGAGATTTATATTGTAACTGATTATGATATGATGCTCTAAGCCCGTCTTTCAGGTCAGATAAATCAGATTCGGATATAAGTGCCTTTAAATCATCATCATTCTCTACCAGATTATCTTTGTCTCCTGTAAGAATATTATAGTATTTCCAGCTTATAAAGTCTATATCACCTGTGTCAAATAGTTGATTCAAAAACATATAAACATCCTTTGCTTCTGTATCTGGTTTTGTCGCTGCCCATAAAATAAGCCCATACAATGCACCTATATGTTCACCACCTTTTATTGTAAGTAAAAATTCATTGTCTTTTAAGATTTTTAAATCTTCTGGTAAATGTAAGTGCATATATTTTTTCCCATATTCATTATCATATCCACATTTGGATACAGACAATATATGAAAAACATAATTCATTTCTCGGCATACCTTTGGTTTAATCTTATTCATACTTATCTCCTTCTTAAAACTCAATACACATTTCATATTGATTCACTAAAATTTTGAAACCCATATTTAAGAGTTCATTGATTAAATTTGTTTCTGTAATAGGTATATTTGAAACTCTAAGTTTTTTATATTTTTGTATTATATGTTTTAGTATAAAACAAAGTATATTGCTGTTGTTACAAGCATTCCATTTAATCTGAGGAATACCGCCTTCTTGATTAAAGACTACAGATATTTTTTGTCCTTCAATTTCAACAAAAGCGATTTGAAAATGATTAATATTGCGTGATAAAGCTATTATTCTGTTCGCAATAGAAGGTTCATATTGAGATATTTCATTTTGAACATTCATTTCCAACAAGTAATCTGACAGTGGCATTACATTGACTTCTGTTTTTAGGCTTAGGTTATTTCTGTAAGGTTTCAACTCTGAGACAGAGTTGCTACATTCTAAATATACAAACTCTCTTACAACCATCCCCCCTTTTTTCTTGTAAATAGAATAAGCTTTTTCATTTGTTGTGATAACTTCGAGGTAGTATTGCTTGATACCACTGTTTTTTAGGCTATTTCTTGTATACTCGAATAATTGTGAAAAAAGCCCTTTGCCCCGATGCTCAGGCACAATACCAGTCATAGCATCATATGCTACTTTTTTTCCTCTGAAATTGTCTATAGAATTTAACAACAAACCTACCAAAACGCCTTGATAAAAAGCTCCGTAAGAAAGACTTTTATCCACACCTGTCACTAATAAATAATCTTCAATATCTTTGGGTGTCAAATTCATTGGGACAATATAGTCAGAAAAGGCTGAATTCCAAGTAGTAGCTAGATCATCATTGCTGATATTTTCAATATTTCTAAATTCGTAATTCACCGACTGGAAAGTCGGTGTTACATCAATATTTTCTTTCATAGCTTTTAATTCCTTTCTTCAATAAACATAATAGTATTCACCGTCTTTTTTTGGTTTTCTGTCAATGATTTCAAAACTCCGTCTTCAAACAGCTGCTTCAATATATAAAATCTAATATGAGTGCTTGAAAGAGAATTTAGATTAGCTGCTCGACATAAATCTTGTAAATGTTTTGGATATAAAACTTTATCGATATTATAAATCTCTTCATCAAGTTGTTTACCAAATTTCTTTAATCCTTTTGGCATACTTGGAAATTTCTCGATAAATTCTGGAAACTTCATAGATGACACTACAATATTCACATAATCGTCTACTCCATCTGATATCAAGTAATCATGGTCATATAATGCTTTGTATTTATAAACATTATCTGGTGTTTTTGTTAGTTTTCTGGTGATATGTTCATATAAAATATCAGCAAAATTTTCCACAAAACAATATTGATTACTTTCGTCCCTAATATCAAATCTTGAACCTAATTGCCATGCCCTTAAATCATCACCTTTCTGGAGAGTCAGATCTCCATAAAAATCCAATAAATCTTTATCAAATATGAGCTTATCCCATTCAAAATTTCTATAATCTCCACATGCTAATGCAATATTCTCGCCACCATTTTTTCTTTTTACCAAAAATTTATTTAACATTAAAAGACTCTTTTCGTCATGAATGAGCTTGTGGCTACAAACAAAAGTTATGATATTCCAAAGAAAGAAATTAGAATCATCTTTAGGTGTGTAAACCCTTCTATCTTTACCATTAAATAGATTAAACACTTTTTTACTTTCTCTTATCAGTAATGGAATATACATATCACAAGCAATTTTAGCATATTTTGTATAAATCTCGTGCTTTTCATTCAATATTTCAGGAGTTGTCTGAGTGATAAGAATATTAGTTTGATACCTGTTTCCAGCAATTTTATCCATATAACCATAATCTACCAAAATATCTATTTCATCTTCCACATAAGCAGTAGCTACATTGAGTTCCTTTGCTATTTCATTGATAGTCTTTGCTTCATGATATGCTGAATATGCTATGTTTTGTGTGATTAGCTTGTGTAAATAGGTTCGAGTATCTTCCCCTTTAGAGCCAAGCCTACCGAAATGGCTTAAGGATGCAAACCTTATAGGTCTCACACCAACAATTTCATCTAATTCCATCTTCATACCTTCCTTAATCTGATTTCGTGCATCATAAAGATGCCATTTTACTGAACCTACAGGCAAATTTAGTTGCTTTGCTATCTCGTCAATCTTCTTTTTTTCATAATAATGCATGACGACTATTTCTCTTTGTAGATTGTAAAGAAAAGCTATTTCTCTTCTTAATTTTTCAATTTTTTTTTCTTTCTGTCTATTTTCTGATTTTTGCCGATTGGAAATCGGCTCTACAGCTCTATAAGGTAGATTCATAACTATCTTTTTGTTTCTGTTTATTTTATCTACATGTTGAGCATAAACATTTTGAGATATTTTATAAACATATCCATCTATATTTTCCACATCATCCTTTTTCAAAAGTGAGGTGTAAACCTCAAAAACTATATCTGAGGCAAGCTCCTCTGCTTCGTCTATATTCATGCTTTTCGATATTGTGAACCCAAAAATCTTATGTAAGTATTTTGGGATAATTTTATCTACTTCGTGTTTATCCAATTTTATTACATCTCCCTTGCAAGGTCTGTTCACTTATATAGTGGGATCTTTTTCCAAAAGGTTTAAAATTTTCAAAAAAAGTGGATTTTCTGTATTTTTTCATTTAATCCTCTTCTTCGTCATATTCCTCTTCATCCCCGTATTGAGAGACATCACCCACTATTTTCAAGATTTCGTAATCTTTTATTTCTTCATCAAGGACTTTCATAACCTTTATCTGAAACCTCCATTCATCACCAAAGTCAAAAAGATACAGAAATTTCATATCTTTATACAAACCTAACGAGGACAGTTTGGTCTTGTCTGCATATCCCCTTGCTCCGTTCATATCGTCCTGAGAACAGATATATTTTTCTCTGCTATCCCAAGCTTTGTTGTTCATAAAAAACGCATACAAGTGATCATCATCAAAATCAAACGAAACTTGTATAATATCATGCAGTTTTTTCAGCGTAAGGTTCTCACTGATTTGAATATGTCGGTAACATTGCTTCCCAACTTTTATTGACAATACATAAGATTTTGCCATTTAAAACTCCTTATTTATAGTATTTTATTTTTTCAGAATATTTTTATTCATTTTTTTGATGGCACGCTTTGCACGCTTTTGGCACTCTTTTGGCACGCTTTTGGCACCTTTTGCACTCTTTTTGCACGCGTTGCACTCTTTTTGCACGCTTTTGGCACGCTTTGCACGCTTTTGGCACGACTGGCACGATTTTGGCACCTTTTGCCCGCTTTTTGCCCGCTTTGCCCGCATTTTGCCCGCTTTTTGCACTCTTTTGGCACTCTTTTGGCACGCTTGGCACGCTTTTGGCACGCTCTATTTAACTCATTATTTCATAATAGATTCCAACACTTGTCCCATGTTGTATAAAGATATTATATTTCTCAATTAATTCAACTATATCTCTAACTGCAGTCCTTTTAGAAACTTCATTCAGTTCCTGATACTCACTATTTGTAATTCTCCCTTTTTCTTTTATATACAAAACGGCTTTGATTTGTCTTTCATTCAAACCAAGTAAAACTAATTGCTCCTTAGAATATTTATCTTTAAACAATGTAACAATAAAACCACCTTCTTGTTCTTTCATTTCTGGTGAGGAAAGTCCTGCTAATTTGCAAGAATCCTTTATTTTTCTGATTCCACTACCCCAAGCATCTATAAAACCTCCAAGAAAGCAAACTTGAGCAAGCAAAGGGTTTCGTGGGTGTGAAGCATGAGATTGATGAAGCTGAGACATAGTAATTCCCTCTGGTAACCCTCCGTCATTCCATACATACAATTTATTGTTGTAAACCCTAATCTGAGTATGTGAACCCATATAATTTCTATGAATCAAAGCATTCAAAAGCATCTCACGAAGAGCTATAATAGGATATTCCAGTGTTTCGATACGACTCAATCCAACAAATGAAATGTTGCGTATCAAAAATTTATAATCAAGTTGCCTTATTACACTATCCAAAAGACGAATTAAATTGCTATCTTCCATCTCTTGAAAATGTATCGTAAAATCATCATCAGCAAATTTTCCTATTTTGACATAAGAACTTGGATAAAAACTACACGGGTCTTTCCCAAATAAAACAATAGCTGCTCTTTTTAATTGTCCATTTTTCATCAAACGAAGTTTTTCTAATATTTCTGGAATGGATAGACCATCGACATTTGGTAAACGACCTGCTTCTTCTGCTTTTCTGAGATAAATCTTTATAGATTCTGCATCAATATCATCTAAAGTCGCTCTCGTTTCCACGATTTCATCCCAAGTATTTCCAGAACTTTTTAGCAAAAACTCATTCAGTGCAACACCCGTCAATTCTTGTTTTACATTGCCACTACGATAATAATATCTCCCACGCAAAGAAATAGGCACAGTATAAGGTAAAACGATTATTTCAATAATATCTTTGCCATTTTCATGTAAAAGATTTACCTCAGCAGTAATTCCTAAATTATTTTTAATTTTATTCGGGAGCTCATCCATTAAGGCTTTACCGTTCTCTATTCCTAAAACATCACCATTGTCATCTTTACCTATGTAAATTCTACCTCCATGTGCATTGGCAAAACCACATATCCATTTTAAATAATCGTCATGCCATGAGGATTTGTATTCGGTTTGTTGTGTTTCTGTCATAATTGAAATTTTTTCCTTAAAATGTCTTTAATACTCCAGTTCATATATTTAAAGCCTGTCTTTTTTGTCAAGATTTTTTTGCATCACCATTTTTACAATCTCATTAAATTAGAAAAAATTATTAAAAATAGCAGCGTTTTGTAGGGATTACCCCCTACAAAAGTAAAAGATGTTCGTTTCATCTTTTTTTAAGAAAACACTTGACAAATAACAAGGTGTTTAAATAATGGGAATTGTGAATTATTTTACGGGGTTTTAGATGAATAAAATAAAACTACATATTGATACTTCGGTGATAAGGACTATATTAATCTACCTTGAAAGAGTAGCTTGTTTAATAGAAACAAAATTCAGCTAATCATTTCCCACACCTTTGTAATCTAAAAGACAGCAATTTTACACCCGAAGAAACTAAAGAATATCAATATATTGAATTGTCGGACATTGGTAAATTTGTAATATAATCATTTATGTAATGTTATATATAAAAAGGTTAATATGATAAGTAAAGAATTAGATAATTTACTAAATCACCTTGAGTTGAAGGACTCAGGTGTTGTTTTTTTCGGAAACGAAGAAGGCAAGTTCGAGGTGTCTTTGCATTTCGATACTCGAAAAAAGTTAGAACTGATTAAACCAAATGCCATTTATGTTTTTAATAAACAACCTTTTATATTATTTTTTGATTTAACTGGTTTAGCCGATGAGGAAAGAGAAGATGATATCCACAAAAAGGTCTGGTCTTTTGATAACTCGCCGATAATTTTTATTATTAAAGATAAGGAAATTATTGTATATAATGCGTTGAATTATGTAAAGCAAGAAAGGCGATTAGAACAAATCCCATTTAAAACAGAAGACGAACGCAATAAACAATTCTCTTTTTTAAATTTACAAAGTGGAGCTACTTGGAAATGGCTGCAAACAGAGTATTTAAAAAAATCATCTAAAAACATAAGACAGAAAAGAGTCAATGAAACTCTTTTTAAGAATATAAAGGATGTCAGAGAGAAATTAACAAATTTAAATTTGCAGGAACATCACGCAAACTCACTTATTTTAAGATTAATCTTTATTAGATATTTGATTGATAGAGGGATAGAAATCAACAATGATTATATTTCAGGTGAAACAACTAATGAAAGGCGAAAATGCTTTTGTGAATTGATAACTCAAATACAAAGATTGAAAAGTCTTTTTGAATATCTAAACTCACGATTTAATGGTGTATTGTTCAAAGATTTAGATTTTACAATAAATGACACACATACCGAATTTTTAACAAAAGTTTTCAGAGGCGAGTTGCAAGGAAACGATTCTTTATTTGAAGGATATTTCTTTGAAATATTTGATTTTTCGATAATTCCAGTTGAAATGATATCGGGTATTTATGAATCTTTGATAAACGAAGAAACAAAAAAAAATAATTCCGCCGTTTATACACCTCCATTTTTAGTCGATTACATATTGACTGACACGGTAGATAAATATTTAGAACATTCGCAAACATCAGATTGTAAGATATTTGAAGTGGCTGTGGGTTCGGGAATCTTTCTCGTGCAATCTTTGCGTAGAATGATTGAAAAGGAAATACAATTAAATAAACAAACTACAGACCTTGAATTTAGTGTTAAAATCAGAAAAATAGCATTAGATAACCTTTTTGGAATAGATATTAATGAGGAAGCATTAAAAGTAGCTTGTTTTTCTATTTATATTGCTCTTTTGGACTATCAAAAACCACAGAATATAGATAAATACGAATTTCCTGATTTATTAAACAATAATTTGTTTGAAGCCAATTTTTTTGATGTCAAGCATCCTTATAATAAAATCATTAAATCAAAAAAACTTGATTTTATTCTTGGTAATCCACCTTGGAAAAGCAAAAAAGACGACAAAATACACATAAAATGGTTGAAAGACAATAAAAAAACTGTTGGTGGATATGAAATTGCTCAATCCTTCTTATTAAGAACAAATGATTTTATGCATTCAGAAACCAAATCAGCATTGATTGTAACCAGTACAATGTTCAATAATGTATCAAAAACTACCCAACAATTTAAAAGTAATTTTCTTAAAACTTATTGCGTCGAAAAATTTTTTGATTTATCTCCCGTGAGACGATTAATTTTTGAGGAAAAAGATAGTCCAGCAAGTATTGTTTATTTTCGAAAGCCTCGTATTGATGAGGATTTTAATAAAAATATTGTCAATCATCAATCATTAAAAATCAACTATTTTCTAAAGTATTTTAGGATGTTAGTTATTGAAAAATTTGACCAAAAAGAGATTCAACAAAAGCATTTTATTGATAATCCTTGGATGTTTAAAGTGGCGTTGTATGGTAATGTTTTGGATTTTTTGTTGTTGAAGAAAATAAAGGATATTTCAGACAATAAAATTTTAAATCTCATAGATAATAATATTTTTTTTGGTGGTAGTGGAATTACAATCGGAGGGGAACAAGCAGAAAAGAATAATGAAAAAAAAATATTTCCTTTTATTGAAGGTTTACCTGTTCTTGAAAATAATCAAATTAAGCCATTTTATACTCCTGATAGTAGTACTCTTCTGGAAAGAAAAGACTGTTATATTAAGTGCGGATGTAAAAGACAGTTATTTGAGGGTTTTAAAATATTATTTAAGAGAAGAACAAAAGATGAATATGAATTAATTATCTCAGTTAACGAAAATACAAATGTTTTCAAATTTGGCGTTTATGGAATAAGTTCCACTAAAAATAAAGACAAATTAATAAGACTTTTTGGGTTTTTAAACTCCTATTTATATACTTACTACATTTACTTGATTTCTGGGGCTTGGGGTATATCTACACGACCTGAAGTTAAATGGAAAGATGAATATTTATCATTTCCTATTGTTCAATTGAGTAGTGATACTGAAACAGAACTAATCAATCTTGTAAACCAATTTTTGAAACCATATCAAGAACATTATACCGACTTCAAATTAAGTGAACCAGAACCAGACGAAACAATATTAGCCAAAATCAACGAAATTATCTATGATTTATACGGAATAAATGGTTATGAAAAGGACTTAATTGATTATGTTTTAAATGTATCAAGATACCAGTTTCAAGAAAGCAAGCAAAATTTATTAGAATTTAGCAACGATAAAACTCATAACAGATACAGAAATCATGTTCTAGAAAACTATGCCGAGGTCTATTTACAAGAGTTTAGAAAAATTTATACCGATGAATATATTCAAGTAGAAATATATCTATTAGACCATTTTATCGCAATGAATTTTATCTTTATGGATTCAGAACCTACCAAAAAAATAATCTATCCCAAAGATAATACAGAAAAAGAAGTTTTCAAATTATTTTCAGACAAATTAAGTATTTCACAAGAAACAAATACATCAAATCCGATGGACAATCTTTTCATACAAAAGGATATAAAGGGTTTTGAGGAAAATTCATTTTATATAATCAAACCAAACGAATACAAGTGTTGGCACAGAGCGATGGCTTGGTATGATGTAGCGGAATTTACGCATGCAATACAAAAAGCTGAGTTAAAAAGATTAAAAGAGAGCACAGATAATGAATAATGCCAATACTTTCAAGTCCAAAGAAGAGAAAGTAACCGAATATCATGTTCGGCAGATAGTTAGTTATATAATCTATTGTTATTTACAAATTTTGGCTGACAAAAAAACTTACGACTATTCAGAAAAAGGCAAAATAGCGAAAGAAGAATTTTTAAGAAATGGTCTGGTAAATGATTATTTACAAAAATCGTATAACAAAAAATATTACAAACAGTATATTTCAGATAATCCATCTGTTGAAATCACTTTTCATCCAGAAGAAACTATGACTTATAATGATTCTGAAACTCAAATCCTTTCTACAGATAAGATTGATATTTCAATTTGGGAAAATAGTTTACAAGCAATTTGGTCTGAAAAGTCAGATAATGAAATAAGATTTGCGGTCGAATGTAAAAGAATAAAGAAGCTATCTGATGCCTTAAATTATATTTCTGATACAGAAAATTTTTGCTTTCGAAATTATGTAAATACACGATTGGCTTTTGAGGGACAAATTGCTTTCATTGAAGATATTATGATGAGCTGTAGTAAACTTAAAGAAAAAATAAATGAGATTTTATTAAATCATGAAACAATAATTACAAGCCAATTCTTAGAGCCAGTCGTTTTGAATGATAAGTTTGAAGGGACATATCTTTCAAAACATTTGCGAGTCAGTAACAAACAATATTTTTCTGTTTATCATTTATTTTTCGATTATTCAAGTATAGTTGTTAATTAAGCCTATAAAAATGAACACGATGCCTTATGATGACTGGTTAATGTTAAAAAGATTTGTAAAATTGAAAATAAATAATTCATCTTAGGACAAATTCAATCATTCAACACTTTTCTATAATTCTCATCTTTTATTTTTGTAAATCCATTTTCTAGTAAAACTTTAATAGATGCTGTATTATCTTCATCTGGGTCTGCAAGTATCACTTCACCACCTATTTCTTTGATTTTTGTGACTAACTCTTTAACAATTATTTTTCCTAATCCTTTGTTTAAATAGTCTTCCTCTCCAATTAAATAGCCTATTTCATATATAGATTTTTCCTTGTCGACAGTTATATCATAATTATCTTGAAAAAACTGCTGTTCAAAATAAGCGTCTAAAAACAGGCAATAACCTATTTTTACACTTTCATAATATACGATAAATTGTTTCACATGATTATGTTCACCATTTATGCTAATTGCTAATTTTAGCCAATCTTCTTTTTCGTCTGCTCTATTGGGACAAAACCATTTATTAATACGCTCTTTATCTAACCATTTTTTGAAGAGATTTATATCTTTTATTTGAATAGGTTTTAAAGTTATTTCGTTTTTTTGCAATTTAAATCCCTTGTCATGTTTTATTTCACTATTCTTTTCCATTTCAGATATAAACTGTTTCATACTAATCCTCGTTGAGAATGTAGCTCGAACTTTCTAGTTCGAGTATATATATCAATCGTCAGATGGAAATCTGACGCTCCATTCAAAACGAAGATTAGTATAAATATCTGCATATCCTAAATCCTTATTTCAACACTCCTAGATCTTTCCCCACCTTGATAAAGGCTTCCACTGCCTTATCAATATCCTCTTTCGAGTGTGCTGCTGAAAGCTGAACGCGTATCCTTGCACGGCCTCTGGCGACCACAGGATAAGTAAATCCTATCACATATATTCCCTCTTTTAGTAGCATATCAGCCATTTTGATTGCGAGAGGTTCATCGTATATCATGACTGGGACTATTGCTGTATTGCCTTTTACTAAGTCAAACCCTGCTTTTTCCATCATTTCTCTGAAATATTTGGCATTTTCTTTGACTTTGGATATGAGAACCTGTGATTTTTCTAAAATATTTAAGACTTCGAGAGTGCCACCAACTACTGCTGGTGAAACAGTATTTGAGAAAAGATAAGGTCTTGATTTTTGCCTTAAAAGCTCAATAATCTCTTTTTTTCCAGAAGTGCATCCACCATTCGCACCACCTAAAGCTTTACCAAAGGTAGTGGTAATGATATCTACTCTATCTGTTATGTCATAGTATTCAGCTGTTCCTTTTCCTGTTGGTCCAATATAACCAGTGGAATGAGAATCATCGACTGCAACTAGTGCGTCATATTTATCTGCTAAATCAACTATCTGGTCGAGCTTGGCAATATCGCCATCCATTGAAAAGACACCATCTGTTATGATCAGCCTATAACGGAAATTTTGAGAGTCCTGAAGACATTTTTCCAGCTCTGCCATATCAGAATGCTTGTATCTGAATTTGTTTTGCGATTTAAATAAACGCACCCCATCGATGATAGAAGCATGGTTCAATTCATCTGAAATGACTGCATCTTTTTCCGGATCAAGAATAGTCTCAAAAAGTCCTGTATTAGCATCAAAACAAGCTACATAAAGGATAGTATCTTCTGTGCCAAGAAACTCAGACATTTTCTTCTCTAATTCTTTGTGGATCTGCTGAGTTCCACAGATAAATCTCACTGAGGATAAACCATAACCCCACTGATTCATGATATCCTGTGAAGCCTTGATGACAGACGGGTGATTGGCTAATCCGAGATAATTATTTGCACAGAAATTAAGGACTTGCTCACCCCCCATATAGGCGGGGGAAGAATCGATTGCTACTTTAATGTGAGCAGACTGACTCGAAGTGATAATTCGCTCTGTCTTATAAATTCCCTGTTCTTTCATTTCTACAAAACGATTTTGTAGGTCTTCTTTGATTTTACTATACATAGTGCCTCCAAAAATATATTTATTATGTTTATTAGTAAAAATTTCTTTACAGAATGTTTTTATATAATCATCTCATGGTGGTTTTACCCTCACAAGCCATGCATGAAAATAAGGATCTCACAACAGTCCCTCCATGAATATGGGGAATTAATGACCGCAGTCCGAAAAGTCAAATTAATAAAATTATACCTTACATAAGCCTCTTAGGTATGTGAAGCTCTGTAGAAAACGAGGTATACACCCAAACCGGCATCCCGTAGGGATGCAACCAAGATATTAGCACATTTTGTGGCATCCCTACGGGAGGCTGCATGGTGCCTATATACGTTTCTACAGAGCTTTAATCTCTGCGAGATGTGCAATGAAGGTTGTCGCATATTCCACCTAGCGATACATCTCTACGAGATGACTTCTCGGACTTCACTCATTAACTAGTCTATTTTAGTGTAAAGAAATCTCACTTTTTCTTTCCTCTTATCCATAAAATACTTCTCTCATTGTCAGATGGTTGCACTGTGATTTCATCAAAAAAAACATCATAAACATTTCTTTTGGGAGTGCAAAAATGACCATGTAAAGCTATTTTTTTATATTCTATATCGAGTTTAGGAAAAAGAAACCGCTCCAGCATTTTTATCGTCAATTTTTGTGGTTCAGCTATCGAAGGTGGTTCATTTAAATTAAAACTACCGATAAAATCTCCTCCAGTTTTGAGTATTCTAAATATCTCGTCTAACATCTCAGAAAAATTAATTGTATGATCCATAGCATTGAAGGTAAAAACAACATCAACAAATTCATCCGGTAAAAGAATATGCTTTTCTGTAGATTTGATATAAGGATAGCCATCATCAATCATTTCGCGACCAAATAAATCGAAGTATTTATCAGCTAGAACATCAATACCTAATCGAAGTTTAGGAGCTTCTGTCCAGTTCAGTGAGCCAGCTGGACCACATCCAAAATCTGCTACTATTTTATCTTTCAAAAAATCATCATTTTCTTCCTGAGCCATCGCTAAGAAATATTTTTCATACCACCAATTGGGAAATAGTTTTTCTTTTAAAAATTTACGATGCCAATATCGTAGTTCTTTTTTGTGTTTATGTTTTGTTAAAACATCTCTGTTTACTCGAATTACATCGTATTGACATCGTTTTAAAAATTCTTTAAAAGTCATTTTTTATTTAGTTTTGAAATCCGATATTCTTATTTTCTATCGGAGGCATTTGCGGCAATTTTATCTCTCCAAATTGCTTTTCAAACTGTTCGACATTCTGTTGCAAAATTTTTAATAGTTGTTTTGCATGCTGAGGAGTCGTTATTATACGGCTCAAAATTTTTATATCCGGCATACCTGGGGTCATTCGCCCACAATCGATGATATACTCTGAAGGGTTATTAGAAATCATGAAGAAGTTTGTATAAACACCTTCTCCTACTTTTTCATCAAGTTTGATATTGATTTTTTGTTGTTGTGGTTGCATTTTATCTCCTTTTTTCTTAGATTTTCTATATTCTATCCTTTGACTTTTTAGTCGTGGAACTATTTTCGGGTGGGGTTGATACCATTTACTCATATAGTTTATTTTAACACAGAGATTCAATGAGAAGGCACAGAGAACACAGAGATATTTCTGTGTATCCTCTATTTCCTCTATGTTAAAATCCTCCTTATATTATTGACTTCAAAGCTTTCGCTGATGTCGCTGGGTTTACACCATCTGAACTTATATAGCCTAAAATAGCTTTCCCAGTAGGGACTTTTTCTTTTTTCACTGGAGGAAGTATTTCTTCACTTTGAGTTCCTCTCAAAGTCTGATATTGAGTGGTCAGTTGGAGCTGGTCCGGATCTGATGTTCCGCTCTCTGTAGAAAAATTATCCGATTTTTTTATAGAATAAGATTCGGTGCCATTTTCTTGCAACTCCTCTATTTCCTTTTCTCTAAATAATTCAACCTTTATTTTTATATGAAGATCATTTTCGATTAAAATATCCAGACCATTTTCATCTTTTTTATATGGACTATTGTAAAGCCAAGCCAGAGCTATAGCAGCAGTTCCATTAGCTTCATTGACATTTTTTCTTGTAGAGCCTATATAAAGTCTTTTTTCATGAGAAACATTGGGAGATATGATACAAGATGTCACAGATCCTATTCTTTTCCCGTCTAAATATACTCCGCAATTTACAATATTGCCTTCTGCTATTATGATGACAAGCCTTTTATCGTTTTTATTCTCTTTATCTTTCAATAGAGCTTCTCTGCCAACAAATTCAGATTTATTCCAATCTACTGCAGAATCTATCAAAGGAGCATTGCTAGGGGTATGAAACTCATCATATTCTGAACCCATTAGTGGCAAACCAACATTTCCAGCAGAAATTCTATTTTCATCACGACCTCCGAGACCTACCAATAATCCTCCATAGTCAAGAGCTTTTAAAACTATCTGTTTGAATCTTTTTTCTGCATGTTTAATAGGTATATATATTTCCCAGCCCCAGCGATTTGTATAACCCGTTCTGCTAAAAAAATAAGTGTCTTCGTCTATAAAACTATCATCTTTTGCAAAAGCTTCGTCTTGCTCGGAAATATCAAAAGGTAATATGCCATCTGTTTCTCTGATAATTACTTCATTAAAACTGAAATAAACCATATTTTTTTCTGGATTTGTTCTATTTTTCAGAACATCATTACCAAATATTTCCGTGATGACTTTGTATGAATAAATGCCTTGCACATCAAGCTTTACTAAACGGTCTGAGATATTTTCTACATAAACTTCTTCATCTTCGTATTTATACTGCATGATAAAATCTGCATCACTGATTAAATCGACCTCAAAACCTACAGCATAACCTTTTTCAGTGATGTCAAACCCTGCATTTATGACCAGTATAAAACAATTATCGGTTCGTTTCATTACGATCATATCATCACGAACAGTGCCGTTTTCATTGAGTAACAAAGTATATTTACAACTTCCTATTTTCATGTTTTCTATATCAGCTGGGAGAACTCGATTTAACAAAGAACATGCATCCTTGCCAGAAAACAGTATCTGTCCCATATGGTCGATATTAAATATTGCTACTTTTTCAATAGCTTTTGCCTCTTCCAAAACAGAGGTTAAATAATGAACTGCCATGTCATACTGTCCAAAATTATTCCTCTGAATATGAGTATAAGGCATACCAAGTCTATCTGCAAGTAAGTTTTGATACCACTCCTCTGCCTCATGAAGTGCTGTTCGGCGAGGCATCTCAGGAAATTTAAAACCATATACTCTCATATTTTGATACTCCTATTACTAAAATGATTTCTATCTGTGACAAGATAATATTTTGCTTAATTTTGTCAATCACAAATGTTGTTCAATAAATTAGTGCTGTACATCGACATTTTTTTTTTATTAATTTAGCTTGTTATTTTTCGCCATTTTTCCTTGCTTCTTTGATTATTTGAGACACATAATTCAAAGATTTTTTTGACAACCCTTTCCAAAATGTGATTTTACTCAAGGTCGTCCAAACACATAAATAACCCTACAACAAAAAAAAGAGACACTATATTATTCATCAGAGATATACTCCCAATGCTTTTCTTCTAACCTTGTTGTATGAATATTTAGAGTTATTCCTACTACTGGAACAGAAATCACAGTGTTTTCTTCTTTTTGTTCTACAAAAAATTGATTTGTCTCTTCATTGAAACCAAAATGAATGGTCGTAGAAACACTACTGGGTGAAAAGAGCTTTTTCGGTGTGCCTATTTCCTGTAAAATTGGTGATCCAGTGCTTATATCGAGCCAAACTACACCATCTTGCCTTTCATTGCTACCTGAGGGAGTATATTTAAAAGAATAGCCTTGACTGAGTCTAACTTCGATGGTCTTTCTGCCTCGTAGCTTTCTTAATGTCAAATTATTTAAATTATACCTTACACATGCCTTTAGGTATGTGAAGCTTTGTAGAAAATGATGTATAACCACAAATCCGCATCCCGTAGGGATGCAACCAAGATATTAACACATTTTGTAGCATCCCTACTGGATGCGGCATGGTGCGAATATCTGTTTCTACAAAGCTTTCATCTCTACGAGATGACTTATCGGAGAGGTCTCATAAATCAGTTCCTTACAAATACAAGTCCCTGTGATATTAAATAGTCTCATAATTATTCTCCTTGACAACCATAAGCCTTATATCCAGAGCATTAAAAATCTTTTGAATTGTTGAATACTCTGGATTACCTTCTGTAGATAAAGCATTTAATATCGTCTCTTGAGATATACCTGCTTTTTGAGCTATTTCACTTATATCACGAGCACGAGCTATAGTATTTAAAGCAAGTCTTATATAATAAGGGTCTCCCTCTGCTAGCTCGGCATTTAAATAAGCTATTAATCTTTCTTCAGTATTAAGTATTTCTAATGGGTCAAATTCGCTAAATTCCATTTTTTTATTCATAATTTTACCTCTTTTGCTATTTTTTTAGCTTTTAAAATATCTTTCTTTTGGTCAGATTTACTACCAGCACAAAGCAAAAAAATTATCTCTTGTCCATGAATTGTGTAGTAAATTCTATAACCAGCACCATAATGTATCCTTAATTCATAGATGTTGTAACCTACAGATTTTGTATCACCAAAATTTCCTTGTGATAATCTTAAAATTCTTTGAGTAATAATAGTTGCCAATCTATCATCTTTTATTTCATCAATGTTATCAATAAATTCTTTTGAGCGATTTATTTTTATCATCTTTTTTCAATGCCCATGCCTTCCAGTTCTTATTTGGATAGTCGTAACACCCTGACCACCACCTGAGCCACTTCTGCCTCTCACATTGCTGATTTTTTCTCTATTATTCTGGGGTATGGCTATGAGCTTGAGAAAATAAGGGTCTAAAATCACTTCTTTTGGTTCTCTTTCCGTGACGATTTCTATGGTATTTTCTTTGCCCTCTATCCAAACTTTCTCGAGATGAAAGATATTATTCATATTGTTGTCAACACTCTCTAAAAGTCCTATTTCCATCCAACCCGACCATTCTACATTTTCAGGGACGCCTTTTTCATCGAAATATCTCTTTTCGGTAGTGATTTCTATTGTGGTTTTAAAATGTCTCTCTTCTGTCTCTTCACAATCGACATCGAGTATTTTGTGGTCATACATCACTATTTTATTAAACATATCATCGATGGTAGTTTTCAGGCTATCTGGCACAAAGGGGTCAAGTATCCTCATAAAATCATTGGTATTAGGATAGGGATTGGCAGTATATTGATACTCCTGTAAAAACTCTCGCAATGCTTGATTGAGGACATCCTCGCTGAGCAGTCGGCTTGCTGCATTCATTACGAGCATTCCTTTGCTGTATATTAAGTATTGTTGTGACTCAGCCTGTGTCAAAGGGATCTCATATTTTGTTTCCATAGAGCGACCTGATAGATAGCTCCAGAGGGTATATTGCAATTGCTGTCTATAGAGAAAATCATCAAAGCGATGTTTTACTACCATCAAGGAGGCGTATTCTGTAAAAGACTCCGTCAGTATGATAGTTCCCCGCGTATTTCCACCAATCAACTGATGTGCCCACCACTGATGAGCTACTTCATGAGCAGTGATATAAAAAGGATAATCTATCGTGTTTGGCTTTACATCGGCGATAAAACCTACTCCCTCTGAAAAAGGTATCAATGTCGCAAAAGCCTGTGCAAAACTTGCATATCTTGGAAATTCTGCAATTCTTAAAATATTATGAGGATAGGGACCAAAAGCATTTGTGTAGTATGTAAGAGACTCTTTCATTCCTCGCATCATTGAGTCGAGATTGTAGGTATGACCAGGGTGGTAATATATTTCTAAATCTACATCACGCCATCTATCTCTTTTGACCTCATATCTTGCTGAAAGAAAAGTGTAAAAATTGAGCATATTTTGGTCGATACGGTAGGTGAAATAGTTTCTCCCTCCCACTTGCTCTGCTGCGTTGGAGTGGCTATGATAGTCCCCCCCATGTAGTGCCTGAGCTTGCCTCAGAGTATGATAGTCCCCCTCATGTAGTGTCTGAGCTTGCCTCAGAGTATGATAGTCCCCCTCATGTAGTGTCTGAGCTTGCCTCAGAGTATGATAGTCCCCCCCATGTAGTGTCTGAGCTTGCCTCAGAGTATGATAGTCCCCCCCATGTAGTGTCTGAGCTTGCCTCAGAGCTTGTAGTGGACTATTATCTGTCCAAGCTGCTATTAGTTCCCCCGGCGCCAGAGCTATCTGATCACCTGATGTAGAAATAGTAACTTCAAAAGACAACCAATCCCCATCTTTTGAGACATAATTTCTTGACAGCCCAAAAGGGTCATCTGTGTCGAGCATTCTATCTTCTCTTTCTGGTAGACCGAGTTTTTTTCGTCTCCTCTCAAGAGAGATTTCTCTATTTCTATCATAGCCAATAGAAGGGAATACATGACTATGAATAAAAGTCCCATTATTTAAAATACCTCCACCAAATATTCCTTGGGGTTTCAAGCTGTAGTCAAAGTTAAAGATCAGGGTATCACCAACTGCAAGGCTGTTTTTGAGGACAAATAGTGTAATGCCATGTTCTTCGTATTCTATTGTTTCTTTTATTGCATCATTTTGCCAATCGGAGATTAGCTCTACATCGGAACGGATATATCCGTTCCTCGTAGTGCCAATCTCCGATTGGCTATTCGTAGTGCCAATCTCCGATTGGCTATTCACAGTATATATCTCAACCCTATTTGTGTTTTTATGCGATAAATGGATAAAGAGTGTATCGATAGGAGTATCGCCAACATTTTGTAGGACATAAACACCCTCTGCATACATTTCATTAATTTCTGGATAAAGAGCCACATTGAGCTTTATATCTTGTATCTTTGGTTGATTTTGAAACTCAAAATGCTTGAAATCTTGCTCATAAACTATTTGTAGCTTCTCACTTGCATTTCTTGTCCGATATGTGTTTAGAATGTTTGTATTGTAAAAGATGATACCAGCGACTATTAAGGTTAAAGAGACAACGACCGATACCACAACCTTCATTGCGAGGTTCCTATACTTCTTTACCACATTCCTAAAATACTTCGTCTGCAGCCCCCTCTTCCAGCACATCACCGCGATACTCGTCAAAACACAAGCAACAAGAAACCAATAGGAATACATCCAGGCAAAATAAGCCACCATATTACCAAAGCCACTCATATCTGAATACATAAGAGTTGGTAATTGAAATGGCACTAGCAAAGGATGTCCTATTCTGGCTAAAGATACAAACCCACGACCTAAATAAAAAAGGATAAAGACAAAATGAGCAAAATATTTTTGATTTACAAAATTGTGGATAAAGAAAGCTAATAACAAAAATAACAGATACTGTGGAAAATCTCTTAAAAATAGGATTTTGAAATAAACACCAAGTTCATAATCATAAAACCCGCAATAAGTCTGATACACCATACCTACAATTATCATAATAGCGATATAGACACCAATAAACACTGCCATTGCTGCATATTTTGAGATAAAACTCGTGAAATTCCTAAAAGGCAAGCTATCCTCTATCAGATTGATTTTATAGTCTCGCGATGCCCAAACCAGCTCACCTGTGAAATAGGTTATAATGACCATCATAAAAATCCAAAAACTACCAGATATAGCACTCGCTACATGAGTTGTCAATGGCAAAGTCTGAGTTCCCATTATCATATCAGACATGGCTGCACCCTGTATCATAAAAATTAAGCCAATCGCTGTCAACCAGTAAAATGAGGCAGAACGGAATATCTTTTCAATGTAGAAATTGAAAAATGAGAGGAAAGACTGCCAATTCCCCCTCCTTACTCCCCCCATATTTATGGATGATTCAATCTCTCCCCCCACATTTATGGGGGGGGCAGGGGGGGGACTGTTTAGAGCATCAGATGCAATATACTCTTCAGCATCCAATCTACTGTCCTTTTTCCTCTGCCTAAACGAAAATTCAAAATTAAACACCTTCCAGCATACAAACAGCACTATCACGCTCACACCTATCCAAATCAACCTATTATAAAGCAAATAATAAGGCAGTCCTATAGTCTCTGCATTCATTTCGGCTACAGACCAGCCTCTCATTGCGAGTCGAAAAGCTCTTTCTCCAAAGGGGTCGATAAGAGTTGATAATACCTGATGTTCTATTTTTCTACCTAAAAATTGTGCAAAATACTGTGCAATGTATAGCAAAAACCCCATTCCAAATACGCTTGCTGTCTTTTTAGTCGCTATCATAGCAGCTATAAAGAGAGTAGAGATAAATAAAAAATTGGGTATCACAGTAGTTAATATTGGTTCGATATACCAATAGAGGTTAAAATTTGTTACAAGTTCTTTGTCTACACCAGGTATATAGACAGACAGAGCGAAGACTATCATAGTGAGGGAAAATATTCCCAGCATGATGATAATATTGCCCATTAAGCGACCAAATATGTATTGTGCCTTTGTGAATGGTTTACAAAACAGCAAATAAGAAAATTTGCTTTCAAAGTCCTTATTAAACATCTGATAAATAAAAGTAGCCATCATAAAGATGCATAAGTTTGTCATAAAACCTAAATAACTATGTATCGCACGAGGAGAATTGATAAAGAGTTTCTCACTCATACTGATAGAAAATCCCAAAAAAGCCCCTCCTTGAGCTGCTTGAAAAAGTGCCGCTATGCTCACCAAGATAGCAGTAAAAACATAAGTCGAGACATGTCGCAGACGATATTTTATTTCAAAAATACAAAATTCCCACATGTTGACTCCTTTATTTCTGGTTCTCTATTCATATAGTTTTTTCTAAATTTATTATTATTAAATCGCACATAGCTTGACTCCTCAGTATTTATCTTTTGTCATTTTTTTATTATTATGATTTTTGTCAACAATATTTATTGTTGACAAATACACGGGATTTTTAAAAATTGCATAATTATATAAAATTCCTATTATAGTAACAAGAAAATAGATAAAATAATATACCTTACACATATCGAAGATATGTGACTCTTTATAGAAAAGATGGCACACCCACATCCCCCCCTACACCACCCATTTATGGGTGGGTAGGGGGGGCCATCACGCTGGTTCGAGACGGCTTCCTTGTGTGTAAGGAAAGACAAACAGCCTAAGGAATAATAAATATAAAATTATGATTTTAGTGAACTTCAAAGAAAATCACAGAAATGTATTTTTTAACAAAAATATCTTTCTTACCGGTTCTTGTTTTAAAGGAGAAAAATTATTAAAGGATGAACTGTTTTTTCAAGACCTTGAAAATGTCGAAAATAAAAGTCAGTTAGAGGAAAAACTCAATCAATATAATGGTTTTTTTGCCTTTGTTATTTGTTTAAATAATAGTCAAGAATGTTTGGTTGCTGTAGATAGAGTTCGAAGCATACCATTATTTTATGGGTCGCATAAAGAAAACTGTTTTATCAGCAATGATGCAGAATGGGTTAGGCAAAATGTGGGTGATATGAATATTGACCCCATTAGCGAGCAAGAATTTTTGATGACTGGTTATGTTACCGGAAAAGATACTTTATTTCGTGGCGTAAAACAATTACAGGCTGGTGAATTTTTACATATTTCAAATCAAAACAATAAGTCCCAAGCCGCTACAATTGAATTTCAGACATTTCGATACTATAAATATCTACATTCAGAACCTCAAAAAATAAAAAATAAGGAATCGTATCAGCAAGATTTGGATTTAGAAGTTTCAAAATCAATACAAAGATTGATAAATTTTGCTAATGGAAGACAAATAGTTATTCCACTTTCCGCAGGACGGGATTCTCGCTTGATTGCTCTTAAAATAAAACAGGCTGGCTACAAAAATGTTCTTTGCTTTAGCTATGGTGTAAAAGGGAATTTTGAAGCTGAAACTAGTAAAAAAATAGCTGAACTTCTAAACTTCAATTGGGTCTTTACTGAATATACAGAACAATTGGGGTACAAATGGTATAATTCTATTGATAGAAAAAATTATTATCTTATGGCTTTTAATTATACTTCTTTACCGGTTATGCAAGATTGGGCTGCGATCATGGATATGAAAAAAAGAGGTTTGATAGATAAAGACGCTGTTTTTACACCCGGACATACTGGAGATTTTATTTCAGGTGGGCATATTCCTATCCAAGCTCATTTGTGTAAAAAAGCAAACATAAAGATTCTTGTAAATGAAATCAAAAACAGGCATTATAGTCTTATCTACACTAATTCCAATTTTATTCAATTCAAAGATAATAATGCCCATATTAAAACAAAACAGCAAAAACAATTTTGGGAAAATAGAATTATAACTCTTTGTGAAATAAACGATATTAAAGATGCCTACGATTTTTACAATATTACTGAAATGTGGAATTGGCAGGAAAGACAAGCGAAATTTATTGTGAATAGTGCAAGAGATTATGAATATTGGGGTTATGACTGGTGGTTTCCCTTTTGGGATAGTGATTATATGTTATTTTGGCAACAAATACCATTAGTATTTAGAAAAAATAAACTGTTATACAATGAATATGTAGACAGCCTGTTTAAAAAAATTACTGGAATTGAGGATTATCAAGAAATTAATAATTTCGGTCTTAAAAATTCTAGAATAAAAAATTTTATTTTTCTCTTTAAAATTAAAAGTAAATTTCTCATAAAAAAAATTGCACCTCAAAAACATTTTATTTATTTTATTAGAAAATATAAACTTAAATCAAATACTGTAAAGCAAATTTTAGGTGAAATGGGTGCTTTTTCAGATAATTTTGTTGCGAAAAATAAAAAGAAACTTCCAACCGTAAATGGATTGTTTGCAATTTTTACAATTGAAGAATTGAAAACCAATCTAATAAAGAAAATTAAATAAAAAAGAGATAAATTATATGATTAACATCAAAAATATCGAAGTTTTTTACCAGAAAAAAATAGTTCTCAATCAAGTCTCCCTTGATGTAAACAAAGGGGATTTTGTTTTTATTCTCGGTCCCAATGGAGCTGGTAAATCTACCCTATTGAAATCAATCAACGGCATCCTCAAAACAAAAAAGGGAAATATTTTTATCCATCAAAAACCTATAGGTGAATACAGTGAAATTGAGATAGCTCGTCAGATTGCCTATATTCCTCAAGAATTGAATATGCAATTTGATTATACTGTCTATGAATTTATCTTGATGGCACGCTTTCCATGGCTGAGTTACTGGGGACATTATCAAAATAAAGACCATGTTATTGTTGAAAAATACCTCGACTTGATGGGATTACAACTATTTAAAGATAGACTTTTTAATCAGCTCAGTGGTGGTGAAAAACAAAGAGTCCTTATAGCTAGAGCATTAGTGCAAGAAACAGAATATATTCTCATGGATGAAAGTCTTTCTTTCCTCGATATAAACCATCAAATCGAAATCCTGATTCTACTTAAAAACATCAATCTCTCCGAAAATAAAACAATCATTATGGTTTCACATAATCTAAACCTAGCTGCTGAATTTGCTGATAAATTGATTTTTTTGAAAAATGGAACCATTTTTGCTCAAGGTTCTGTTGCTGAGGTATACAATGAAGAGATTTTAAGTAATATTTTTGACACCAAAATCAGTATGATGAAAAATCCTTTTACACTCGTGGGAAATATTGTTTATAATCCAAATTGAATTGAGATTTGAGATTCTATCAAAGCGAATAGAGAATAAGGAATGTCTACTAATCCCAACAAGTGTCTACTTTTCGTGATGCTGTCTGTAGTGGAGGAGCTTGCATCCGTCAAAACATATTATATAACGGTAAATTGGACTGAGGCGAGATCCACCTCTACAATCACAAATTACCGAAAGTTGACACATATGACTTATCCCCCCGGTCTCCTTGAACGAAGTGAAAGTCTTTAGATTCTTCTCTTTATTCAGAATGACAGAATTTTTTCTCTATGCGACAACCTCAATATGAGTATTTTTGAAGAAATTATTTTTTTTGCATAGTCTATTTTCTTTACATTAAAGAGATTGAGACGATAATTTTAAATAATTATTAATATCTATAAATTGATTTTAAAAAAGTTCTTGACTTTTTTAGCTTGTTTATAAAAATGTCGCTGAAAATAAAAAATAAATTTGGAAGGACAGAATATGACAGTTTGTGTGGGATTATTTGATTTTGTAAAAATCAACAGGAAGGCGTCAAACTCGCAATCTGGAGACGCTTTGAGAAAAAAGGTCAATTTGACTCTATTTTTCGATTTTATGATTACCACATTATCAATTACCTCTTGTAAATCGTCAATTCTACCCCCCCCCCCCCCCCCCCCCCCCCCCCCCCCGCACCCCACACCAATCATCTACACACCCTCTTATCCCACAACCACACCCCCCTCCCACCACTCTTCACCTTCTTCATCTTCCCCTCTC